>NZ_VCBX02000001.1:1895000-2075000 GCF_005938745.2 Rhodococcus sp. KBS0724
TTAACCCGTGTGGGGTAGCCGTAGCGAAAGCGAGTCCGAATAGGGCGATCGTAGTGGCATGCTCTAGACCCGAAGCGGAGTGATCTACCCATGGCCAGGTTGAAGCGACGGTAAGACGTCGTGGAGGACCGAACCCACTTAGGTTGAAAACTGAGGGGATGAGTTGTGGGTAGGGGTGAAAGGCCAATCAAACTCCGTGATAGCTGGTTCTCCCCGAAATGCATTTAGGTGCAGCGTCGCGTGTTTCTCACCGGAGGTAGAGCTACTGGATGGTCTAGGGGGCCCACAAGCTTACCGAAATCAGCCAAACTCCGAATGCCGGTGAGTGAGAGCGCGGCAGTGAGACTGCGGGCGATAAGGTTCGTAGTCGAGAGGGAAACAGCCCAGATCGCCAGCTAAGGTCCCTAAGCGTGTACTAAGTGGAAAAGGATGTGGGGTCGCGAAGACAACCAGGAGGTTGGCTTAGAAGCAGCCACCCTTGAAAGAGTGCGTAATAGCTCACTGGTCAAGTGATCCTGCGCCGACAATGTAGCGGGGCTCAAGTACACCACCGAAGCTGCGGCATTCACGCAATAGCCCCCAGTTGATCCAAGGATTTTCTGGCAGGTGTGTGGATGGGTAGGGGAGCGTCGTGTGGCCATGGAAGCGGCAGGGTGACCTAGCCGTGGAGGCCACACGAGTGAGAATGCAGGCATGAGTAGCGAAAGACGAGTGAGAAACTCGTCCGCCGAATGACCAAGGGTTCCTGGGCCAGGTTAATCCGCCCAGGGTGAGTCGGGACCTAAGACGAGGCCGACAGGCGTAGCCGATGGACAACGGGTTGATATTCCCGTACCCGTGTGAACGCGCCCATGGTGAATCAGTGATACTAACCGTCCTGAAGCCACGAGAAGACCTTCGGGTCTCGAGTTGGTGGATGCACGGGACCTGATCTGGTAGTAGCCAAGCGATGGGGTGACGCAGGAAGGTAGCTGGGCCGGTCAGTGGTAATACCGGTGTAAGCGTGTAGGGCGTGACCTAGGCAAATCCGGGTCGCATATAAGCCTGAGACGTGATGCGTAGCCGATTGAGGCGAATTCAGTGATCCTATGCTGCCGAGAAAAGCCTCTAGCGAGCTTTCACACGGCCCGTACCCCAAACCGACACAGGTGGTCAGGTAGAGAATACTAAGGCGATCGAGATAACTATGGTTAAGGAACTCGGCAAAATGCCCCCGTAACTTCGGGAGAAGGGGGGCCCTGTCTGGTGACGACATTTACTGTCTGAGCTGGGTGGGGCCGCAGAGACCAGTGAGAAGCGACTGTTTACTAAAAACACAGGTCCGTGCGAAGTCGTAAGACGATGTATACGGACTGACGCCTGCCCGGTGCTGGAAGGTTAAGAGGACCGGTTAGTTCTTCGGAGCGAAGCTGAGAATTTAAGCCCCAGTAAACGGCGGTGGTAACTATAACCATCCTAAGGTAGCGAAATTCCTTGTCGGGTAAGTTCCGACCTGCACGAATGGCGTAACGACTTCTCAGCTGTCTCAACCGTAGACTCGGCGAAATTGCATTACGAGTAAAGATGCTCGTTACGCGCGGCAGGACGAAAAGACCCCGGGACCTTCACTACAGCTTGGTATTGGTGTTCGGTTCGGTTTGTGTAGGATAGGTGGGAGACTGTGAAACGGTGACGCCAGTTATCGTGGAGTCGTTGTTGAAATACCACTCTGATCGAATTGGACCTCTAACCTCGGACCATGATCTGGTTCAGGGACAGTGCCTGGTGGGTAGTTTAACTGGGGCGGTTGCCTCCCAAAATGTAACGGAGGCGCCCAAAGGTTCCCTCAGCCTGGTTGGCAATCAGGTGTCGAGTGCAAGTGCACAAGGGAGCTTGACTGTGAGACTGACAGGTCGAGCAGGGACGAAAGTCGGGACTAGTGATCCGGCACCGGCAAGTGGAAGCGGTGTCGCTCAACGGATAAAAGGTACCCCGGGGATAACAGGCTGATCTTCCCCAAGAGTCCATATCGACGGGATGGTTTGGCACCTCGATGTCGGCTCGTCGCATCCTGGGGCTGGAGTAGGTCCCAAGGGTTGGGCTGTTCGCCCATTAAAGCGGCACGCGAGCTGGGTTTAGAACGTCGTGAGACAGTTCGGTCTCTATCCGCCGCGCGCGTAAGAAACTTGAGGAAGGCTGTCCCTAGTACGAGAGGACCGGGACGGACGAACCTCTGGTGTGCCAGTTGTTCCGCCAGGAGCACCGCTGGTTAGCTACGTTCGGAAGGGATAACCGCTGAAAGCATCTAAGCGGGAAGCCTGTTCCAAGATGAGGTTTCTCACCCCCTCGAGGGGGTAAGGCCCCCGGCAGACCACCGGGTTGATAGGCCAGAACTGGAAGTACAGTAATGTATGCAGGTGACTGGTACTAATAGGCCGAGGACTTACCACAAAGAAGCTACGCGTCCACTGTGCGGTATCTGAAACAACACACAGATACCTTGAGAAAACCTTGTTTTCTCCATCCCCCAACACCATTGATTGGTGTTGACGGGTGGTGAAACCACGGTGATCGACAGGAAAGTTACTGTGACAGTTTCATAGAGTTACGGCGGTCATAGCGAAGGGGAAACGCCCGGTCCCATTCCGAACCCGGAAGCTAAGCCCTTCAGCGCCGATGGTACTGCACTCGACAGGGTGTGGGAGAGTAGGACACCGCCGAACACAACTTGAGAAAGCCCCCCAACCTTTGGTTGGGGGGCTTTTTCGTCGTTCCCACCCCAGCACCGCCCTGCGGGATGTGAGCGAACGGTACGTTCGGTCGATCTGAGGCGCCGAAGGTACCGTTCGCACCACAAGAGGTGGGTTAAAACTCCGCAAATTGGGTCGTGTACGCCGGTAAAACTGAAGGGTTGTCGGCAGTTCATGGCATAGTGAACACCTATGGCTGGCCTCCGCAACTCCAGTGGCTCGCACCTGCGACTTGTGCCGACAGGATTTGATCCGCAAGAAACTACCGCTTCACCGCACTCTTCTGATATGTCTGGACTTCCCGCGAGAAACTCGCATGGGCAGCGCCGTTCAACGCCGGCAGGTCTACGAATCTCGATTCGGCTTGAAGAGGTGTCCACGCAGATATCACGGCGGCTGATTGTCGATTCCGATTTCACGCTCGATGATTTCCATGCTGTAGTTCAACGGGCGATGGGCTGGCACGATGTCCATGGACATTCGTGGCGGAAAATCGGGACACGTTTTCCCGGTGATTTCTTGGAATACGCTCCGCTCAATCGTGTGGCTGATCGTCGTCGAAGCGGCCAGAACACCGTCGCCGAAAACGAGGTCCACGTTGACGAAGTTCTATTGTCGCCTGGAGACATGATCCAGTACCGATACGGCCGGGCGGGTGCTTGGCGGCATTCTGTGACTCTTGAATCGGTCGACGACAAAGCTGCGGACCAATCCGCGGTCTGTATTGAAGGTATTGGTGCGTGCCCGCCCGAAGAGTGTGCCGGACCTGAAGAATTCGAGCAGCTGTTGCGAGTGCTGCTTTCCGAGGAACTGCGCTCTCGTGAGTGGACTCTGGAGTGGGCACAAACCGATTTCCAGCCGAACAGGTTTGTGTTGGCGGAGGTTAACGAACGATTGGCTCACTGTGTCGGAACGGTGGCGCGCGAGTCCGTCATCGAATCGTTCCCTCGCACCTTCGATATCTGGAATCTTTTCGAATTGCTTGCGCCGGCCAGTGCACCTGAGCTGCATGACGTGTTTGCGATGGCGGGACTTGACGATCGTTCCGAGTCTTCGTCGCAGGTACGTGTTGCTGCGAGCGCTCGCCTTCAGATGTTGCTGACGTTGATCGGTGACGACGGAATCGATGTCGACTCGTTCTTGTCGACCGTCGACGCCGCGCTGGATCAGCCGGAACTCGAGCCGGTTAATCTCCCCAAAGCTCAGCGATTGTTGGTACTCCTCCGAAGCTGGGGTTTAGCCAGGAAGCTGAAGGGCAGGATTGTTCTGACACGTCGTGGGCGTTCAGCAAGTGCAGATGCCGACGTGTTGTGGGACTGCATTGTCGAGGGAGTCCCGGTGGCATCGGCGGGACGTACGCGGGCCGTTGAACTTCTTGTCCTACTTGCTGTTGCTGCAGGGCTGGAACCATCGGATCGACATCACCTTGTTGCAGGAACTCTTGGTCAGATCCGATCATCACAGGCGTTGATCGCGGATCCCGGGATCTCGGGCAAGTCTGCCGGCACCACCATCGAGGTCCTTGATCTGCTCGGTGCCATCGGATACGACCTGGTTGGGATGGCCTCGACGTCGGATATGCCCTGGGCGCAGCATCTTGCACGGGCAGTCCTTCAACGCTAGACAGCATCGCTGGAACGAGCAGGGGTCCGAGCCTGATTCAGGCTCGGACCCATGTGTTTGGTGCAGTGTCAGATGTTGACGCCGTAGTCACGGGCAATACCCGCGAGGCCGGACGCGTATCCCTGGCCGATGGCGCGGAACTTCCACTCGGTGTTGTGTCGGTACACCTCACCGAAGAGCATGGCTGTCTCTGTGGACGCATCTTCGGACAGATCGTAGCGGGCAAGTTCTGATCCCGTGGAGAGGTCGACCACGCGAATGTAGGCATTGGTGACCTGGCCGAAGGACTGGAGTCGAGCGTCGGCGTCGTGGATCGATACCGGGAAGAAGATGTTGGTGACGTTCGGCGGTACGGCCGGGAGGTCGATGTTGATTACCTCGTCGTCTCCTTCGCCTTCGCCGGTGAGGTTGTCACCGGTGTGCTCGATGGCTCCGTCGGGAGACCGAAGGTTGTTGTAAAAAACGAAGTGTAGGTCGGAAAGTACCTTGCGTTCGGGGCCGGTGACCAACGCACTCGCATCGAGGTCGAAGTCAGCGCCACTGGTGCTTCGCGCGTCCCACCCAAGCCCGACAGCAATTTTGGTCAGATTGGGTGCTGCTTTCGACAGAGATACGTTGCCGCCCTTGGCAAGTGTGACGCCCATTCAGGTTCCTCTCGTTCGAATGTGGTGGTGGCCGCATTCGTGAGTTCTGTGTTGTCCGTTCGCAAATAACCATACCGTTCCCGACGATTGTGCGGCGGAACCAGCCTGCGTTCACTCGAAGAGCGAACGGATGTCCTCTGCGCCCAGAGTGGAACTGAGCAGTTCATCGGAGTCCATGACGCTGGCGAACAGTGCAGATTTCTTTGCTTTGAGAGCCATCACCTTGTCTTCGATCGTGTCCTTGGCGATGATGCGATACACCATCACGTTCTTGGTTTGGCCGATGCGATGTGCTCGGTCCACGGCTTGAGCTTCGGTGGCAGGGTTCCACCACGGATCAAGAATGAAGCAGTAGTCGGCCTCAGTGAGGTTGAGGCCGAAGCCGCCGGCTTTGAGACTGATCAAAAACACTGGCGCAGTACCGGTTTTGAACTTTTCCAACACTTCGCCGCGATCGCGTGTGCTGCCGTCCAGATAGCAGTGCTCGATGTTGTCAGCGTCGAGGCGACGGCGAACGGAGTTAAGGAAACCGGTGAACTGACTGAAGATCAAGGCACGGTGCCCGCCGGCGATGACGTCGTCCAATTGCTCGAGAAGTGCGTCGACTTTGGCTGATGGGATCGCAGCGTTCTTGTCGTCGATCAGCGAGGCGTCGAGGCTGAGTTGGCGCAGTAGTGTCAGTGAAGCGAGGATGGTGAAACGGTTCTTGTCGACGTCGGACAGCAGGCCGAGGATCTTCTGGCGCTCTCGTTGGAGATGGGTGTCGTAGAGCGTGCGATGCTTGGGATAGAGGTCGATCTCGAGTACTTGTTCCTGCTTTGCGGGTAGGTCGCGAACCACCTGCTCTTTGGTGCGTCTGATCATCAGCGGTTTGACGCGGCGGCGCAGTTGCTCCAATCGCTCTGTGTCCCCGTTGTTTTCGATCGGTCGTCGGTACAACTCGGTGAAGTTGGCAGAATTCGGAAACAGTCCGGGAGCGGTGATCGCAAGCAGCGACCACAGTTCGGTCAGGTTGTTCTCCATCGGTGTGCCGGTGATGGCGAGTTTGAACGGTGTCTCGATCTTACGGGCGCACTGGTGGACTTTGGATTTGTGGTTCTTTGCAAACTGGGCTTCATCGAGGATGAGTCCGGACCAACTGTTGGCCGAATAGGCGTCGGAGTCGAGGCGGAGCAAGGCGTACGACGTGATCACGATGTCGGCGCCGACCACGATGTCGGTGAGATCTAGGTTCTGTCGTTTGAGTGTCCCGGAGACAACGACCGTACTGAGTTCTGGTGTGAATCTGGCGATTTCGGATTTCCAGTTCGAGACAACGCTGGTGGGGGCAACGATCAGAAACGGTGGTGCAGTCGGATTGGCTTGGCGTGCGCGGGCAATCATCGCCAGTGTTTGGAGTGTCTTACCGAGGCCCATGTCGTCGGCCAGTATTCCGCCGAGTCCGTGTTCCAAAAGGAAATTGAGCCACCGGAATCCGTCGATCTGATAGGGACGCAGTGTGGCCAGCAATGTCGACGGGACATCCACTTGGTCGATGGAAGCATGGGTGAGCAACCCGTCAACTTGCTTCTTCCACTGCGCTGCTTGATGTTCGACGATTCCCAGTGACGTCAGGTCGTCCCAGAGTCCGGCCTGGAACTTGCTGATTCTCAGCGGGCCGTTGGGGCGGTCGAGGAGGGAGCGTGCTTCAGCGATGAGCCGTTGCAGTTCACGGAGTTCGGGTTTGTCGAGGCTGAAGTACGCGCCGTCGGGGAGGAGAAGTTCGGTGGCTCCGATACTGAGGGCTGAGAAGATGTCGGCGAACGGCACTTCCTGGCCGTCGGCGTTGATGGTTACCCCGAGGTCGAACCAATCAGATCCGGCGCTGTCCGGCGAGGTACTCGTGGAGAGCCCGATGACAAGCGAATCGTCGGCGGCGCGATAGTTGGCGGGTGTCCCGTCGACAGTGACGTCAGCGTCCGGATGGTCACGGAGTAACGGAAGGACATCGAGGGTGAAGCGCATGGTGTCCAGGCCTGCCAATGGACCGTGCACCAGTTCTCGGGAGCGTGGCTCAGTGACATCGTTGCGCCTGAACAGAGGGCTCACGGTGTCGAGGATGGATTGTTCCTTGGCGGGCGAGCGGCCGTCGAGAGCCCCGGTCTGTTCGTCGACGCCGACGGTCAACCGATCGTTTCCGATGGTGTATTGCCACTCCCATGTCAGGTCAACACGATGATCATTGTGGTACTTCGCTTGCAGGTGGAGAACCGGGCCGCTGATCTCGAGTGATGTGTACGAATTGTCGGAGGAGATGATGTCGGCAACCGCGCTGAGTCTGATCGCAAAGCGGGAGGTGAAGCCTTCGCGGTGCTGCGCCGGTATGTCAATGGTGTTGCCCGCGTCAATGAAGTCCTCGAGTGCGGGGGAGACCGGTGTATTCAACGGCGCCAGCCGGATCCTGCCGTCGTCGCCGACTGCATAGACTCCGTGGGCGTCGGCACCGATTGTTCCCCAAATCGGTGGCGTTGGCTCTGTTTTCCTATTGCCGTCGATTGTGAAGAACGGCCGGGGCGCCACCTGAAGACCGTTGTTCGGTCCCTGCGTCACATCGATGCAGACGTCTACTCCGTCGCCGATTGTGACCGGTCCGAGGCTTGCTTTGGCGTGGAGGAGCGGAATACCGGCCTTCTGCGCCTCGGCGAGTAATGCCCACAACCCAGGGCTCGGGAAAGCCGACAGATCGAAATCGGTTGCGTTGTAGTGGCGGTACGCCGTTCGGCCATTCATCAGTAGGTGGATGTCGTTGAGTATTCGGATGTGCTGAGCTGGGTGTTGGTAGAAGCTGCCCAGCTTGTTCCACGCGAGGCCTCCGGAAATCCACCCCCGAGAGCCCGGTTGCACCGGTTTGACCAGTAGTTGGTTTCGGGGGCCGTTGGCGCGCAGAGTGAACTGGATGCCCAGATCGGCAGGGCCTCGTTCGACAGGATTCGGCCGCAGTAGTGCCCGGATCGCGTCTTCCCAGTTCTGCGGCGCCGGGGGTTGTGAGGACCTTGCGGCGGCAGCTATGACCAGGGCGGCGACGTGTTTGCAGTTCATGCGCACAGGGCATGTGCAGATGCCACGGAGGATGGTGACGACGTTGCTGGTGTGGTCATGGGATCGTCGGCTGAGCCACACCGTAGATGTGTACTCCTCGTTGCCGACAACATCGCCTTCGAGCGTCTCGGTCGACTCGTCCCACCCGAATTCTCGAACAGCTCCTTGACGGAAATAGTCGAGTCCACGTTGAAATGTAGTTGTGCCGACAACAGCGCGGATTTGGTCCAGATCGAGGACTGGGACTGATTCCGGCGGCATGTTTCCACCCTAATCCGCACGTCCGACACCGCTGTGAATGAGCGTAATGACCGTCGATTTGAAACTGGACGGTATGTTCACTTTGTCGGGATTAGATAATTGGAGTCTGCATGAATGCCCTTGTGAACACGCCTGCCCGGATCGGGAAGGTCGGAGCGGCGCTGATCGCGATGTGCGTCGCGACTGTGTCGCTTGTCGGAGTCGGTACGGCCGGCGCGCAGTCGAGTACCGGCAGCACCGGAAGTTTTGATTTCGGATCAAGTGTTCCTGAGATATTTCGCGATGATCCGGGGCCTCTTCCGGTTTTGCGCGACGACATAACGGCTGCGGCCGTCGTTGGCGAAGAACACACCGGAGTGCAGGCGTCGCGTCTGACGATTGCGTCGCCGGCTTTGAAGCGTGAGGTTGGCGTCGAAGTATTGCTTCCGGCAGACAACTCGGTTCCGCGCCCGACGCTCTACATGCTTCAAGGCGTCGACGGCGGTGAGGGCTCGAACGGATGGGTGACCATGGGCGGCGCTCCCGCGTTCTTTGCTGACAAGAATGCGTATGTCGTCATGATCAACGGCGGCTCGGCGAGCTTGTTCTCGGATTGGGAGAGCGCGGACCCGGCGCTCGGCCTGCACAAGTGGGAGACCTTCATCGCGAAGGAGCTGCCGCCGTTGATCGACGATCACTTCGGTACCAACGGCGTCAACGCGATTGCCGGGACGTCGATGGGTGCGCAGGGAGCGATGATGCTCGCTCATCGGTATCCGGATCTGTACCGCGGCGTCGCGGTGTTCAGCGGTTGCTATTCGACGATGGATACCTGGGGACGAACCAGCGTGCAGGCGACGATCACCTCGCGTGGCGGTGACCCGGCCAATATGTGGGGAGAACTCGGCGGGCCGCAGTGGGAGGCACACGATTCGGTGTTGAACGCAGAACGCTTGCGCGGCAAGGAAATCTACATCTCCACTGCCAACGGTGCCCCTGGGGTTAACGAAACGCTGCAGACGCCGGAACTGTTGGAGCGACTGGTTGTCGGCGGTGGGATCGAGGCTGCTGCGAAGGTATGTACCAAGGTGTTCGATCAGCGATTGCGCTCACTCGATATCGAGGCCACCGTGGACTACGAGCCCAACGGTACGCACGCCTGGGCGTACTGGCGTGAGCGCTTGCCGAAGGCGTGGCCGACGCTGTCGAAGGCTCTGGGTGTCTGACGCCGTGCGTGCATCTTCCGCTTCGCCGCTGATCAGACGTGGTGCGAGGGGCCAACAGGTGAGCGTGTCCGAATTGCACGGTATCTTGCAGGTGACTGTATTTGATTGTTTGGGAGCCTGATGTCGAAGTGCCTGACCCCGCCCACCCCCGTGCGGCGGGCGGGAATTGTTGTCACGACTGCGTGTGTGTTGGGACTGCAGGTGCTCGCAATCACGTCTGCCGGCGCGTCGCCGACCCCCGGCAGTATCGAGCAGTTGGAATACGGCTCGACCGTGCCGGGGTCCATGCAGGGCGATCCGGGCCCGTTGTCGCCTCTGGTGGCCGGCATCACCGCCCCGACAATTGTCGATGAGAGTGTGACGGGACCGCAGTCAGTTCGCTTGACGGTGGCATCTCCCGCATTGCGGCGCGACGTCGGCGTCGAAATTATTCTTCCCGCAGACAATTCCGTGCCACGACCGACCTTGTATCTCCTGGACGGTGCGGATGCCCGTGAGACGTCCAGTGGCTGGGTCAGGTACGGCGTGGCACCGGATTTCTTTGCCGACAAGAACGTCAACGTCGTGATGATCAACGGCGGCAAGGCCGGCATGTACACGGATTGGGAGAACGAGGACCCGGCACTTGGACTGCACAAGTGGGAAACGTTCATCGCGAAAGAGTTGCCCCCGCTCTTGAACGCGAGATTGAATACCAACGGCGTCAATGCAATTGCGGGCATTTCGATGGGCGCCCAGGGCGCGATGATGCTCGCTCACCGAAATCCGGGCCTGTACAAGGGGGTAGCGGGTTTCAGCGGGTGCTACTCGACCACGGACACCTGGGGTCGGGCCAGCATTCAATCGACGGTGACATCGCGCGGCGGCAACACCGACAACATGTGGGGAGTGCCAGGCGGGCCGGAATGGGAAGCGCACGATTCGCTCCTCAACGCCGAGCAACTGCGTGGAACCGAAATCTATCTGTCTGTCGCGACCGGTGTGGCGGGCTCGAACGAAACCTTGCAGACGCCTGACTTGGCCGACCGTCTGGTGGTGGGCGGCAGCATCGAGGTGGTGGCAAACATGTGTACCAAGGCTTTCGACCAGCGGCTCGACGAACTTGGTATCGATGCCACGGTTGACTACGAACCGACCGGCACGCATTCGTGGCCGTACTGGCGTGAGCGTTTTCCCAAAGCGTGGCCGACATTGTCCAGGGCGCTCGGTATCTGAGAAGAAAAGTATCTGAGAAGAAAAAATGTCCCCGCACCGATTGGTGCGGGGACATTTTTTTGGTGCGACCGAACTAGGCGTCGACAAGTTCCTCGGCAAACGGATTTCCGTTGCGCGGCGCGTTGAAACGGGTCGTGTCGAGGATCCCTTCACGCTTGGCCACGATAACCGGGACGAGTGCCTGTCCGGTGACGTTGACGGCCGTGCGGCCCATGTCGACGATCGGTTCGACAGCCAGAAGCAGGCCGACGCCGGCAAGCGGCAGTCCGAGAGTCGAGAGGGTCAGGGTGAGCATGACTGTTGCACCGGTGGTTCCGGCGGTGGCGGCCGAGCCGATCACCGAGACGACGACGATCAACAGGTAGTCGGTGAAGTTGAGCGGGACGTCGTAGAAGCCGGCAACGAAGATGGCTGCGATTGCGGGATAGATTGCGGCGCAACCATCCATCTTGGTGGTGGCACCCAGCGGCACGGCAAACGACGCGTACTCGCGCGGCACGCCGAGATTACGCTCGGTGACGCGCTCGGTCAGCGGAAGTGTGCCGATCGACGAGCGGGAAACGAAGCCGAGTTGAGTGGCAGGCCACACGCCGGAGAAGAAGTTCCGAACCGAGAGGCCGTGGGCAGCAATGAGAACCGGGTAGACGACAAAGAACACGATCGCCAGTCCGATGTAGATCGCTGCGGTGAATACGCCGAGCGATCCGATGGCGTCCCAACCGTAGGTCGCGACGGCGGTGGCAATCAGGCCGGCGGTGCCGATCGGCGCGAGGCGAATGATCCACCACAGAACCTTCTGAATGATGGCCAGGAGAGACGCGTTGAACTCGAGGAACTTCTCAGCCTTGGCGCCGACCTTGAGCGCCGCGATACCGATTGCTGCCGCGATGACAAGCAGTTGCAGAACATTGAAGCTCAGCGAAGTTGTAGCGACGCCTTCGGTGACTGACGTCTTGGCACCCAGGCCGAGGAAGTTGTTCGGCACCAGGCCGGTGATAAACGCCCACCACGATCCGGAACTCTTCGGCTCCTTGGCGGCTTCGGCAGCGACGTCGGTACGTGAACCGGGATCGGTGATCAGGCCGACGACGATGCCGATGATGACAGCGATGAACGCCGTGATCGCGAACCACAACAGCGTTTGCACAGCCAACCGAGCAGCATTGGCAACCTGACGCAGGTTAGCGATGGAACTGACGATGGCGGTGAACACCAGCGGAATGACCGCGACCGTCAGCAGCTTGACGTAGCTGCTGCCGATGGTCTGGACAGTTCCGACGAGCCAGTTCACATTGCCGTCTGCGGCGTCAGGCATCGCGCGGGCAACCAGACCGAGAATGACACCGATAACCAGACCCGCAACAATCTGAGGTCCGAATGATGTTGCCCACGATGGGAACCGGGTCTTTGTTTCCGGCACGCCGGTGGAGGTGGAGCTGGGCATGACAATGCCTTTCAAAAAATTGAAGAGAGCGAAACACGGCACGCCGTGAAAAAAGTTCAGGCGGGGTTTCGTGAAAATGTTTCCTGGTGCGCGTCGATCAGGCCGAGCGCGGACACATTGCGCTCGCCTGCAGGCGAAGGTCGACGTAGCGTCGAGAGGTCAGGAACAACACTGCGAACACTCTACTCGTAGCTTCAACTACCTGTGATTCCGGGCGGTTCGTGGGTGTGCCCGAACGAGCGCCGAGGACTCGATGACTAGTGTCGAGGTTCGGTAGGTGCACCGGTACCTGCGCGTCGGCGAGCGGAAGCGAGAGACCGATGAGCGTTCGACATGCCGAATATCCACGTCCGAAGCATTTCCTGGTGCATGTGAGCGATACGCACCTCGTCGACGATGGGGACTTGTACGGCGCCGTCGACGCGACGGCTCGACTGCGGCAGATTCTTGCCGGAGTGGAGGCTTCTGGGGCGCGCCCGCGGGCGTTGGTATTCACCGGTGATCTCACCGACAAGGGGGAGTCGAACGCCTACGAGAAGCTGAAGGCGATCGTGGACCCCGTGGCCGGCAGACTTGGCGCCGAGGTCATCTGGGTGATGGGTAACCACGACGATCGTGAACACTTCCGAACGCGGTTGTTGAACGAGTCACCGTCGACCCAATCGGTCGATCGGGTCTACGACATCGACGGCCTCCGCATCATCACGCTCGACTCGACCGTTCCCGGCCACCACTACGGATCGATCAGCGACGCCCAGTTGAATTGGCTGCGAACACAATTAGCGACGCCGGCACCTGACGGAACGATTCTGGCCCTTCATCACCCGCCCGTTCCGTGTATCCAGGATCTGGCTGTACTGGTCGAACTGAGAGATCAGTCCAGGTTGGCCGAAGTGCTCCGGGGAAGTGACGTGCGAGCAATCCTCGCGGGCCACTTGCATTACTCGACGACGGCGACGTTCGCGGGAATTCCCGTGTCGGTGGCATCGTCGGCCTGTTACACCCAGGATCTCAACGTCCCCGTCGGCGGACAGCGTGGCCGAGACAGCGCACAAGGCTGCAATCTCGTCCACGTGTACGCCGACACGATTGTTCACTCGGTAGTGCCGATCGAGCGTGACGACGTTGTCGGCGACGACACGGTGGGTGAGGCCGTCAGTGCCCGCGACGGCGCGGTGCGTCTGGCAGACGCCGGCATTCGCATCGGTGAGCACAACGATATTTCCGTTGCGCAGTAATGCGCGTCAGACCTCCCACGGCGCTTTGACGGGATAGTAATTTTCGAGGAACTCGGTGACCTTGCGGGTGCGTAGTTCGAGATCGATCTCCGGTTCACTGCCGTCGTTGAGGCAGAAGAAATCCATCGAACGGTCTTTGAGTAGTGAATTCATCTGTCGCAAACCGGCTTTGACGGTGGTGTCGACGTATTTGACGCTAGCCGACTTCTGTACGACGGAGCGGCCACTCATCAGTGCGTAGTAGTGGTACAGCGAATTGGTGACGGAAATGTTGGTGCTCGCCCGGAAGGTGCTCGCGGCCGTGGCCGCAAAATCGTCCGCGAATTCGCGTTCCATTTCCGCCATGACGCTTTTACGCAGCGGGGTGGCGGCATGCTCGAGGTGTCGGGTTGTCATCAAACCGAATCGCTCCTGTAGGAGACGTCGATTGACGCGCGCCGCGTTTTCGAACCCGCTGCGATCATCGTCGTTGTGCCCCAAGCCTATTCGCGTGTCCGCCTCGATGAACATGCTGATTCCTCCGGGCGAGAAGAACATGTCGGGGCCGACGGATCTGCCGAAGAACATGTCGTCGTTCGAATAGAGGAAATGTTCGGAGAGTCCGGGTATGTGATGCAGTTGGCATTCGACAGCCTGAGAATTGTGAGTGGGCAGCACCGACGGGTCGGCAAAGAACTTTTCGCTGGGCATGAACGTGACCCGAGGATCGTCGGCCAACCATGCCGGACGATCGGAATCGGTGGCGACAAAGATCCTTCGGATCCACGGCGCATACATGTGCACGGACCGTAGCGCGTACTTCAATTCGTCGATTTGACGGAATCGTGCCGCGGATTCGTCACCTTCACCGACAATGTAGTTCTGCATCCGAAGTGCGCGTTGCGCCTGAAATTCTTCGGAAGAACCGTCGACCCAGGAAAAGACGAGATCGATGTCGAAATTGATGTCCGATGCATGGGCGGCAAACATATTCTCGATCGTCGGCCATACTCGGCCGAAACGCTCCACCGTGCCGCGGACTGCTTCCTCCGAACGCACCGTCCGACGCGTCAGTGAATTTTCGACAGGCAGAACAATCTCGGTGTCGGATATCGACCACAGTTCGATCTGAAGACCGATGTTCGCGCCGTAGTTGAGGCCACTCGCCAGATGAACCCGAGGCCGGAACAGTCGAAAGATGCGGGCCTTTGCCGTGGTGGACAATGCGCCGTCGGCAATCAAGAGCGCTGGGCTCTTTTTCGCGTCGAGTGTCTTCGAATAAAAAGGAGTGTTCTGGCATCCGTCGATCAGCGCGCGGCGCAATTTCTTACGATTGGCCCAGTTGACCGCGACTACCGCTCGTTCGTCGTTGCCGCGTACGAGGAGGTACTCGATACCGGCCGCGTCGAGAATATCGCGGATGAAGAGGAGGTCCTCGATCATCGCCTCGAGCGGGGTCGTGGTGACGATCGGGAGCGCAATCCGATTCTTGAATCGCACAGTTTCCGGGCGATCCTCCAATCGAGCGCGCACGGAGGACGAGACGGGTTTCACGGCGTCAGCGGTGTCCTGCTCCGGTGGTACGAAGTAGATGTCGTGCGGAGCGGGAGATTGTGTAATGACGTGCCTTTCGATGACAGGACCCGCGGTGGCGGTGTTTGGCCAGTCTAGTCGGGCTCACCGGGTCTTGAAGGCTGGGTTGCGGTGTGCCAAAAGCGGCAAAACCGACTAACTCCGATATGTCGACTTGGCGCATTTTGAGGGCCAACGGCGAAATTGTCCGACTCATGTGGTGATATGTGTTCGTGCAATTCGGGGTGGGAAAGATGCATCAGTCCTCATTGCATATGTAGCAAAGACCCATGATCGACCGAAATACAGCATTAAGTGCTCTCCGAGTTCTGGTTACCGTTTTATCCCCATTGCAAGGAGCGTTCCTTGGTACGACCACCCGACCCATTCGACTTCAGTGACTATTCGCGCCCGCAGCCGGGACACGGTGGTGCACCCGATCCGGGAGCCGGTGATTTCACCCGGCCGCCCGGAGGATTCAATACCCCGTCGGCACCGAGTCAGCATCCGGGAATGCCGACCGGTGATTCGTTCAGCGCTGCAAGCCCGAGCACTGTCGTTCAAGTACGCACCGCACCAACCGCCTGGCTTGCCGCCGCAGGTGCCGTCGCCGTGATCGGTTTGATCGTGGCCGTTGTTGCCTTCGCCGTACTCGATTCGGGTCCGCTCGCAGTGGTCGCCTGGATTCTCGGTGGCCCAGTGGCAATCGGGTTGCTCGCGCTCTTTACATATCGCGACACACAGGCGCGTGCCAGTGCGTTCTATACGGAGCCGCTGTGGGTGTCGTCGGTGACCCGTGTCGTACTCGCTATTTCATGCATTGCAGTACTGATCAGTGCGTGGAACATTGCTGATTGGATTGGACGGCTGTGAGCAGAATACGTACCGGTGCGCTCTTCGTTTTCGGAATTCTGTTGCTCAATGCGGTCGGTGGACTGGGAGTGGCCGCCGCGCAGGCGGCCGGAAACGAGAGCTCGGCCGTCGGTGACTTCGGATCATGCCTCGCGTCGCAGCAGACTGGAGATCTTCTTCTTCTCGTAGACGAGTCCTCGAGTCTGCAGACTTCCGACCCGGACGCGGCTCGAGTGTCTGCGGCAAATTTCCTGCTGGATCGCCTCGCTGCCTTCGGCGAATCGGCAGCGGTCGACCTCAATGTCGCGATCGCGGGATTCTCGAGTGACTACACCGTCCATACCGGGTGGACTTCTCTGAATTCGGGGAGCTTGCCCACTCTCAAGAGTTCGATCGAAGAGTTCCGTACTCGGACAACTGGCATCGATACCGACTACTGGGGCGCGATAAACGGCGCCCAGAACGAATTGGGCGATCGTCCGCAGAACGCCGACGGTTCAAGCCGGTGTCAGGCAATTGCATGGTTCTCGGACGGAAAATTGGACTTCACCGAGCGCGATGGCAGTAAGCCGTACGCACCTGGAGTCAGCTTGGGCTCGCCGGACGGCGTAAAGCAGGTCGTCGCAGCCGCCACCGAGTCGATTTGCCGACAGGCAGGTATTGCAGACCAGGTGAGAAGTGCAGGTATCAAGATGTTCGGAATTGGTCTGGCGTCGGGAACCGCCGTTGCTGCCGACTTCGATCTGATGCAGGCGATCACCTCTGGTGCATCTGGTGACGGCGCGGCGTGTGGCGCGGTACAGGCGCCATCCCCTGGCGAGTTCTTCCTGGCTCAGAATATCGACGATCTACTGTTCGCGTTCGATTCCTTCAGCACTCCCGGCCAAGCGCCGCTCGAACGAGAGAATGGTATCTGCGTCCAGCAGGTGTGTGAGGACGGCAAGCATCGGTTCGTCCTTGACCGTTCGATCAGTGCCGTGAACGTGCTTGCTTTTGCCGACGCCGAAGGTTTGATTCCGACTGTGGTGGCCCCGAATGGTGAGCAACTGGCGCTGCCACTGGCCGCTCTGCGAACGGATTCTCGTGGGCAGCTTGCTGGTGTCGAGATCAATTACCGCTGGGAGTCGCCGAATTCGGTGTCGTTCTCGATGTCGGATACCGGCTCGGATCAGTGGCAGGGCGTGTGGGCGCTGGTATTTGTAGACCCGACCGGAACCGCAGCCCAAGCGCGATCGAAGTCGAACATTCACATCTCGGGCAATTTGTTCCCCGCCTGGCTCGGACAGAAGACAACCGCTGTGCACACGGGGGAAAAGACCAGTGCCATCGAACTTGGAATCGTCGGCGCAGATCGCGCGCCCATCGACCCAGCCTCACTGCTGGGTACAGCCGAGCTGTCCGTCTCGGTCGTGGATTCGTCCGGGACAGTCCACGACGTGGCAGCGCCGCTGCCCAAGGATCGAATCGGTGAGTCTGTCGAACTCGATCTCACTGATGTACCGCCGGGAGATGCGACGCTTCGCCTGACACTGGACGTCACTACCGCAGACGCTCCGCGCATCGACGGCGGTGTCGAGCCGGGAACCGCGCTGACAGCTCAGTCGGTCGACATCGCGCTGCCGATTGCGCCGCCGATCGGTTACCCCGCGCTTCCCGCTCGCGTTGATTTCGGCACTCTCGAAGGTGCCGGCGTTTTCGAGCGCAGCCTGGATGTCACCGGCGCCGGATGTGTTCGATTGGACTCGGGTCAACCGGTGTCCTTCACCGGTTCGCCGGACGGTATCGGTTCGGTGGCCCTCACTGGTCCAGCCGAGGAAGCACAGTGTCTCGAATCGAATGGCACTCTTCCGGTATCGATCGACATCGAGAATGCAGTCAACGGAACAGTCAGCGGAACGATGTCATTGCTCGTGTCGCCGGTTGGTGAGAGTGATCGCGAGATTTCGGTTCCGGTGCAGTTCACCGCGGACGTCCAGAAGCCGGTCGACACCGGCACGTTCTGGCTGACGCTGATTGTGGCGCTGTTGCTCGGCCCAGGTATCCCACTGTTGCTGCTGTATGCCGGCAAGTGGTTGACCGCCAAGATTCCGCCGGGTGGCCTCAAGGCTCAGCAGTTCCCGATCGAGATCCGAAATGGCGAGGTTCTCCGCGACGGGCGCCCCTTCGGACTGCGCGACCGCGATCTTGTCGATTCGGTGCGGGGAATGCATGAAGCTACCCGTCTCCTCGACGCCGCCGGTGTCGAACTGCGCACACATGTAGGCCTGTCGCCGGTTGGAGCCGGATACGTGAGCGCACGTCTGCCGGGAATGTTGGGAGCGTCGAATTCGAATCCGGCGACGGACAAGGACGGTAATGCGCACCTTCCGCTGGCGGTGCACAACTCGTGGGCTGTCTTCCACGATCCGAACGGTTCGCCAGAGGTCGCGACCCTGTTGCTGCTGATCGGTACTGATGCGGACAGCACTCGGGTGGAAAGAGTGCTCGACGATGCTCGGCGCAATGTGGCCAACGCGGTATCCCAGTTGCGGGGGCGATCCGTCGACACGTCTGGCCCACATGGTGATTCCGGCTCGCAACCAGGTTCGCCGATAGCCGACCCCTTTGGTAATCCACAAGCGGGTGCACATCAGTCCAGTGCTCAGCCGAGTGGGTACGTGCCAGGCGGATCTACCTGGACGCAGCCAGGGACTCCCGCAGGCAACGCGGATCCCTTTGCGCCCCCGAGCGGATTCGATCCGTTCGGACCGCCGGACAGTCGAGGCAGGCAATGACATTCAGCGTAGGCATCATCATTTGGAGAGGACCGGCATGAGGCGTTTTCTGGTAGTGGGGTGCGGCGGCTCGGGCGCTGTCACGTTGTCCTACATGATGGACCAGCTGCGATCGGACCTCGCCGCGGCCGGCGTCGAGAAGATCCCGTCCGGCTGGCAATTTGTGAGCCTCGACGTTCCGACCGCGCCCGAGACGGGGCCGGACGGACTGAACAACGTTCGCGATCAAGGTGGTACCTACTTCGGCAGTGGGCCGCAGGGTGATTCGTACGCGGTACTCGACAACGCGCTCTCCAATCAACTCGCAGCTCGACAGCAGTTGAGTTCGATCGCCACCTGGGCGCCGCGGGATCCGCGCAATGTGCCGGTGCCGATAGGTTCAGGGGCCGGTCAGTTCCGCGCACTCGGACGGATGATCACACTGAGTAAGACGGCCGGTATCAGTGAGGTACTGCAACGGGCTTGGGACGAATTGTTCACCGTCGCGACCGAGACCGAGATGCGTTCACTCGACATTCCCGGTGGTGGTTCCTTCGATCCGGGTGAAGCGCCGATAGTTTTGGTGGTGTCATCGATGGCCGGTGGCGCCGGTGCGTCGATGGCGTTGGACATCTGCCGATTGCTCACTCTCATACCACGTTTGGATCCGAAGATGATGGGCGTGTTCATGGTTGCGCCCGACATTTTCGACGCATTGGGTAAGAGCGCAACTACTGGTGTCAGTGCCAATGCGCTGGCAATGCTGGGTGAGATCGTCGCAAGTCAGATGGGTTCGGCACGTGAACACGACGTCACCATCCTGAAGGCGCTGGGTCAGCAGAACGGTGAGGGCGCCGAGGTTCCGTTCGCTCGCGTGTTTCCGGTCGGCCGTCGCGTCGGCACCGAGGGCGCGCCTTTCGGCGACGGTTCGCAGAATGCGATCTACCGCGGGCTGGGGCGTGGGTTGTCCGGGTTGATGATGAGTGGGGCCGCAACTCGGCAATTCGTTCAGTACGACCTCACCAACGGTGGTGGTCTGGCTGGCCTGCGCGAACATATCGGTTGGGGCGCCGGAGCCTGGGACAGCCTGCCCTGGGGCACATTCGGGTTCTCGAGTCTGAGTATGGGGCGCGATCGCTACGCGGAGTACGCTGCCCAGCGATTGGCTCGCAGTAGCGTCGACCGTCTGCTCGGCGGTCACCTGCAGCGTGGAAACCCGGCTTCGGACGAAGAACAGGTCAATGCCATTCTCGACAGCCAGTGGCCGTCGATTCTGGCGCGGGTCGGCCTGGCTGATCGCAATTCCGGAGGCGGTGCGTCGCCGGCGAATGTCGGCGCGTGGATCACCGGAACAGTTCTGCCCTGGGACGAGATCGGGCGCATGTCGCGTCAGGTCGTTGAAACACAGCTCCGTCCGTATATCCCGTCCGGCGACGGAATGAACGCCAAACAATGGGTTCCGGATGTGCAGCAGGCGATCCGTGGTCGTGGCCCCGCCTTGCGTGGCGCGTCGGACAGCGCAGCACTCCTGCATGCTTTCGGTTGGCAGGATCGCATCGTCTACAACGTCGAATCGATGGTTGCCGACGCCGTAGCTACCCTCGGGTTGCCTTATGCCACAGCCATTGTCAATCGTTTGTCGACGTACCTCCGCGATGTCATCCGGCCGGCGGCAGAGGACCTAGCGAAGTTGGCGCCTGCAGATATCACGGCGCCGACACCTGGCGTCACCGGAACACTGGCCAGCCTCAACGGAACGATTCCGATGAGTGGTGCCGTCATCGATTCGGTTGTGGTGGAGTACCAGAACAACGTCAATCGGCAGATTTACTCGACCCTTTCGGGCAAGGTGCGCGATATCGTCGCAGCCTTGGTGCCGGAAATCTTGACGCCGTTGTTGGCGGCGCTCAACGAATCTCAGACGGTTCTCCGGATTGCCAGCAAGACGCCGGCAATCGACGTCGGTTTGGCGCGGTTGGAGACAGATCAGTATGCGGCCTGGCCGTCCGATGCGGCAGAACGTGTTCCGCAGCGTTTCGCGGAGGCCAACAACGAGGTGATGCTGACACCGTCAGCGGAGTTCCTCGCGCAGTATCGCAGCGATCTTCCCATGGCAGTCGCGGAGGATTCGTCCGTGCCGCCGCCATTCGACACGGCCGTGCAGATTGCATCACAACGAGTTGTCACAGGTTTGTGGCCCACCACCGACGGATCACGTGCACCGGGGCAGGTAGTGCCGCTGATCGAACGAACGGCGACGTGGCGGTCGAAGGCATTTCCGGTCAACCCCTCGACCAACGAGGCGCTTATTCCGTCGGCGGCTCGATATGACGTTCATCTGCGGGCCGGTGAATTGCTCGGCCGCGCCAGGGCATACGTCTCACGAACCGGTGAATCCTTCGACCGGTTCTGCAAGGTGACGTTGAGGGATTACATCGTGGCATCGGGAGTCCCCGAATACGAACTGCAACAGCGCACTTCGCTTCTGCTGTCGAAGTTCGGCGAGGCGCTGTCGCTCGCCCGCCCGCTCGCGAGTGTCAATCAGCAGGCGATGGAGGCGTTGCATCCGGGTCAGCAGATCGCATACCGGTACAAGTTCTCGGCGGTGCCTTTCCTCAATCTTCCGGTATCGGAACTTCTGGCTCAGGTGATCAGCCACAATCCCAAGATAGATCGCGAGACGGGTGACGGTTTCGGGCGACTGCTCACCGACGAGGGCGGACTGAAACGCCTCGACATCTTCGGTTCGTACCCGAACTATTCGCCGCTTGCCTACGATTCCGTGCTCAAACCCGCTGCGAAGCAATGGGCGGATTCCACTCCGTCGCAGCAGGAGGCATTCTGGTCGATGCGACGGTCGCGCCCGCTCGCTGCGTCGCTGCCCATGCACGAGAACGAGCGTCGTGCCATGACGGCTGGGTGGTTCCTCGGACTGGTACTCGGTCGGATCCGGATCCCGGCACCGCCGTTCCTGGAACCGGTGCGAGTCTGGTCGGCGGCAGAAAGCGCGTGGCTTGACTTCCCGAACCCGTTGCTCACTCCGCCCGGTCGCTTCGGAGCCAACAACGACTGGTTGCCGGCGGTGCTCGAATCGGTTCTCCTGGCGATGGCTCAGTCGCATCAGCAGCCGGTGATGTCCTCGATGCATCCGTACCGAGCGCTCCGCTCGATTTACGATGCGACGCTGGAAGATCCGGCACGGGGAATCAACGAGATCTCGGCGAAGTCGGCGTTGACCGAGTGGCTCCGAACCGGTGACACGCAGACTGGATGGCCGTCCGCGATTCCGGCTTCGGACAGCGCGTCCACGATCGAGGAGCGCAGCGCCAAGACAGTTGAGTGGCTGGAACGTTTGAATGCATTTGTGGGACACCACTACCTGGCGCCAGGTCAGGATGGAGCGGCAGGCGGCGGCACCTTCTCGCAGATCACCTCGCGAGGACAGGCGTCCAAGACGCCGATTTTCCGTGACCTTGCACCTGACGTGTTCTGGGCTACCGCCGAGCTGTCGGTCATGGTCAAGGAATGTGAGGAGTCCGCTCTCCGCCCCGTTGAAAGTAGCTTCCCCACAATGCCTTCGGCTGGATTCGGAGACAACGACATCGTGATTCCCGACTTAGGACAGTTCTGACATGAGTGTGTTGACGGTTTTCCTCGCGGCTCCCGGACCGGCTGACGGTGTGCGGGACGTCCTGACCGACCTTTCCTCGGCTGGGTTGCTCGACCCTTTCCTGTGGATCGACGAACGTGACGTGACCTCGGGCTTGCCGGGCGTGCGCGCTACTTCCGTCGACGGGGGCGAGGTGTCCACTGTTGCGCTGCAGAATGTGTTGGCTTCGACGAGGGTCACACGGGTGCGACTCTGTGTCCTGGTCCCGTTCATCGAGGGGGCTCAGTCGGTTCGCGTCGAATCCGAACGCGCGATTGCGGATATGCTCGTCGCAAATTCGGGTAGTGCACAGTTGGTCCGGCTCCGGACGATCCTGACTCGGGGTGGGTCTTCTGCGCCCGCGTCGGCAGTTCCGGCACTGGCGGGCTGGCACAACCTCCTGATTGCACCGGAAGATTCCAACGGTCCGGGTATGGGCCATGTTTCACTCTCTGCCACCACCGATGCCGTTGTGATCGGGCGAAATGCGGCACCCGTTGTTGCCGGTGTCGTCGGTTTGTGGTCACACGCTGCGCACGCACCCTTCGACGATCTTCATGTAGTTCCCGGCGACGCGATTCGACTGGTGCGTTCCTTCTACCGTCGGCTCGAAACATCTGGGGCGGAACACGATCTGCGTGAGCAGGTTCTCGATATCGGTGGACCGCTTCCACTGCCGATCGATGCCGGTGGCAGTGTGGTCTACGTCGAAGACGTTCCACTCGCGACCGGAGCCATGGCACAGAACCTGTGGGTCAAACATCGTGGAACTCTGATCGGGTCGCGAGTGCCGATGCCGGCCGATGCGGGTTCGCAGGCAATCAGCCTGTGGCGGGCACTGGTGATGTTCTTCAGCTTCATCGGTTCTGCCCTCCGTAATGCCCCGATGGCTTTTTACAACCGGGTATCGAGGGGTGTTTCCGGCGCTGTGGCGTCGACGCTCAATGCGGCGGTTTTCGGGACGGAATCCTCGGCGTACACAATTGTCGTCAACGGAGTCGGACCGGACGGGCGTTCGGTGAAGTGGTCCGAATTCACGGCCGCGTCACATCAGATGATGACGGCGTTGGATTCGGGAAGTGAGAGCCGCCATCACGCGGCGTCCACCGATCTGTCCAGACTATGGAGCGATTACTCCGCGGGCGCACTCACTTTGGCAGATGCCGGGGAGCGTTCGCAGGGACTACCTCCGGTCCAGGTCGGCGCGAATCGAGCGGTGATTCGCATCGCGGGTGACATCGTTCCTGGCAAGGCTCAGCGGTTCACCGACGTCCCGGGAATCATTGCTGCCAGCACGGGCGTCTCCGGACTCGATGCGCATGACGTTCTCGCGATCTCCGATTTCCGGGCTCAGTTGCGTGAACTCGAACAAGACCAAGTCCTGGGGCTGGAAGCGCGCCGAACGGTCGGCGCTGTGGACGCCTGGGGACAGACCATTCGTCGTTCGTACGGATTTGCGTTCGGCCAGCTTCTCGCTGAAGGAATGCGTTCGACGCGATCCGAAGTGAGTGCGCTGCTTGGGAAGTTGCGTGCTCATTCAGGGTTCGAAGATCAGTCCGAGGGTATTCGGAACCGTCAGCGGGGACTGGCGCGGTGGGCTCAGATCATCACTCTTCTGGCTGTGCTGATCATCGGAGCCGCGGGTTACCTGACGTACCGCGACATTATGGTGTGGTGGCACTGCGCCCTGGTTGTCGTTGTGACGATCGTCGTGTGGTTCGCGAGTTTGTTCATCCTGTTCACCCGAAGTCAGCAAGAGTTGTTCCAGATGATCAACCGGCAGCGACGAGCCGCTGGTGAATTGGAGGCGGATCAGGCGAATCTTCGCACGGCACTGCGTGATCTGGATCGGCTGTCTGCCGCGTACCGCCAGCATGTCTCGTGGAGTGCGGCGTTGGGGACTTTCTTGGCGGAGCCGCTCGGAAAGGCACCTCAGCGTTCTGGTTCCAGCCGCCAGATCGAATGGGGTCTGCCGCGGTCAGCGGCCATCGGGTCGGCGCGGCCGGAGCCCGGCCGGATTCTGGAGGTAGCGGAGCGGCTGCGCAGCGAATTGTTCACGGTGGGTTGGATGACCTCACCGTGGGACGAATTGACGCGCGCAGCAGGCGAGCATGTGGGAGCTTTGGGACTGGACGTTCGGCAGAGCCCGGAGTTGCTCTACGCAAAGCAGGGGTGGGGATCTGGTTCGGCCCTCGATGTGTGGTCGGACAAGCTGGCTGACGGAGAAATCGCTCTCGACGGCGCCGACGTTGTCTGGGAGCGGGCTCTCGCGGAGTTGGGGAACTCCAAGGTTTCATTGCTCACGGAATTGGTGTCGTCGGTCGAGGTTCGAGACCAGGGACAGTCGCGTGTGTTGACTCTCGACGGTTTCATGGCAGGCGTCGGGGCCGCGGGAGAGATTGCGCAGAGTGGGCACTTCGACAGGACTTTGTTGACCGATCTCGCAGTGACCAGCGGACGTGCGGCAGTGTGTGGTGGCCGAGCAGATCAGGTTCGCCTCGGACTGGGATTGCTTTCGGTAACCACTCAATTCAGTGAAGGCCTTGCGCGCGAGGAACTTCAGTTCGGCGGCGAAAAATCGCCGATCGAAGACGAGCGGTCGTTCGAGATTCCGGTATCGCCGGACGCCGGCGCCCTCGACGGTTTCGGAAAGCATTCTTCGGTGGCACCCGTTTCCGATCCATTCCGTGCGCCGTCCATCGACGGCATGAACTTCTGAAAGAGACGTTGAGCGATGAGCGCACAGGTACTCGAGGCACTTCAGCAATGGCGATCGGGCGCGATTGCCGCCGACCAACTGCAGATCGGCGTGATCAAGGACGCGCATCTCACACAGATTGCGCGGTCGAATCGTCGAACGAGCGCAGAAATCGAATCGATGCTGCCGCGCACGGCCAAGCCGATGGCCGGGCACATTGCGAATGTCATTGCCGGACTCGGTGAGAAGAGTTCGGATCCGGCCGCACCGAGAACAACTGCTGCCGACGATGTGGTTGTCGAGGCTGCGACGGTCTCACAGTCACCGATTGCGGCAAATCTGGTGGATCTGAGTACCGACGATTTCTGCGAGTTCGACTATTCGACGGACGGAAACAGCGATACGAAGCTGGCGGCCAAGAAGTCACAGGGTGGCCACCGCATCGAGTGGGAAGCGTACGCTGCCGGCTCCGACTCTGTTGTCCTCTATCGGGTCGTCTCCAGCGAGGAACACCCGGCATACAAGCCTGAGGCCGGTGAGCTACTCGGCGTCACGACGGACACGACGTTGCTGGATCTCCGTGGGCCGAGCTCGGCAGTGCGATTCGTTCAGGTGTGGTGCCACGTCGGGCGAACTGTCGACAATGCGGCTTCTGAACAGCCAATTCTCCTCGGCACCGCTCAAATTATCAGTCCCGTAGTCGATCTGGCGATCTCCGAGGACGAGGGCACCGTGATCGGCCGTTGGGACACCTGGCCCGGGGTCAAGGTCGTCCGCGTGATGCGGTTGGCGATAGCGGGTGGTCCAGGCGCCGGTGGTCCGGTTCGAATCCATCCCGACGACGACAATCTCGGTGGTTTCGTGGATTCGACAGCCGAGCGCGGTCAACGCTATCTCTATCGTGCGATCTGCGAGGTGCCGGTAGGCAACGGAACCGAACTGTCGCCGGCAGTAGAAGAAGTCGTGCAAGTCTCAGTTGTTCTGTCTCCGGTACACGATCTGTCGGTTGATACGTACGGCGACGCGGATGAGCCACGATTCGACCTGCGGTGGACAAGTCCACCGGTGGGCAAGGTTGTCATCTACCGGACGGAAAGCGGCCCGAAACCCGGTATCGAGGAATCGATTCTGGCGGAAGGCGCGTTGGAAGCGTCTGGCGGACTGCCGAGTGATGCCCGCCTGATTCATCCGATCAAGGGCGCTCAGACGGGGAGCTGCCTGATGGCGGGAGTGTCCTGGCCGCGCGGGTGGACACGCGCCTACTTCACACCGGTAACAACACTCGACAACACGGTTCAGGTCGGGAAGACAGTCTCTGCTACCCGTCCGCTTGGCGCTGTTCGCCATCTGCGGGTAGTAGAGCGCTGCGCAGAACAACTTCTCACGTTCGCCTGGCCGGACGGCGCGGCTGCCATCGAGGTATACGTCAGCACACGCGACATGGATTCGGCGAGTGCATTGGCTCAGCCTGCGGGGCACGAGATTTCGAGGAGCAAATACGAGCGAGACGGTGGGCTGCATTTCCCGGCGCAGTTGCCGGCCATCGGTTGCTCGGTGCATGTGGTCCCCGTGTCGTACACCGCGGGAGCAAAAGTGCTTGGCGCTCCGAGTGTCGTGGATTATCCGGGATTGTTGCGTGTTCAGTACGACGTCGAGTTGCGTAACGCGGGTTCCACCGTCGACATCACTCTTGCGCCGGAACGCGATACGAACGGTTCCCCGCCGTTTGTGTTGGTGTACAACGCACATCGTCTGCCTCTGAGCTCGACGGACGGAACGGCAGTGGATGTGTGGTCGGCTGGATCCGAAGCCAACGGACGTTCGAAGCAGTTTCAGCCGCACCAGCTCAGTCGAGCAGATCGGGCAGCGACGTGGAGCGCTGATATCAGGGGACTCTACGGATACATCCGTCTGTTCGCCGACCTCCGCCCGAGCCATCGAAGCACCTTTGCCCTGATCGATCCGTCCGTCGAGAAGCTCTGGGTTGACGGCAGAGATGGGCAGGCAGGATGAGTAGTGACTTCTTCTCCGGGAGTGATTTTCCGACGGTAGTCATCGCACGCGCGGACATTGCCGCGCCTCGGTACGGTCAGTTGACGTACACGTCGTTCGACCGGCCGAGCGTCGGACGCGGGCAAGCGCTCGGCGGCTGGCAGGTGAAAGATCTCGCGGGTGATCTGGACGAAAACGAGCAGGAGGCCGTGCGCGCGGGCGTCAACACTCGACTCGAGACAGTTGTTGCGCCGCCGCAGTTTCCAACGCAAGAACAGATCGATTCACGGCCACGTCGGCTGCATTACGGACCTCTGCCGGCAGGCGCCGTTGCGTATTGGCATTCCACACCGGCCGGTTCCGATGCTTCGGGTCGCCCCGGCAACGTGTTCGTCCACGCACTCGTAGACCGAACACCGGATCTTCCGCCACTGCGTCGACCGATTTCCCTGTGGCACTCGACCGGGTGGCTGACGCCGTACGGGGCCGATGTGGTTGCCGGTTCGACACTGGGCGCTACTGCGGATTTCCCCGAGGGCAAATCGGTGACGCTGTCGCAGATCGTGAACTTCGTCCTCGATCCCGAGGTCTGGAGGATCGGGGTGTTGTGCGTTCTGCTCGATGCGGTCAATCACGCAATGCACCACGGCGGCACGGTGATTCTCGGGGTTGAAGATCCTGACCGCGGCGCACAGTGGATCGGCGCGGTGAGTGCGCTGATGTCATCGTCGGCAACATCCCACTTCTACTTCTCTACCTACGAACGCAGACCCAGCGCGGAGGATATCGACGCCCTGAATGCGCATGTGGTGTGTGTGCCGATCGAGGATCTGGACGACTTGGAACTGCCGGAGAACACGGTTGTGCTCAGCGAAGTCGAAACTCCGTCCCTCGGCGAACTGGGCGCCGCCGACGGATCGAATCACGAATCGCATCGAACTGAACGCAATGCCGAGGTTCAGGTATCGGAATGGTCGGTTCTGGCTCAGACGGTTCTCCTGGATGCTGAGACCGCACTCGGTGCGTTGGGGCAGCTCGACGAGATTGCGAAAACCGATCCCGTTCGCGGCGCTGAAATCGCTTGGCCTCTTGCTGCACTCGTGTCCGGGAACAACAGTTTCAGTGATGCTCACATCGAAGCGCGACGAGTGCTCGAAAGTGTCCCCAAGCCGGTGCGGCGGATCCAGCTGCCGGAACCGGCGGCGCCGTTAGCAGTATCCGGTACTCGCACACCCGGGGATACACCTGGAACGACGGAGTCCGGCGAACCGAATTTGCACCATATTCTCGCGATGCCGATCTCCACTCCTGCCGAGATCGACGCGCGGTGGACTGCGTTCCTGCACTTCGTCCGTCGCAATCCGGGCTGGTCGATGGGATCCGGCACCCAGGTGAAGTTATTCGGCGACGTCGAATCACACCCCTCACGGCGGCTTTTGGAGGATGTTCGGAAGACAGCAGAAGATTTCTTCGACCGCCTCGAGGGCAAGGATTCACCCGCTGAATCGGATACACCGTTCCTCATCGAGGTCGAAATACTTCGGTTCACAGATCTGATCATGCACTGCGGCCTCGTAGATGACGCGATCGTCAACGTCGTCCAGAATCTTGTCGACCTGGCGGTAGTGCCGCTGCTCTTGGACGATTCCGTGGCACCGCAGTTCGTGCGCGATGTTTCATCGGTCGAGGCTCCGCTGAGGGCGCTGCTCCGGAGCTGCCTTACCGACGGCACGGGTGCGGCGTACTTCGTCAGTCGCCCGCTGGGTAGTCGTGTGCCCAAGGCAGTCATCGAATGGACCCTACCTGTCGACGACCTTCCCACCGACGGGAGTATCCGGGAGAACGCGGAGGTAGTGGCCGAGTCCAGCGTGGCACTGGCTTCTGATCTGGTGCTTCGGATGCTCGACAATTCTGATGGGCATGAGCTGGCCGGGTGGGGACAGTTTGTGCCGCAGACATTGTGGCGGGTTCTCTGGGAGGCGCACAATGGCGGATTTGTGGTCGGTGATGCGAGCAAGCTTCTCACCTCGACGCACTTACCGGAAGAAGATCTCGAAGAATTGGCTTGGCGCTTTCCCGGCATCATCCCGCCGAGATTTCTTCAACGAATAGTTCTGTCACACACTGGTGATCAAGGTTCGGTCGATCTTGCTCGGTCTGCGGCTCATTTGCTGACGACCCAAGCCGATACGCGCCGCGACGGCAGCGTGATTGTGACGCCTCCCAATCAGCGCAAGGATGACTGTGCCGTGGCGTGGGCACGGTTGCGCTCTAGCGGCCGGTGGGCAGAGTTCGGTGCAGAGTTGCAGTTCGAGGTAACTCGGATGCGACCCGCTCTCGTCGACTTTTGCCGAATGAGCGCTGCGGAGATTGATGCGCTGACCGGCGACCTGGTCGATCGAATGATGTTGTTGCTCTTCGCTTCCAGGTGGTCTCGGGACAGATACGCTGCGCCATTTGTTCCGTTTGTAGGTGCCGCTCAGGTGGATGCTTTGAGACGGTCGGTCCTCGGATCGAGCGACTATGTCAGTGTCAATATCACCGAACTGATCACCTCGCGGATCATCGATCGTGAGTGGCTCCTGGCAACAGTGATGCTCATGACGAGCGGCGCGCCAGGGAGTAAGCGGCGCAAAGCTGATGTGCTGACTCACGTAGGTCTCGGTGCCGACGATGGGAACGGTCTTCTGGAATTTGTGGCTGGGAAATCGCTGTCGGATCTCCAGGGCTTCGACCGAGAGGGTCCGTCTCCGATCGCCGACATGTTCCGCGACGAAGTGCGGCGCCGGCGCTTCGTGGATTCACAGGCCGTGATCGATCAGTATCGGCCGCACGCCTGGAGTTGGTTGGATCATCTCGCGGCGGCAGCATACGAATCGAAGGAAAACCAAATGTGGTCCAAACTCAGGATTGGAAAGAGGAACCGCTGATGCCCGCTTATGTGCTCGATGGAGCTGGGAGAGTAGATCTTCCGCGCCGACCGTTGGCCGTCAGCGCCGACGCCGGTGGGGTGGGCGTCGAGTTGTCCGCGTCCACGCAATCCGGTCAGTCGGCGGGCGCTGTGCATCCCCGTCCTGGTTTGATGATTCTTCCTCGAATCGCGGACGTGACCACTGTGTCCGCGAGGCCTGCCGATGGGCAGATCGCGTTTCCTCAAGGCACGGTCCTGCGCGTCACGATCGGGGTCGACAGTCAGAACGATCTGGACCCCGATCGAGCGGAGCTTCGCCCGATGGATGTGTCGGGACTGCACCGTGCCGATTTGGCGACGATCACGCTGGGCGCCGAATCGCTCGAGATCGCGGCGCGCAGAACCGAAGTCGATGTCGCGCTCGGAGAGCTAGCATCGCTGGCTCGCTCGAGTGCCCGCGGAATCCTGCGTACCGATCGGCTTCGTGACGCACAGTGCTACTCGGTCTCCATCGACATCGACAGTTCCATGTCGATGGTCCATCGATTCGACGACTCGAGTGTCTCAACAGTCGCAGATCTGTTGGCCGGGGTGTCCACGGTGCTCGGCGATGCCACACCAACCGTGTCGGTGCTCGGCGCACGATCGACGCTCGTACCGGAATGTGCGCTGCGGGATTTGAAGGCTGTGGTTCAGGGCGTTCTGGACTCCGCATCGATGGGTGTGGGCTTTCAGTCGGTGCCGTCCGTACCGGCAGCTGCCGCGTCGAGGCATATCGTCTACACGATCACCGACTCGGTGCCGGCCGATTTCCTTGCAGAAGCATCGGATTCGTCGTCGACTATTCGTCATTTGGTAGTGCTGTCGGAGGTGGTACCGGCATCGATTCCGGCGGGCACTTACTGCGCAGTGATCTCGCCGCGCTCGGTCGAAACTCTCACGTCCGACCCGAGTGAACTGTCGCGGATCATTTCGCAGCTACTGTTTCCTGTTATGTCCGATTCGACCACCGGTGGTTTCTCGTGAGCAAGTGCCCACGCTGCTTCGTCAGCTTGACCCCTGATCACTTTGCCTGGACCCAAGCGTCGGGTACGACCACCGAGGCTGATCCTGTCGCGAGCGCTTACCACGGTGGTCAGGTGCTCTCGCGCAAGATCATCGAGTTGCGCCGACCGGTGGATGCACACGCGGGCTGGGCACCGCCGCCGCAACACGCAGAACTCGAACTGGGTGGACCTGTTCGCGAAGTGTGCCCGACCTGCCATTACGTCCTTGTGGACGGTTGGCGCAACGCGCAGGTCACCTGCATCGCCATGGCGGGAGCGCGGGCCACGGGTAAGACCGTGTACATCGCGGTGTTGATCAAGCAGTTGCAATTGCTGGGTGAGAGTTGGGGTGCCGTGGTCGAGCCCTTCGACAGCACCACTGAGGCGACGTACCGGGACCACTACGAGACCCCGCTGTACGAGGCCCGGGGAATCCTCGAGGCGACACCCGCAGCGCACACCGGCAATCCTTATCAGCGTGAACCTTTGATCTTCAGTCTCGGTCATTGGAACAACGTCTCGCAGATCCTCGTAATCCGCGACGTCGCCGGTGAGGACTTGGAGAACCCGGAAAACGCACGTGCTCCGTGGTTGCAGTTCTTTGCGCACGCCGACGGCGTGCTCTTCATGTTCGATCCGCTCAAAGTCGAATCGGTCACCAACCAACTGCACGATCTGGTGCCCACGCAGGAACGAGTCGGCGGAGATCCCCGAACAGTGCTGCGCACGGTCCTCGGCATCATCGGGTTGGGAACACCCAACCTCGCCATAATCTTGTCCAAATTTGATGCACTGCAGTCACTTCAGAGCGTCGAAGGAAGCGATTGGAGTCGGATCATGTCGAACCCCGGCGCCGCGTTCTCCCGAGATTTCAGTTTGCGATCGGCGCCGTATCACGACGGCGATGGTCAGCTTCTCAACCAAGAAGTCCGCAGCCTCCTCAAGAAGCTTGATGCAACGCCGATGGTGATGTCAGTAGACCAGCCACACACCGGACGCCCGCTGTCCAACCGATACTTCGCGGTATCGGCATTGGGTGAATCCCCGGTCGGGGATCGCCTGCACGCCAGTGGGATCACGCCCTTCAGATGTCTCGATCCGGTTCGTTGGGTGCTTGCGACCCGCGGCGTGTGGCACTGGCAGTGACGTCATGACTCACTCGGTTCCGGAAGCGGGTAGGGAAGCTCGAGCAGAGATCCTCGATTTCCTGCTCGAATCAGGCACCTGGAGAACAGGATTGCTCAGTGTGCTCCTCGATGCGGTAAGTGCAGCAGTCGAGGGTGGTCCGGTAGTCGTTCTGGGAGTAACTGACGAGCGTGTGGGTCGGCTATGGGTCGGCGCGGTGTCCATGTTGTCCGCACCCAGTTCTGCAGAGGCAATCCGGTGCCGGCACGCCGACGGCCGCGAAGAGGTTCGCGACGGTGCGCACCTGGTCACGGTATCCACGGCGAATCTGCATTTGTGGGCGGGATCCGATGGTGTTGTGATCGGAGAGGACGACAACTGCAGTCTGGGGGAGATGTCGATCGACCCACATCAGACCGAACGAGGAACGTCTGTCGCCGTAACGCATTGGTCGCTCCTGGCTGAGGCGGTACTCGTTGATTCTGAGACAGCGCTCGCGGCGTTCGAACTTCAGGAGTCGATTGACAGGAAATTTGCGGCCGATACGCTGCATCGGTTGTGGCCCTTGGCGATGACAGTGGCGTCGACGCCGGAGATGCACGAGTCGATGAGCAGTGCGGCAGAAGTTATCCGAGAGCACTCACCCTGGGCGCTGGTCGAGCAGACCGAACTGTTCAGCCTTGCGGTGGGTGCCGTCGCCGGCGGGTGCGGCCGCGATGCGGCTGTAGCGTGGCGTGATCGCTTAACCGCGGGTCCTACTCCTGAGCCTGCGGTTCACGTGCCCGACCCGTTGATCCGGTTGCCGGAACCAGTGCAAGCACCCACCCCGAATCCTGCTGTGGCTCAGCCGGAAATTCGGACTTTGCTGATGGGTGAAGCCGCAGATCTCTCCGCCGACACTGTGCGATTGGGGTGCTCTGTGTCGTGGACGCAACCGAGGTCGAGTCCGTTGGAGGTTGATCTTGTGGCCTTCCTACTCGACGAGAGCCGCACGGTCAGCACCGACGAGGATTTTGTCTTCTACAATTCGCCGGTGGGAGGCGGAGGTGCGGTTGCGCTGTCCGTGCTGACGCCCGAGGCGCAGCGTGTGGACATTGATTTCGGAGCGTTGGCGCCGCGGTACCACCGAGTGGCCTTGGGAATCGTCATCACCGGGCCTGGGTCGTTCAGCCAGCTGAACCCGCTGCGAATAGTTCTGACCGACAACGAAGTTCCGGTCGCCGATTCGATCTGTACGCATGGCACCACTGAACAGGCGATGATCGTGGGCGAGTTCTACATTCGGGCAGGCCGTTGGCGGGCGCGATCAGTCTGGCAGGGGTATGACGGTGGCCTCGCGGCGTTGGCGACGTCGTACGGCGTTGTCGTGGACGGCCCCGGGTGATCGATTCTGCTACCCGCCGCACTGCTTACGTTCGTGGTCAACTGACTGATCCTTACTCGGCGTCGCTGTTGGTGGTGACGATGATGCCGGTTCTGTCGGCGATAGCGTTCGGTTCGATCCTGTGGCGACCTCTCGGGTATGTCGTCGCGGTTGCCTCGCTCTTCTATGTACAGAGATTGCATCGCTGGATTGGATCCGGATTGCAACGCATCGGTCCGGGGGCGTCGACGAGCAGGATGTACCGCGCTACAACCTATTTGGTGATCGTCCTCCTAGCTGCGATGCTGTCCATACCTGTCGTGCAAGTCTTCTTTCGTGGTGATCTCGCGGCAATGGCCGCGCCGACCATTGTTGCGGAGATGACCGACGGGTGGCAGGGGGCCACGACACCGGATGCGATTTACGGTTCCACACCGACCTGGCCGTCGTACGCACCCTGTCAGTTCGTTCAAGAATGGACCGGACTGACGGTGGCGAACTCGTGCTATTCGGCAGTGGGGTACGTGCGGATGTGGCAGATGCCCACCGCGTTGCCGATGTTGTGTTCTCTCACCATGATTTACATCCTCTTCCCCCTTACGCTGGCCAGATTCGGTCGGTTGAACAAGTAGCCTTCGACTTCCCTCGAAGGCATTGAAATGGATCGGTATGACGAAGAAGTATTATCTTGCGCGCTTGGCGGGCTCACGCGTCGATGTTCTGGAGAGACTTCCAGGCTCGGTCGCCAAGCAGACGGCCATGGGATCGGTGCTGTTGACGACAGCCGGATTCGCCACCATTTCAGCTGCCTATGCGTTGACTATCACTGGTATCGCCACAGGATGGACGGCTCTTGCCGGCGGAATGGTGTGGGGGCTGGCGATTCTCAACCTCGACCGTCTGCTCGTAATCGGGCTTTCGCATGAGAAGCGCATTGGGCGCAGCGTGATGCTCGCGATTCCTCGAGTGGTGTTGGCGATCGTCATCGGCTTTGTCATCTCGACTCCGTTGATGCTCAAGGTATTCGAGACCGAAATCGAAACCCAACTCAATCGCAACATCCTTGCCTCACAAGAGCAATTGAGGACGGACCTCAAGGACTCGACATTGAGTTCCGACCTGACCGAGGCGGAAGCCGAGTTGGCGCAGATGCGTGCGTTGATCAACGCCGGCCCCACGGCCGACCCGGCTGCCAACCCGGAAGTTGGACTGGTCCAGGCCGAAATCGAGAAACTCGAGGCAACGGCAGCGAAGCAGAAAGCTGATTACGACGCGGCCCGGACGAGGGCCCTTGAAGAAGAAGAGGGTACTGCCGGAACGGGAGTGCCTGGTTGTGCGGCGCTTTGTGTCGAGAAGAAGCGACTTGCGTCCGACGCCGAGAAGCTGTGGCAGGAAACAGTCGAGCAGATCGGGGCGAAGGAAGTCGAAAAGGCCTCGGTCGTCGCCACACTCAAGGATGTCCTGCTGCAGGAGAGTGAGAAGGCCGTCGCCGACGCCGAACGTGATCTACCGGCGGTCGAGCAGAACGTCGAGACGCTGCGCACCCAGGTCGACAGCGCCCAGAACGGGTCGTATGCGCTCGAACAGGCAAACAAGGGAATCATCGCCAGGCTCAAAGCACTCAACGATCTCTCCGGCAGCGACGGCACCGCGGGTATGGCGCACATGGCGGTTTCGGTGCTGTTCATGTTGATCGAATTGCTTCCGGTGCTCTTCAAAGTCATGTCCAACGCCGGTACCCGCACGCCGTACGACGAGTTGGTCGAAGCCTTCGAAGAGGAAGAGAAGCGCGATGCGACGGAAGAAATCGATACCCGCAAACGGGTGTCGGAGTTCCGCCGAGATGCCGAGTTCGAAGCCGAGCAGGACCGCATCAGCAAGCAGCAGGAAACAGTACTCAAGGTCAACGAGACAGTAGTTGCGCACCAAGCTGAGGTCGTCGACGAGGCACTCGAACAATGGAGTCGGCATGCAAAGCGTGTGTCGACCGAACGGCTACGTGACTGGGAACGTGGTTTGATCGGCGAGGCTCGATTGAGCCCCGAAAGCGGGGCGAGTGACGTGGAAACCCGTCGGTCGGAGCAATCACCGTCGGCGAGGTCGTCAGCACCAGGTGTGGTGTTGGACAAGCCGCGCAACCCGGTCACGGCTCCGTATATCGGTGGAGGGTATCCGCAGAGTCCCGCGACAGGCGGCGCGCCCGCCGGCCCGTTGCCGCATTGGATGTCCGAGACGACCTGGGCCGACGGTCCGGCTTCACACCTACAGCCGCCCGAGTCGATGCAGTAATGAGCATCGAACTCGAGATCGAGGGGATTGTCCGCTCGCACATCGACGTTCGTGTTGTGGTCGACGACGGCGCGAAAGAGCTGGCTCGCGGCCTTGTCGAACAGTTGACGCACTGGATAGCCGACGAGTGTGCACGTCGCCCGATTCTTTCGGACCTGTTTGCTGTCAGCGTCACACACGTCGGTGGGCATGTGTCCTTCAACAGTCTGGTCAACTGCGCCCACGGCAAGAAGGGTCGGCCTTTCCTGGAACGACCTTCTCGAACCGTGGTGTCGGTGGTTGTCGGCTCGGCTCCCGCCGTTCTCAGCCAACGCGGCAACGCTGAAATCTCCACGGCACCTGCGATGTTGGTGTGGTTGATCGGGGATGATGCGGCGTCGGCGTTGCTGACGGTGCATGGTCGGATAGGGCCGAGAGATCGAAGGACAGTCGCTGACAACTCGCTGACGCCGGAGCTTTTTGTCTCTGTCTGTCAGATACTGGTGCGAGGAATACTCGAACGGCCGGGTGAGTGGTGCGGCGAATTGATCGGAAGCGCTGCTGTGAGCGCAGCGATGCGAGGTGTGGGATATGCGGTGTCGTGATAGCTCTGGTTTTCTGGTGGGTCGGGTATGAGTGTTGATGTCACGAGACTGAGCATCCTCCGCAATGTTGAATCGCCGGAGGGCTTTCCGGCGTTGGAGGTGAAGTCTCCGAAGGGCGTCGGGCGTGGTTTTCGCTGTCTCTTCCGCGAGTTCGAGAACGCGAGCGACGTTGTAGTCGCGAATGTGCGGTGGTTGATCGATTTTCGTGCGAACCTGGCGCCGGGGGATCGTTCTACGCTCGACGCGTCTTTTCTGTGGCCACTCGAACTTGTCGAGTCGAGCGGTGTCGCCGTGGGGTACCTGACCGCCGTCGTCCCGGGACGCTTCGAAGAGCAAGTGCAGACACCCTATTCGGGCCTTGTGACGGTAGCTCGAACTCTGGACTGGCTGAACAATCCCGCCCATGCAAAAGATGTGGGTGCATCGGTGATCGTCGAACCCGATGACATCATCGTGCGTTCGGCCTACTGTGCTCAGATCGCGCGCGCGACGGCCTTCCTCCATTCTCGAGGTGTTGTGTTCGGCGACATCGGGCCGCTGCGCGTGGTCACGAGCGATTCACCCATCGACGTGGTCATGATCGGTTCCGAGTTCATGCACGCCGCAGAGTCTCCCTGGCAAGGACCCGGAGTGCATTCGCCTGGTATGACGCCACCGGAATGCATTGGTGACGAGAGAATTCAAGATGTAGGCACGGATCTCTTCAAACTGTCGTTGCTATTTCGCGATGTACTCGGTGCTGCTGCTGAGCAGACATCGCAGTCATCACCGTTGTCGGCGTTGGTCGGACGCGTAGATCACGGCGGAATTGAGATGTTCGAACGAGGACTGGGGTCGGATCCTGGCGCGCGCCCGTCGGCCGTTGAGTGGTACGCGTATCTGTACTCGCAGACCATCGTGCATTCGGCTCCGCCTGTGATCGAGATGTTCGGTGCGGATCCTGAACACGGGATTCGACATCAATCCATCGAATTCACCTGGAGTGTTCAGGGGCACCGGAGGCTCAAGCTCGAAACTCCCTGGGGTGAGGTTCAAGAACTCGACATCAGTGCGTCGAGGCACAGGTTGACGTTGAGGCAGTCTGGGCAGTTCCGTCTGATCGCATCAAATCCGAGTGGAACCACCGAGCGGCCCAGCGACATCGTGTATGCCTTCGACCCACCCGCTGTGCGATTCGTCGAAGTTCCCGAGTTGGGTGGGATTGCACAGGCCATGACCGGTCTGGATTCGACGGTGTTGTCTGAGCGAGTGGTGCAAGGCGCCGAGTTCAATTGGCTTTACGGCAATTTCGACACCATGGCGATGCCGGAGTTGCCACCGCTACCGGAGCTCCCGCAGTTTGATTCTCCGGGTGTTCCACTGCAACAGATTGATTGGACGGGGCTGACGTCGATCGTCAACGACGCGATGCGTGCCGCCGATACCGAAGTGCGTCATGGAGCAACCGGCCGAGGGAACATTGTGGCCAAGGCAGGAACGCTTTTCGCCCGCGTGCGACTACGCGCCGATACGTTGACCAGCAGCCTTTTCCGATCGCGAACTCGGTGAGTAGGGCATGAATATTCGGGTACCCCGAAAAGGTCTGCAAGTGTGGAGGAGGAAGCCATGCGTGTAAAAAGCCTGGTCGGGGCAGGCGCAGTGGCAGTTGCTCTGGTTGCTGGTCCCGTTGCCCAAGCGTCCGCGGAAGGCTCTGCTGCTCCGGGCTCCGACAGCCTGCCGGACACCCTGACCTGCGAAAGTGTCTTCGATGCCTTGGAGGATCAGAGCCCGGAGTGGACAGAGGAGGGGATCGACCAAGTCGAAGACTGGTGTGAGTCGATCACCGGTGAAGAGGACTGATCGTCAGCCGCGCGCGATGATGCGCCGTGACAGTCGCCAGCGGCCGTCTTCCAGTTCGAACTCGTCGGCGTAACTTCCGACGCCGCTGAGGCGAGGCGTCGTGGCGGTGTCGACGTAAAACGTCCACACCGCTTCGGCGCGGGCTGTTGTGTCCGACGTGACCTCGACAGCGATTGCGGTGGTGACGTGGCGGGTGAAGGTGCCCGGACCCTGAATGCCTGCCGTGCGGCGCTCGCGCACGCCGGCAGCTATTTCCTCGCGGCCGCGTCGTACCTGTAGGGGCAACCCGCGGTCCGGGTTGGCCGGCATCGTCCATTCGGCTTGCCGAGTGAATTGTTCGACGTAATCGTCGACGGTCCCCGTATCGGCGAGGTGGGCGATCCGCGCAAGTGTGGTTCGGATCTGTTCGGCCGGGCTTTCGGGCTGCATCTGTCTCCTTGGCATCAGGGTGGGATTTCCGGACGCTACCGCGATGAGCTGGGATTAGTAGGTCCGGTCTCGTTGAGCGGACGTGAGATTGGCGAGTTCGGATCACCGTGAGTCCAACTATTTCCCCAACATGAGGGGAAATGATTAAGTGTGTTCACGAAGGCAAGTGCCTTGAATCTGACCGGAAGGTTTACCGTGTCCGTCCCTCTGCGATGTCTGCGCTGACTTCTTCAGCGCCACACCGGCTGGTGTAGCTCTCAGTACCCGCTGAACTGATCCGAAGTTCGGGTTCTTCGAGGCCACCAGGACGACCACTTTCCCTTTTGCGTGCCGCGCTCTGCGCGCGTTGCTCCGCACCCTCATACGAAGGACTTCACCTCCGTGAACTCGTCATTTCCGACGGCCGGGCTCGATCGCCGTGCCTTTTTTCGTGGCAGCGCTATTGCCGCACTCGCAATTCTCGGTACCGGCTCACTGGCTGCGTGCTCCTCGGCCGTTGGTGAACAGCGTTCTGATGCAGGTGAATCGGTGGATCCGGTGCGCGGTGGCACGCTCACGCTGGCAATTCCGGACGACGTCACCCCGTCTGCTCTCTTGACCAGTACAACAATTGCCGGCATTACAATCTCAGGCCTTGTCTTCGAGACGCTGACTCGCTATCCGCTCGATTCCGTAGTGCCGCAACCTCTTCTCGCCAAGGACTGGAAGCTCTCGGACGATGGTCTGACGTTGACGCTGAATCTGCGCGACGATGTCACCTTCCACAGTGGCCGCCCGTTCACCTCTGCGGATGCGGAGTTTTCGCTGCGTACGTACGCCGATCCCAAGTTCTCCGCTCAGTTGCGCAGCACAGCAGCTGCGATCAGCGGCTACGACTCTTCTGATCCGAACAAGCTGGTACTGACGCTGGCGCACCGAACCGGCAACATCTTCGACCTGCTGGATCTGGCTCCGATCTTCGACTCGGAGACCTTCGACAAGGCAGTCACCGGTGAATCCTTCATCGGGACAGGACCGTTCGTTTTCGCGTCGCGCACTCCGAACAGTTCGATCTCCTTCGATCGCAATCCGAACTACTGGGTTGCGGAACGCCCCTTTCTCGACCGCGTCGAGGCTCGCATCGTCCCCGATTCACAAGCGCGTCTGACGTCTCTCAAGTCGGGTCAGGTTGCGCTCGTAGCGCCGGGGTCGCTGACGTTCCGTGACTCGCAGACAGTTGGCAAGACAGATGGTTTCGAGACCACAGCGCTCGACGGGGCGGAACTGCAGACCTATATCGGTGCGAACGTGACGGCCGAGGGGTTGACCGACGTGCGAACCCGGAAAGCCGTGGCATACGCCATCGACCGGGAACGCATCATGAGTGAGGTGTATCGCGATGCCGGCTACGCCGTGAATCTGCCGTGGCCCAAGTCGTCACCCGCCTACGACGCAGCCAAGAACTCCACCTATGCGCGTGATGTTGCCAAAGCCAGGGCGTTGGTGAGTGAGGTCGGGACGCTTCCGACTATTCCGTTGACGTACACCGGAGCCAGTCCGGACTTCGAAGCAGCAGCGCAGATCGTGCAGGCAAATCTTGCGGAGGCGGGAATTCGCGTCGAGCTGGATCCTGTCGAAGCGACAATCTTCTTCAAGCAGTTGATCGGCGCAGAATTCAAGGGGCTCTGGCTGACCAGTCACACATTTGCGCAGTACATTCCGTCGACCCTGACTGTCAGTGCCTACCCGTTCAACGCCGCACATAATGCGTCGAAGTTCAGTTCGCCGGCGTACTCCGCTGCCGCGGACGCGGCGTGGCAGCAGCCGGACGGTTCGAGCGACGCCGCCAAGAAGCTGTACGCCGACTTGAGCACCCAACTGTTGGACGAGTTGTTCCTGATCGAGATCGGTGTGGTGGTCCAGCAGGTATCAGCTGCTTCCACCGTGCGAGATCTTTCATGGACCAAGGGCCGTCAGCCGCAGTTCGCCAACACCTTCCTGGCTTAGGGGAGAACATGTTTCGCTATGTCCTTGGCCGACTACCGTCGGCGGTGGTGGTTCTCTTTCTTGCGTCGTTGTTGATTTTCTCGGTAATGCGACTGGTTCCCGGTGATCCGGCCTTGGCGCTGGCAGGTCCGGATGCCACACCGGAATCGATTGAGGCGATTCGTCATTCGCTTGGGCTCGACCAGTCGATCCCTGCTCAGTACCTGTCGTGGATCGGCGACGTCCTGACGTTGGATCTGGGTCGGTCGTTTATCCTGGGCGGTCAGATTTCGGACCTCGTCCTGGCGGGATTGGGAAATACCGCGGTGCTCGCCGGTAGCGCGTTGCTGCTGGCGGTAGTGCTGAGCCTGATTCTCAGTGTCGCCGTGGTGGTCTGGCCGAAGAAGTGGCTGACCAGTGTGGTGAACGTGCTCAACACGCTTTCTGTTGCGCTGCCCAATTTTGTGACGGGTGTTCTACTGGTCCTGGTCTTCGCGGTGCTGATTCCGGTGCTGCCTTCCGGTGGTGTACCTCCGGGTGGATACCTGGCTCGTCCCGACATCACGCTTCAGTACCTGGTGCTGCCGTCACTGTGCTTGGCACTGCCGGTCACAGCAGCTTTGACCAGATTTCTCTCGGAGGCCCTGCGCACCGAAATGGCGCAGCAGTATGTGATCACCGCTCAGGCTGCCGGAGTTACGCGCTGGAACCTGGTGACTCGTAGTGCTTTACGTAATGCGCTACCGACCATGTTGACTGTCCTCGGAATTCAGACCGGGCATCTACTTGGTGGAGCCGTGCTGGTCGAGGCGATCTTTGCCTGGCCGGGAATCGGTCAACTGATTCAGCAGGGAATTGGCCGGCGCGATTACCCGGTGGTGCAGGTTCTTCTGCTGCTCTCGGTCACGATCTTCGTGCTGATTCAGTTGTTGACAGACATCGTGCACGCCTACCTTGATCCGCGTATCCGCATTGGAGGACGGTAATGACTGTCGTTGATCAACTGCAGGACGCGCCGTCGACTAGGCGTTCGCGTCCGGTGCGCGAGGCCCTGACTCACGGCCAGGGGCTTGCAGGCGTCCTGATCGTGCTCGTCATCGCAGCGGCAGGTATTGCAGCACCACTGCTGACGAGTTACGGCCCCAACGAACAGATTGAGGGTGCAAACCTGTTGGGCGCCAGCGCACAACACTGGTTCGGCACCGATCAGGTGAACCGCGACGTCTTCACTCGATCGCTGTACGGTATCCGCATCAATCTCGTCATCGTGCTTGTCGCGGTGCCATTGGGTGCGATCATCGGTTCGCTTGCCGGCTTGATCTCGAGCATCAATCCTGTTGCCGATGTCATTGCTCAACGAATCTTCGATGTGATCCTTGCTTTCCCGCTGCTGATTCTCGCGATCACGCTGGTAGCGATTACCGGTCCCGGTGTCACGCCGGTTATCGCCGTGATCGTGGCCGCGGAGATCCCCATGTTCGGGCGCCTCGTGCGTACCAGTGTGCTCAGGGTTCGCGAGCTGCCGTTCGTGGAATCCGCCGAAGTGATCGGGGCCGGCCGTTGGTGGGTACTGCGTAAGCATGTGCTGCCCAACGTCGTCGAACCGTTGGGCGTGCAGATCGCCCTGTCGATGTCGGTGGCCGTATTTGCCGAAAGCGCGATGAGCTTCCTGGGAATCGGTGTACGACCACCGGATCCGTCATTGGGGTCCATCATCTCCGACGCCATTCCCAACCTCGACGCCAATCCCGCCTATGCCGTCGGACCGTTGATCATCGTCTCCGCCTTGGTCTTGAGCTTTCTCCTGATCGCCCAGGCGCTCGGCAAAGCTCGTCGGATCTGACACTGCCTAACTACCACTTTCAAGGACACAAACATGAACGCAGTAGAGCAGCAGGCGGTTCTCGCCATCGAGGATCTGGTGATCCAGTTCGGTACGGCGGATTCCCGACGTGAATCGACCACCGTTGTCGACCACGTGAATCTCGAAGTGGGACAGGGTGAAATTCTGGCCCTGGTTGGAGAATCCGGATCAGGTAAGTCGCTGACGGCGCGCGCAGTCCTCGGCTTGCTGCCGGAAGGGGCGCAGGCGAGCGGGTCGATCGAACTCGGTGGCCAGCAGGTTCTGGGAGCTGACGAGGCCACATTGAACAAGCTGCGTGGTACCCGGGCCGCGATGGTGTTCCAGGAGCCGCAGACCGCACTCAACCCCGTCCAGAAGGTGGGGTGGCAGATCGCTCAGGTCCTGCGGGCGCACGGCAAGATATCCCGGGCCGACGCTCGGGCCCGCGCCGTGGAACTGCTACGGATGGTGGAGATTCCGGAGCCGGAGCGTCGGGTCGATTGGTATCCGCATCAGCTCTCCGGCGGTCAGAAACAGCGCGTAGTTATTGCGCTGGCGTTGTCGGGCTCTCCGGATCTGCTGATCGCCGACGAGCCGACCACTGCGCTCGATGTGACAGTGCAGGCCGAAATACTGCAGTTGCTCCGGGAGCTACGCGATCGGTCTGGGACCGCGATTCTGCTGATCACGCACAACATGGGCGTCGTCGCTGATATCGCCGACCGGGTGCTCGTGATGAAATCCGGTCAAGTGGTGGAGCAGCAGTCGGTCTTCGATCTGTTTGCGTCACCGCGCGCGAGCTACACCCAGGCTCTGCTGGCGGCGGTCCCACGGCTGCCGGAAGCCGAGCACGCTCAACCGGCAGTCGTGCTGGTCGATGATCTCGAACGGTCGCTCGCCGATCCGATTCTCCGGTTCGACGACGTGTCGATCGTGTACCCGGCTCGTCTGGGCAACAAGGCGTTTCGGGCTGTCGATCAGGTGAGTCTGAGTGTGCGGCCAGGTGAAGTAGTAGGACTGGTCGGCGAATCAGGTTCGGGGAAAACCACTCTCGGTCGCAGCGCGCTGGGCGTCATTCGGGCGAGCAGTGGCACTGTCAGCTTCGACGGAACCGATCTGGGGACGATATCCGCGGCTAACCTGCGGGGTCTGCGCAAGGGTATGGCGCTGATCCACCAGGATCCGGCAGCGTCACTCGATCCCCGGCGAACCGTCGGACAGAGCATCGGCGAACCGCTCGAGGTACACCGCTTTGCTACCGGCGCCCTGCTCCGGAACAAGGTCGAGGAGTTGCTCGAATCGGTCCGCTTGCCTCGATCGTTTGCACACCGGGCGCCCGGGGAACTGTCTGGTGGTCAACGTCAACGGGTGGCGCTTGCGCGGGCACTTGCACTCGGACCACGGCTATTGGTTGCCGACGAGCCGACCAGTGCGCTCGACGTTTCAGTTCAAGCTGACGTTCTTTCACTTTTTGCCGACCTACGAGAGGAATACAAATTCGCATGCCTGTTCATCAGCCACGACTTGGCCGTCGTCCATCAGGTGGCCGACCGGGTAGCGGTGCTGCGCAGTGGGGAATTGGTCGAAGAGGGCCCCGCTGCGGAGGTATTCAGCTCACCGCGCCAGGAGTACACGAGGAAACTGGTTGCGGCGGTGCCGCTTCCGGATCCGCTGCGCCAGCGTCAAGGCCGGGATTCTGTACCAGTGGAGCCAAGCCTGACTGTTGCTGTCTGACCGATCCGCACGTACGACACTCACACTTTCACTCTGACTCCACAGGAGAATTTCATGTCTATCACCGAACTCGACCGCGCCGTACTTACCCCTGAAGAAATCTATGCAGCCGGTGGAATCACGGTCCACAAGGTGGGCGAACTGATCGGCGCACGTATCGACGGAGTCCACCTCTCGGGTGACCTGTCTGCAGAGACCGCGTATGCAATCAACTACGCACTTGCCGCCCACAAGGTTGTGTTCTTCCGCGGACAGCAGCACCTCGACGACGTGTCGCAGTACGAATTTGCCGGCACGCTCGGCACGCAGACCACGACCCACCCGACGCTCAAGTCCGCGGACAACAAGTTGCTGGTTCTCGACGGTGCCGCCAGCAGCTGGCACACCGACGTGACATTCATCGACCGCATCCCGAAAGCATCGATCCTGCGCCCCACCACAATTCCCGAGTACGGCGGAGCAACCACCTGGGCATCCACCACGGCGGCCTACAACCAGTTGCCGCATTCACTGAAGGTTCTGGTGGAGAATCTGCGTGCTGTGCACACCAATGCCTACGACTACGCCGAGATCGTGGACAAGGTGCAGCAGGGCAACGCGCAGCGTGTGACCAACTACGGTGAGTTCACTCGCGAGATCTACGAGACGGAGCACCCGGTGGTGCGCATCCACCCGGCAACGGGGGAGAAGACCTTGCTTCTCGGACACTTCGTCAAGGAGTTTGTCGGTCTCAAGCCGTCGGAGTCGGTTGCTTTGTTCCAGCTGTTGCAGGCGCGAGTCATCAAGTTGGAAAACACGGTTCGTTGGGCCTGGGAAGCGGGAGATCTGGCGATCTGGGACAACCAGGCTACTCAGCACTACGGTGTCTCCGATTACGGAACTCAGGCGCGCAGTGTGCACCGAGTGACGTTGGCCGGCGACGTACCGGTGGACGTTCACGGCGAGTCCAGCCGCATCATCAAGGGCGACGCGTCCGAGTTCTCGATCATCGCGGACATCGAGCGGCTCCCCGGGTTTGCCGCTAACTGATTTAGTGCAGATCTGACAACGAAGCGCGTTTGGTGGCCGCTAGTGCGGTCACCAAACGCGCTCGTCGCGTTCAGGGGGCAGCTCGAACATCTGACCCCAGGAGTGATGGCACGCAAGGCAACTCCATTTGGGAGTGTCCGGGCCTACGACGCACCCGGTGACCGAGATCCAGGGAATTTCGTTGTGGAGGTAGGCCGGCATTCCGGGGGAACAGCTCGACGTCCAGTGGGCCCGGCACTGCGGGCATGGTGGGTGTGTCGAGACCATATATTCAACCAAATTAGTGAATCCGGATAGCGCGATTCTGCTCGCGCATTTTCGGCACAGAACGGCCGGACAGTCGTCTCCTGGTTCGAACTGTCTGAAGACGCGCGACGCCGAGTGAAAATGCATCGAATCGCCTGCTGTGTACTTTTTCAACCGCAGCTGCGCACTACAGGCGGTGCATGTGCCGTAGCTGCCGATCAGGGTGCGGGCGTGCGCAGCGGTTGACGTTGGGTCCGTGGTGTCGATCTCGAAGCAAGCGGGACCGACGGTGGAGTGGAGCGCCCGGAGGATGCGGTCACCGAGCGCGTTGTCGATTTGACCGGTCTCCCTGGGGAATTGGATGGACAACATCTTCTCTATGTCCGGAACCAGCGGGAGTCGATGGAAGGTGTCGAATTGGTCGCTCACCTCCATGCGGGACATGTCGTCGGAGAACGCAGCGGTCAAGGTCTCGGCGCAGAGGACAGTTCGGGGATCGGTGTCCAAGACGGTGATCAGAATATCGCCGGCAGCCATGTCACCGTGAAAGCTCCACGGATCAACTTTCGCCTTGGGTTCGAGAAATGCCACCGCGGCGTCGAGCCAGGGTGTGCCGAGAGCGAGAAATACGTGCTGACCTGCGCTGCGCGTAATCATCTGCACAGTATTGCAAGGGGTGCCGACATAGTGCAGCGATCAAGACACCGGTCAGGGCCGACTGTGCTGCCGGCCCTGACCGGTCATTTCAGTACGTACGGGCGAACAGCGCCGGTTCGGTGTCGGACACCTGCGTAACCTGCTCGCGCGCAACCAGATGACGCAAATGAGCCGCGCCCTCGGACAGTGCCATGGTCTTGCCCATCGGGGAGATATCGGACCACGGCTTGTACCACTTCATATGTGCCGCAACATCCCACACGGTCAACTTCTGATCGCCGAATGCCTCGAGTAGGTGATCCAGACGTTCCTCGTGATGCTCGATCAGCTCGCCGGCGCGGCCACCCACACTGTCGATGGGGATGCCGTGCGCACCGAGCCCGCGTGTGATGTCCATGGTCTGGACGCGTCGTAGTGACGCGAAGAAATCAGCCAGGGCGTCACGTTCCTCGAGGGGATACGTGAAGTTGCCGACGTGCGGGGTTGTCTTCTGCAGGACGTGGTCACCGGTGAACATGACGTTTGCGTCGTCGAGATAGAAGCAGACGTGCCCGGGGGTGTGACCAGGGGTGTAGACGACGCGAAGTCCGCGGCCGGTGAGTTTGATGATCTCGTTGTCCGACAGGACCCTGTCGGGAGCGGAGTCCGCGCTCGTCGGCGGGTTCTCGTTGGTTGCCTGCCGAAATGCGTCGCGATCAGCTTCCGGGGCTCCGGCCTTGGCCATATTGGCCAGCTGGTGGGTCATCCACTCTTCGCCCTTGCTGCTGGCCATTTTGTTGAAGAGGTCGTGATCGTCCTCGTGCATCGCGATCCAGGCACCAGAGGCTTCACGCACGCGTCCACACAGTCCGGTGTGATCGGGATGGAAATGGGTCACCACAACGCCTTCGATATCGGTGACCGAATGACCGATCTCCGCTAACCCGGCATTGAGGCCCTGCCAGCCGTTGTCGTCGTCCCAACCGGCATCGACCAGGATCAGGCCGTTCGGGGACTCCATCGCGTACACCAGCGTTGCGCCGAGTGGGTTGTCGGTGATGGGGACCGGAATCTGGAATATGCCATCTCCGATGGCAGCTGCACCGTTCATCTTTAGTACCTCGTTACCGATTAAGGAATCTGTTTCTATGTCCTTCATGTTTACCGTGCGCTCATTTGGGCCGTGACGCAGGTCCTACTTGGCGGGAATCTGTGACCAGCGGCCTCTATTTCGGATCGTCGAGAGTTTTAGCCACGAATCGGCCGGATTTCAGGGAGAACTGTTGAAACAGTGCATGTTTCGTCGATCGATTGGTTTGGGCATTAGCGCGCCACGCCGGTTGGGTGCGGGTGAGCGAACTAGCGTGTCGAGGGACAGGCGCCGTGCGGCGGTTCTCGAGAAAGACGGGTCATGCGTTTTCAGGTTCTGGACATCATCTTCAACCCACCTCATCCAGTGACCGGAGAGGCAGTAGCCCCGTCGGACCGGCTCAATCGCGTCGTCGAACTCGCGGTTCTCGCCGAAGAGTTGGGTATCGACTCCTTCTCGGTGGGGGAGCGTCACGCCGGCCCGGTTCTGTCCTCTGCGCCGACGGTCGTCCTGGGCGCAATCGCGCAGGCCACAGACCGAATTCTGCTCTCGACGGGTGTCACCGTCCTGTCGTTGCTCGACCCGATTCGGGTGGCCGAGGACTTCGGAACCATCGACCAACTCAGCCGCGGGCGACTCGAAATTGTGATCGGCAAGGGAAACGAGGTGTTGCAGTACCCGTTGCTCGGCCTCGACATCTCCAAGCAGTACGAATACCTGACCGAGAACTACGAACTCCTCAAACTCCTGATCAGCGAGGAAAACGTCAAGTGGGTGGGTACCCATCGGCCCTCTCTCGAGGACGCAACGACGCTACCGCGGCCCTACGACGGGCCTTTCCGTATTTGGCACGGGTCCGCGACTTCCTTCGAGGCAGTCGAGCTTGCTGCACAGTGGGGCGACCCCATCGTCACGGCCAATGCCCTCCAGCCCCGCGAGAACTACAAAGTGCTCATCGACCACTACCGCGAGCAGTATCTCGCTCACGGGCATGATCCGTCCAAGGCTTACGTCGGCTCCGGGTCGGGTGGTCTGTTTCTTGCCGACACCACCGAACAAGCCGTCGAGGAATTCCGCCCCATCTACGAGGGGGCTGTCGCGCAGCAAGACAAGCGTAAGCACGACCCCAAGGCGGTCGGTAAGACGACGAGCTTCCGGACCATCGAGGAAGCCGTCGACCGTGGACCCGCGTTGGTCGGGTCGCCGGAGCGCGTCGCCGAGAAGATCCTTGACTACCACGAGAGTTACGGTCACGACTTCCAGTCCGTATCCATCAATCACGTCCTCGACTTCGAGCAGCAGAAGGACACCTTGCGCCGGTTTGCCGAAGAAGTAATTCCCCTCGTGAAGGCGGAACTGTCGACCAACCTGTGGAGCGTCGGAGATGCGGATCGGGCGAAGGGTTTCACCGCGCTCGACTGAGCCGGCGAGTGTAATCAGGTCCGACGCTGCGACGAGCCACAGCCTGCAGTAGCTTATTACCGACATCGTGGTCGGTTTTACACTGCATTGAAAGTTCTGTGAGTGGGAGTAGTGCGTTGACGTTGGGTGTGAACTCGCTACCCGCAACAGAACTGTCGGACACGCTCTGGGTCGATATTCTGCCGTGGCTGGACGACTATGTGTCCGACCGTGCCGCCCTACTCGAGCCCCTGGCGCCGTCCCCGGACTGGTGGTTCAGTGAGTCGCCGTCGTTCACCGTCCTCGAAGTCGATCTCGAAAAACTGCTGTCCGAATTGGCGTCGCTCTACATTTCCCACCATTCGTCAGCGGTTTTGAGGGAGAGTTTCCCGCTCCTCGATCCGAGTGTGCCGTTTGGTGCGCTCGGGCTCGATACACGCGCCGTGACGTCGCTGGCCCGTTTGGCCTCGCACGCGAATGTCGGCGAACTGCTGACTCACACCACTGCGGAGATTTTCGGTGTTCGCGGAACCAGCGAGCAGACAGTTCACCATGTGGTTCACAGCTTGCTCGTGTGTGCGGTGATGACGGATCCCCGCTCACGGATCGAGACAGCGGACGACGGAGCGGCCCCGCCCGCGATCACTGCCTTACTCGACGATCTCGAGCAGTTGGCGGTGTGGCGACGGGTCCGCGGTCAGGATGCGCGGCCGTTGGTCACCGTCGAGATCGATGACGAGTCGCCGGAACCTATCCAGGAGTTGGCAGCCCGAATTTCCGCGTTGACACCAAATGATCTGCCTGCCGTGCATCGAACCGACGCGATGGACGAGATCGACAACCTATTTTCACAACTCGACGAACGTGAGTCGCTGGTCTTGCGGGAGCGCATTGTGGCGCCGGTGCCGCAGCGGCGAGGAGCGGTCGGCGCGAAGATTGGTGTGGGCTCGGGACGAGTAGGGCAAATCGAAGCCGAGGTGAAAGCAAAGATCAACGACGCCTGTGGGTTCGGAACTGCAGTCGGAAACTTGCTTGCCAGCTTGCGCGTCGAGATTCAGCCGGTAGCTTCGCTCGAGCGCCTTCTGGAATTGCATCCGAGCATCGCCGCCGAGGTGCCCGGGTACGGCGTTCCCTTGTGGTTGGTTCTCGATCGGCTCGACGACTACTTCGAGGTCACCGATGGTTGGGCTGCCGCGCCCGGGGTGGCGGCAGCAAAGAAGCGCACCCAGACATTGCTCGAGGACTTCGAATCACCCAACGGCGTAGTAGCTCTCGGCGACGTCGTAGATGCGGTGTCGATGTCTCGAGGTGAGCTCGAGAAGTGGCTCGACTGGTGCGGAATCACCGTTGTTTCCGGGTCTGCTTTGACCAGGGCGCGCCGAATTTCCGACCTGGCAGTCGGCGCACTGGAGGCGTTGGGGACGCCAAAGACTGTTCCCGAACTGGCGGAGTTGCTGAAGACAGATCGCCCCGAACGGTCGATCGAGCGGGCCCTCGAAGCGGATGATCGCGTCGTACTCGACGCCGGTTCGTGGCACCTTCAGGCTTGGGGTAGTGCGGATGCCATTGCAGACGAAGCTGTTCCGGAACCCAGTGAGTTCAACGTCGGCGGCGATGGAATCGTTCGACGTAAGCGCTCACGCGATACAGCCAAACCGCCGGAGCAGACGCGTCGCCTGTACCGCTCTGGCAATGTCTGGCGATACCGTACGACGGTCACGTCAGAGCATGTGCGGGGTTCGAGCTTTGCGGTGCCGGCCGGTGTGGCGGTCGCAGCCGGTTGTGTGCGAGGCGAGAGCGTGGAACTCGAGAGTCATCTTGGTGTTCAGGCTGTTCGGTGGAGTGGTGCTCAGCCGACCTTCGGCACAATCCGTAGATTCCTCCGTGAGCTGTCCGCGGTCGTGGGCGAAGACATCTTGCTCGAATTGTGGCAGGACGGGACGTTCCGGGTGGTGCGTCCGGTCGTTGTGCACGCCGATGTCGATCCATTGCGACAAGCACTTGCCGAAATCGGCAACCGTGAACCGTTGCGCACCGCCGATCGGCACGTCGTGCGCATTCTCGCCGAAGCGGTGAGTCTCCCCGGCGAAGATCGGCCGCGAAAGCTGTTGCGAGCATACGAAGATCGAGGTGAGGATGCAATCCTCGATCTGTTGGAAGCGGCCTGGGTTCACACCGCAGGATCCGCAGATTCGGAGGCTGGCGATGCCTGACATCTCGGAGGTGGCGACAGTCGGCCCGAAGGCGCTATCAGCTGACGAATCCCTCGCCGGCGCAGTGGGGTTGCACCACACCATCACCACCGCGCTCGCAGATCTGGTGGATAACAGTCTCGACGCCGGTGCCGCGCACGTGTTGATTCGCTTTGTGCAGGACGGGACTCGGATTGTCTCGATGATGCTGATAGACGACGGCCTGGGAATGGACGCCGCCACGATCGACGCAGCGATGACCTACGGGCGCCGACGCGATTACGGCGCAGCAGATTTGGGTCACTTCGGTGTTGGTATGAAGGCCGCATCGCTCAGTCAGGCCCGGGTCCTGCGAGTGTGGTCGAGGCGCTCGGGTAATCCCACCCAAGGCCGCGAGATCAACTCCGGGCAGGGGCGCCAGGCGGTTTCAGTAATCGAAGAGGGGGAGGCCGCAGCTTTCTTCGATGCCGTCACTCCGCGCTTTCCGTTCGATTCCGGCACCATCGTCGAATGGCGCGACATCACAACATTTCTGATGTCCGCCAACGAGGACGAGCAGACCAGTTGGCTCGAACAAACCATCAACGACGTGCGCAACCACCTCGGTGTGGTGTTCCATCGACTGATCGAATCCGGCCGAGTCGCACTGACGATCGATGTCTTCGACCTCGAGGCAGGCCGGGCCGGGGCGTTGCGCTCGGTGGGTGCGCTCGATCCGTTCTCCTACCCGCGCACCGGTTCCCCGAATTACCCGCAGCAGCTGAGTGCGTCGGTCGACGGATCGGATTTAGTTGCCAATGCCCATATCTGGCCGGCTCGGAGCAATGCGCCGGAATTTCGACTCAGCGGTGCGCCTGGTAGGGATCAGCAAGGGTTGTACTTCTATCGACACGATCGGCTCCTGCAGATCGGTGGCTGGAACGGGATTGTTCGGGGGCGTCCGGATTACGGATTGGCCCGCGTTGCGGTCGACCTTGACGAGAACGTGTTGCAGCACATCACGATCAATCCCGAAAAATCGGGAGTCACTCTTGATGCGACTGCAGCGGCTGCCCTCGACAGCGCGGTATTCTCCGGCGGAACCGGGAACTTCCGCTCCTATCTCGACGACGCCGAAAACTCGGTCCGCGCGGCGCGTAGTCATCAGCCCCGGCCGATCAGCGTCGTAGAGCCTTCTTCGGGTTTGCCCGAGGATGTGCTCGATTCATTCAGCGACGCATTCGAATTCACCGTTGGCGCCGATCCGGTTGCCATCGGATGGCGCGCATTGGCGCGAGATCAATTCTTCGAAGTAGACCTCAAAACGCGAACTTTGTGGATCAATGCGCGCTTTCGGCGCGACCTGCTGGGGCACCGAAGTCTCGACACCACGGACGCGCCGGTGCTGAAGTCGTTGATCTATCTGCTGGTCGGTGAAATGTTCGAGGGCATCAGGATCAGCGCGCGGCAGAAGGAAAAGATGCAGGCGTGGCAGGAAGTCCTGATCTCGGCAATGGCGGCACATCGAGAGCAGGTAGCGCAGTGAGCGAGGAAGTCTTCCGTGCTGTGGCACGCGAACTGGGCGAAGGGTTTCCACCCGAAGACGTTCTGTACCCGGTCAATGCACGGTTGCGGGCCAGCTATCCCGACGGGTTGACCATCGCCGACATCGTTGACGTCTTCCTCGACGACAGTGCTGTTGCCGTGCGGACCGCTCTGCGTTCACGATTGCGTCAGTGGGACGCCGAGAGCGTTGAAACGTGGGTCGGCGCCACCGCCGCCCAGAGCAGCGAGCGTCGAACCTTGGTCTACGAATTGCTCGGACTGCCCGCGCACGTGCACGACGAACTCAGCGCGAAGTTTCCTCGCGAAGGTGGTCCCGTGGTGATTGCGGCTCAGCAGCCGTGGGATCCCTGGTACACCGCAGAGCGCAGGCGCGAGCACGACTTCTACTGGCGTGCCTACAAGCGAGTTCTGGCGGATAAGAACTGGGACGAGAAGACAATCGGCGAACTGGATGTAGCAACCACTGAGGTCGTTCACCGGCTCGCCGACCCAACCAGGCCGGAGCCGTATCAGTCCAAGGGACTGGTGGTCGGCTATGTCCAGAGCGGAAAAACGGCGAATTTCAGTGGCGTAGTGGCCAAGGCAATCGACGCCGGGTACCGCTTGGTCATCGTGTTGACCGGCACTATCGAGATTCTGAGGAGCCAGACGCAGCGACGCCTCGACATGGAGTTGGTCGGTCGCCAGAACATCAGCGCGGGCGTCGACGACGATTACGCCAACGACGAAGATTGGCGCGACGGGAACTTTCTCGAGCACGAAATCGATCCCAACAAGACCAACGAGATTCCCGCAATTCGTCGACTCACCACGTCGACGTTCGACTACAAGAGCCTGCTTGCGGGCTTGAGCGCGTTGCACTTCGAGACAGTGGATCACTCACTTCCGCTCAATGCTCCGAAGAATCTGTACCCCAGCAATATTCGGATCGCTGTGGTCAAGAAGAATGTCTCGAGCCTCAAGAAGTTGGTCGCGGACCTGAAGAAAGTTCCCACCGAACTCGATCAGATCCCAGCGTTGATCATCGACGACGAGGCAGATCAGGCGTCGGTGAACACAATTGATCCGAAGAAGATGAAAACCGAGCAGATCGAGCGGACGGCGATCAACGGCCAGATCGCGGAGATCCTTGGTCTTCTCAAGCGTGCCCAGTACATCGGTTACACCGCAACACCTTTTGCCAACGTGTTTGTCGATCCGGAAGACAGTGTCAATGTCTTTCCTTCGGACTTCATCGTCAGTCTCGAGCGGCCCGGCCCGTACATGGGTGGTGCGGACTTCCACGATCTCGACGACGTCGAGGACGACGACAAGACGCCGGCCAATTCGAACGAGAAAGCGTACGTACGAGATCTCCGGGCCGAGTGCGACGAGGATCGTTCTGCCGAGCAATTGCGGGCCCTCGACTCGTTTGTCCTGACCGGGGCGATCAAGCTTTTCCGGGAATCGAAGGGCGCCAAGCCGTATCGGCACCACACGATGCTGGTGCACGAATCGGTGAAGCAGGCCGAGCATGATGCTGTAGCGGACGACTTCAAAGCTTTGTGGAAATCGGCCGGATACAGCCAGGCCAAAAGTCTTTCCAGGCTCGACAAGCTCTGGGCCGAGGACTTTGCGGTGGTGAGTGCGGCTCGGGGCAGTGAACTGCCGAACCCTGGGTCGTTTGCCGAGTTGGAGGAGTTCATCGGCGCCGCCTACGACAAGATTTCCGAGGGCACCAGCCCCGTCATCGTGGTCAATGGTGCGGCGGAGAAGGACTACAACCAGGATTCTCTCGATTTCCAGGAACGAGGAGTGTGGAAGGTCCTCGTAGGCGGCACGAAGCTGAGTCGCGGCTTCACCGTCGAGGGACTTACCATCACCTACTACACCCGCAGAACCGGCCAAGCCGACACGTTGATGCAGATGGGCCGGTGGTTCGGCTTCCGGCCCGGCTACCGAGACCTGGTACGGCTGTTCATCGGTCGCTCCGTCGGTGGACCGGCCGGTGCCGACTTCGACATGTACAAGGCGTTCGAGGCTATCGTGCAGGACGAGGAAGAGTTCCGGCGTGAGCTCACCAGGTTCAGCGGTGTGAACGAGAACGGCGAGCCGTGGGTTACCCCACGCGACGTTCCGCCGATGGTGTTCCAGCAGCTGCCGTGGCTCAAGCCCACTGCGCGGAACAAGATGTTCAACGCCGAGCTGGCTTATCGCGGTATGGGCGGCGAGAGTTTCAGTTTCACGATGCAGCCGCCGCGTGGTGACGGCTCGATCAATGCCAGACATTTTGCTGCTGTCGGTCCGATGCTGAAGTCGCTGAACGATTCCGGGACCTTCAACTTTGTGGACAAGGACGACGTTGTGCGATCGTTCTCCGCAAGGTACGGAATTGTCCCGGCCCCCGTTGTTCTGGACGGAGTCGACCAATTCGAGTGGGCGACGGGCTGGAGCTTCGGACCGCACCGTGAGGCGCTCGCGGCAGCAATCGAGGCAGGCTTGCTCGAGGACTTCGCAGTTCTCCTGCCACAACCTAAAACGCGTGAGCCCATCGAGATCAAGGGCTGGCACGAGAAACTGCCGATCGTCAATCGTAAGCGTCAAGAGCGTGAGTACCGGACGGGCTTCACCGGCACCGCTGTTCGTGAGCGCGATGCCATCGAACACATTGCCGGCAGTCCGAAGAAGAACGGTGGGCCTCTTGCCGGCGCACTGCACCGCAAGACTCGCGGCGCGTTGATTCTGGTGTTTGCCAACGACCCGGGTCCACGTCAGTTGAAGCGGGCACAGGCCGGTCCGGTGGATTCGCGCGACTTCGCCACACTGTTCTCGTATGCGCTGCCGCAGGCTGCGGAACCGTTGGGGCGGATCGGTTTTCGGGTCAAACAATCAGGAACAGGTGCGATAGTCGATGCAAACTAGGTGCGTAGCGGTGAAGAACAGGGACGGATTCTGATGGCAAAGACCATTGCGACAATCAACCTCAAGGGTGGCGTCGGTAAGACGACGATCACGGCGGGGTTGGCGGAGTTCATGTCGCTCGAATTCGGGCAGCGTGTGTTGCTGATCGACCTTGATGCGCAGATCAACCTCACCACCATGATGATCAGTGAGGATCACTGGCTCGAGCTGAACAAGAAGGGGCTCACCAGCGCCACCATCTTCCGTGATGCGGTTGAAGGTACGTCGAACTTCGACTTGCACGGGACAATTCAGCGTGGGGTCTCGCCGGTCAAACGCGTCACCGGTGTGGATCTGCTGCCCTCGTCGCTCGATCTGATCGAGTTGCAGGAGGAGATCAGTGCCCTTCGGGTGGCTGACCGAAGTTCCACCAAGCCGGTCGAGTTGTTGCGCGACGCTGTGGCCCCCGTGATGGATTACTACGACTACGTGCTGATCGACTGCCCACCCAACTTGGGCCCAATCACGCTCAATGGTTTGGCAATGGCTGACGGCTATGTTATTCCCACGATCCCGGATGTGCTGTCTACGTACGGCATTCCGCAGATCCAGACGCATATCGCCAAGTTCGGCAAGGAAATCGGCCGTGAGCTCTTCGAGTTGGGGTTGGTGATCACCAAGTACAAGTCGAATTCCGCGGTGCACCGGACCACCGTCAGGAATCTTCGACGCGATCCCAACGTCCCACACGTATTGCCCGAATATCTCGCGGAGTCGAATCAGATTGCCGCATCAGCGGAGTTTCATCCGTACGGAACCTTGAAAGTGAAGTACGGCAACGCAGGTCAGTTCGATCAGATGCGTGCGATCACGCAGAACATTCTCACGGAAGCGCAGGCGAAGCTATGAGTGCGGGTATCGATGAAGCGCGTCGTCGGGTGCAGGTGCAGGAAACCGGTGCTGCGCTCTTGAAGCTGGGGGCGACGAATGCCTCGGCATCAGTGTTGCTGGCTAAGCTGGTTCAGGTAGTTGCGGAGGAAGCCGCTCGTACCCCGCGCTTCGCGAAGGCAATCGAAGAGGCTTTCGCGGTTCCGTCCGACGGATCAGCCGCGGTGGTAACAGCTCCTGCGCCGGCACCCCGTCGTCGGGCCGCGGCACCGAAGGTGAAACGCGAGCCGGGGGCCTTCGACCCCTTCGATGTTTTCAAGGATGATGGGGAAGGGGTTCTGTTGGAACGTCTTTCAGCTCTCGATGCGGACGGGATCAAGGACATCATCGCGGAACAGGAAATCGATACGCACAAGGAGACGGGTCGCAAGCGCAAAGTGGATGTGCTTGCAGTCTGGACCGTCGAGCGAGTGAAGGCACTGACCTCGAAGGGCAGTGCGTTCCGGTAGGTCGGGGAGCTGATTTGCAACTGGCTCGTCTGTTTTCACTGTTGTCTGACGGAGGTATTTCAATGACCAGCACGCTTCGCCAAGCAGAGAGCTACCGACTGCCGGGTGATCACCGCTGGGTGGTTGTCGATGTCGAGACGTCAGGCCTGCGGGCAGCGTCGCATCGCATGCTCAGCATCGCGGCATTGGTTCTTCGAGAAGATGGCACTGTTGAACAGCAGTTCTCGACGCTGCTCAATCCGGGGTGCGATCCGGGACCCGTCCACATCCACAACCTGACGCCTGATCGTTTGGCTGGCGCCCCACGATTTGAGGACATCGCCGACGAGTTCGCTGAGTTGTTGTCCGGTCGAACCATGGTGGCGCACAATGCGTCGTTCGATTATGGCTTCCTCGACGCTGAATTCCAGAGAGTCGGTTCTGGTGCCCCGGTCGACAATCGTCTGTGCACGCTTGCTCTGGCGCGTCGATTGGAGCTGGATGTACCGAACCATCGCCTCGAAACCTTGGCAGAGTACTGGAAGATCGAACAGTTCAACGCGCATGATGCGTATGACGACGCACGGGTGCTTGTCGATGTCTTCGGGCGGAGCGCAACACTTGCAGAATCACTTCAGCTTCCGCTGCCTGTGGTCGGTTGCAATGACCGTCGTGTCACTGTCTACCCACAACAGATCAAGCGGATGCCGTCGTCGTTTGCCAATCCTGGGCGCCTGGATCTTGCGCACGGCCTGGTTCAGGGGATGAAGGTTGTTATCAGCGGATCCACACGTACTCCTCGAATTGCGTTGGCAGCCCGCCTCACCGAGGCAGGGTTTGACGTGATGAACGGAGTTAGTCGACAGACGAGTGTTGTGGTGTGTGAGAACCCCGCGTCGCAAAGCGGGAAGGTGCGTAAGGCCGGCGCCAACGGTATCCCCGTCATCTCGGAGCAACAGCTCGACGAACTGTTGGCGCGAGCATTGCCGGGTGTGCTCAAGACAGATAGCGCTCCGATCGTAGTGTCACTGGTCCCGGAAATCGTTGTGCCGGTGCAGTCGCTGGATGGGCCAGCCCCTGTTGTCCGGTCGCCAATTGCAGCTGCCTCACCAGATCCGAACCGAAAAGCGAAGGCGTGGAATGGCCGTCGGGTCCTGATTCTTGGTGGCAGTCATCTCGACGGTGTGATTATGCGGTCACGTCTTGTTCAATTAGGTGCCCGGCCATCACTCAATCTGACCACTGCGGTCACTGACGTCTTGATGCTCGACGGAGGCCAGTCTGACAAGCGGATGGCTAGGGTTACCGAACGAGGGCTCCCACAGATAGCCGAATCCGATGTCAACGAGGCGTTGGTTTCCGGTGTGGTTCCGGAGCACATGAAGCTTGAATCACGTTTGTCTGCACCTATTTTGATTCGTGGCGAGGCTATCGATCTTCCCGCAGCTCGGTCGGCGTGGTCGGTCAATGTTGCGTGGCGGACGGAGAACGTCGGCGGAGAATTCGATGTAGACGTGGTCGCCTTCCTTCTTGATGACACGGACAAGGTCGACTCCGATCAAGACTTCATTTTCTACAACAACGTCGCGGACGAAGATGGCGCAGTTGAGCTTTCCGTTGACGGGGACAGCGAGCAGAGTATCCGGACAGATCTCGATGCGTTACCTGCTGAATGTCGGCGTGTTGTGATCGCAGCTGCTGTCGACGGCGAACGGACTTTCGGTGACCTGGGAGCAGTCACTGTCAGTATTGACGGGTCTGACGGAACATTTGCAACGTTTGTACTTGATCTCGGGACAGTTGAACGAACGATGGTGCTCACGGAGATCTATCGGCGCGGAGATGTCTGGCGTCTCCGCGCCGTTGGTCAGGGCTACGATCACGATCTTGGTGCGATGGCAGTCGGCTACGGCGTTGAGGTAGATGAAGACTGAACGTACTCGCGTGATCGCACACTGCCAGGAGAGGCCTTGGGCCATTTCCACTCCGGCAGGATGGTAAAGGTATGGAACTACGTTTAGCGGGCCAATCGGTCACGCGCATCCTCGTAGATGTCGATATTTATATTGAATTCGAAGGTAGCGCTACTCTGGAGTTCGCAGAATTCGAACTTGTCGATGAGTCGCGGTACGGGCGTTTAGCAGTTACGCAGTCGAATCTTGGAGTGGGTGTGAACGCGGCGTTGCGGCTGCGAACCGACGGTGTTTGAGCGCGCATAGTAACGACGTTGGTTCGCTGTTCGTGGCGTTTGAGGGGGTACTCGCCTAGAGGCTCCATACGGCGAGAATGAAGCCTGGGAATTCAGTGCGGCGGAGGGCAGGCGCGTGATCTCGGGGCCTGACGGAAAAATGACGACGTGGTCGGGAAGCGGAGAAGAATTGTGAGACAGATGAAGTCGGTTTCGGCTTCGGAGATCTCGGCTGTCCGTCCGCGGCGGCACTGTCATACGCCAAGGATTCGATAGAAATGTGACGCTGTATCTGTCGGACCATGGAAGCCTGGTATTGAATACGACCTTCAGGTTGACTGCACCTGACGGCGTGTTGGTCGAAATAGCTCCCGGTGCAGAAAATGGTTACTTCTCGACTGGCATTGTTCTGGAGGTTGCTGCAGGGACTGTTAATCCTGGGTGGTGTTGGCTTCGTTGGAGCGGGCGTGGCTAAGTGACCGGCCTCGTCGCTGGCGACGGTGTAGATGCGGTCGATGTGTTATGTGGCTTGGACTTCAGAACAGCGTGGGCATTGCACGTTCGCCGTGACGAGCCTCGGTAACCCGGGCAGTCCACCGCTTTACCAGCCATATCTCGATCAGCTCGGGGTTTGTCCGGGCCTTGGTAGCCCATGAGGTGACCAACTGGTTGTAGCGGTGATAACGACGCAACGTGAAACTGCTGACGGATGGATCTTCCAGCCAACCTTCGTGTATCAGTGTTGAGACACCGAACTGGTCGATCAACTGTGCGCGGCCGCCTTCTACTGTTACGTCAGCAGCCCACATGAATGCCGATAGCAGTGAGACTCCAACGCCCGGGGTCACTGGCCACCCCGACCATGTGTCACGGTGGACATTCGGCAAGGTTCGAGACTTCATGCAGTAATCGAGGACCGACTTGATCGACTTCATCGGATCATCGCCTTCGTTGACCTGCGTGTCGAAGACATCGGGGAATCTGCGATTGAATCGGCGACTGCGCTGAGCGCTCTGCCACGCCGCGCATAGAAATAGCAGGCCGAGGCCAGCATGGTCGGCTTCGATGAGTTCGCTGCGAGGGTGAAGGTCGTTGCGCTGCACCGTTCCCACTCCGGCAGTGACAATCTTTCCGTCGTCGTCTCTTCCACGCAATCGGATCTCGTGTTTGGCCATTAGTAAATGCGAATTCCACCAGTCCAGATCTACTCGGGTTCCGTCATCGAGTACGTGCAGATCGTAAGCCCGTGCCTGACACCATTGAACGCACGCCTCTGGCGGCTCGAATCCTTCATCCTCGATTTGCATGTGCCGATCCTGGCACGGCTCACCGACATATGGCTGCGGTCGCCGGCGTGGTGCCGGGATTGAGTTAGTCGGCTCCGATAGCGTGACTACCTGTGCGTGTGCACAAAACATGTGGGGATAGGACGTTTGGGTGACTGACATTGTGAGCATCGCGCACGGCGCTGAGGATTTCGATACGCGACTGCGACGCGAAGCAATGCAGTTTCTTACGGTGCGAACCAACGACGGTCTCGACTCGATCAGTAAGCAAGAGTTGCTCGATTTCACCATTGACGGCGAAATGTTCAGACTGATGGATCCCCAACGGGGTATCCGCAAGCCACGCCAACTATCGTCAGCTCTTTCGATCAGCACGGTCTATCGCCGTGAAGGCGCTGACCGACCATACGAGGATGCGGTCGGAGCCGACGGATTTCTTCGGTACAAGTGGAGCGGTGTGGACCCGGATCACCAGGACAACCGCGGGCTGCGGGCTGCGATGGAGCAGAAAGTGCCGTTGATCTGGTTCTTCGGCGTGGGACCTGGGCAGTTTCAGCCGGTTTTTCCCGTCTACCTCGTTGGCGAAGAGGTGGGACTCCATCAGTTTGTCGTTGCCACTGAATTTGCTCGTGATCTCCACGTGACGGATTCTCCGATCGAATCTCATCTTCGCCGTTACCTGATCGCAGAAACTAAGCGCCGACTCCACCAGCCGGTATTCCGAGCGACAGTGATGAGGGCCTACGAAACGCGTTGCGCTGTCTGCTCTTTAGGTCACAGCTCATTGCTTGACGCGGCACATATTGTGCCCGATTCCGATGAGGCTGGAGTCGCTTCGGTACGAAATGGGTTGGCAATGTGCAAGATTCACCATGCTGCATTTGATGTGAATATTCTGGGTATCAGTCCAGATCTTGTCGTTGAGATCAGACAGGATCTTCTCGAAGAGATCGATGGTCCGATGTTGGAGCACGGGCTGAAGGAGCGGCACGGTCAGAAGCTGATGGTGATTCCAGCCATAAGATCTGAGCGTCCCGACCCGGAGTTGCTTGCATTGAGCTACAAGAAGTTTCAGTCCGCTGGCTGACATTGCTGACGATGTGAATTCCAGGACTTGTCGTCGAGTCCGTACAATGTGTCAGCGAACTACTCGTGTCAATCCTTGGCTGGACCGAAATATCACTGTAGGAATCGGTCGACGGCTGGCCGTTGCGCATACCAAGGATGAATGTGGGCCGCGTTTTTAATCACGGACGGCAAGTCATTTTCAAAGGTCTGAGCCGTTGGATTCTTCGGTTCAGCCCCGGCCGACGGGGATAGCGAGCCGTACGCGCGCGTGCATCGCTGTAGTTAAAGAGATGCACGCGCGCAACGCAAAACGAGGAAGCCGTCTTCGGATCTAGTGATCCGTGGGTTGTTGCCTACTTGCTGGGCGTCGACGCGACTGCTTTGATATCGATCTCGCTCTCGGCTGCGTCATCGCCGCAATCACAGTCACAATCGTCGCCGCAGCCGCCGGTGTTGCATTCGCCGGCGTAGCTGTCGTCGTCCTCATCGCAGTCGAGAGTGCCGCCGAAGGACTCAGCAAAATCGTCGTCGAGTTCGTGAGTAAAGGCGTGCACCTCGTCAACCAGGTTGAGGAGATGCTGCGGAGCGAAGGGGTCCGCATCAAGCATTGTCGAGACCAGCAGGTGGTCGCCGCTGAAGGCGAAGCGCAGGCGCGGCCATTCCTGCGCGAGTTCGATCAGCTGCGTTGCGGCATGGGCAGGATTGCCGAGGCCGGTGAGAACCGACGACCAGACGTTGATCTGCGGGCCGTCATCCGCGACCGTCACGTAGACTACAAACCCGTGAACGGGCACGACAATATCGCCGTCGTCATCGGTGTCAGGCTCGCTGCCGAGAAGTTCAGCGAGAGTCTGAGTGCACAGGCGAACCAATTCGTCGCGCTCGTCCGTCACCAGGGCAATGGCGCCGTTGATGTGGAGGGGCTGGTCGGCGGTCGTGTCGTGGTCGCTCATGGATCCTCATGTTCTGTGCCAGTCCGAGCAGGCGCTTGGCACTGTTTTCGTGCGGTGGGTGTCAGGTCTACGGTAGTCGGCGCTCACTATTGTCTGCTTAGTGGATGATCAAGAATGTTCGCGTCGGCTCGTGATGAGCGGGACCTAACTGCCGCAGAGCGATGTAGCTCGAGTCCCGGAAAATCCGACAGCGTTGTGGCAGTGAGTATCTCGGCCTGTCGGTGGGAAGATCGAGTCTCCACAATCGGCGAGGCAGTTATAAAGGTTGGGGAGTGCGTCCGATACGAGTACAACGTCCGCGCCCGGTGGAGCCACACGTTGGTCCTCGAGGAGATTGTCGAAGACCAGACGACTGAGGCGCCGTCCTGTCTCAGCGGCGAGAGCGCTTTGTTCTCATAGAGCCCGATGCGGCAGTCGCAACGACAGTAGCGCTCGATGTCGGTTCATTGCCCACCGAAAATATTTGCAGCAGTTGCCAAAGCGGAGATTTCTAGTAGATATGACAACTACTTCGAGGTGATGCGTCTGACCGAGCCGAACTTGGTTGAAACAGTGAATGGATCGCCACCATTGCCGGGAGTGATTCGCGAACACAGTGCTCTTCGACGTTGCAAAGACGCTCAAGTTGGTCCGCAACAGACGGAGCACGGCTCGACGACGACGATTGGACCTGGATTGTGCGCGACACCCTCCGGTACCTGCGAATGATCGCGAAATGGTCCTGTCGAAGTAGTGGACAGATCAGATCGAGCGTCGATTTCAATTGATGCCGAGTTGTTATATGCGCTGGAAGCGCGTGATTTTTCGGCGTCCGTCTCCTGAATCTTTTCTGGCGGGAAAATATCTGAGTTTTTGTTCGAAATTGCCGTCATGCTAGGGTCGATTCTCAGTTGTTGAATTGCGTGGTCGAGCCAAAAGCTTGCGCAGAAGATTTATTTTGTGGAGGTTGGGTTTCGGAAAAAACGAAGTGCGTGTTGCTAGTCAATTGAATATGTGACCGGTGTGGGTATGACGGTCGCTCCTAGGGCGTGCAGAATCGAAGCGCAAAGATCCTGAACAGGGGTTTTTGCGCGTTTGTTCTGCCGATTATGTGCGAAGGATGTGGCGTGTGACGGGGTCCGACATGGTCCAGTTCAGTACATTGGTAATTGTTTCACTGCTTGTTGCTTTTTATGGTGGAACTTTTCTGATTTCTCTTCGTATCGGTAAGAAGCAGGAAAATGCCGACGGTTTTATGACTGCCGGAAATAAATTAGGATTTGGTGTTTCGGCTGCGAGTATGACGGCCACCTGGATTTGGGCGTCGTCGATGTATGCGTCCGCCACTTCCGGCTACACCTACGGAATCTCCGGCCCTATCCACTACGGTTTGTGGGGCGCGTTGATGATTCTCTTCATTTATCCGTTTGGCCAGCGAATTCGCAAAGTGGCGCCGAAAGCCCACACGCTGGCCGAGGTCATGTACGCCCGGCATGGACGCTCGAGTCAGCTGATGCTCGCGGGCTCCAATATCGTCGGCAGTCTCATCAGTTTGATGTCGAACTTCCTCGCTGGTGGTCTGCTGATCGCGCTGCTTTCCCCGTTCAATTTCATTCAGGGTGTCTTCATCGTTGCGCTGGGCGTTTTGCTGTACACGCTGTGGTCGGGTTTCCGCGCTTCGGTGTTGACCGACTTTGTGCAGTTGATCGGAATGCTTGGTGCGGTAGCGGTTTTGGTGCCGTTCATCTTCTTTGCCGCAGGGTTCCCCGCGGCCTTCGAATCCGGTGCAGGCAACCTCACAGCGGAGCAGAGCAACTTCTTCTCGAGTGTTGCCTTCTTCGAACAGGGCGCGCCGTACATCGCGGCCGTTCTCGCTTACGCGATTGGCAACCAGACCATCGCTCAACGTCTGTTCGCGGTTCGCGAAGACCTGATCAAGCCCACCTTCATCACCGCCACCGTGGGATATGGCGCAACGGTCATCGGTGTCGGAATGCTGGGCGTTCTCGCGCTGTACCTCGGAATCGAGCCGATGGATGGCGACGTCAACAACCTGATTCCGCAGATGGCCGCGTCGTACCTGCCGGGGATTTTGCTGGCTGTCTTCTTCGTCATGATCGTCGGCGCGTTATCGTCGACCGCGGACTCGGATCTTGCGGCACTCTCATCGATCGTGATGACCGATGTTTACGGTCAGGCGGTCGCCGGCAAGGCTAATGCCAACCCACGGCGGATGCTGCTCATCGGCCGTGTGACGATGATCGTTGCGACGGCCGCGGCTATCTCCTTGGCAAGTCTGCAATTGAGCATTCTGGATCTGCTGGTGTTCGTCGGCGCGCTGTGGGGCGCTTTGGTGTTCCCGGTTATCGCGAGCTTCTATTGGGGGAAGGTCACCAATAAGGCGTTCACGGTGTCGGTGCTCGTTGCTCTTGCCGCGTTCCTGCCTGTCCGATTCAGTTGGGTGCCGATGGACGGGATGTTCGGGATTCTCTCCGACATCGTTTCCGTGATCGGCATCGGAGTGGTTCTGGGGCTCATGGCCTTTGGATTCTTCGGGCTCAAGGTTGCGCAGATTGTCGGCGGCCTGGCGATAGTGCTGTCCGCGCCGTTTGCGATCGGGTTCTTGCACGACTACCCAACGCTCAGTGGATCTTTGGTGGCTTATGCCGTGAGTACCGTCGTGTGCTTTGCGATGTCTGTCAATCAGCGCGAGACGTTCGACTTCGAACTGATCAAACAACGGACAGGGGACTTCGACGACGACGAGTTGCCGCACGACGACGCTTCTGCGCTGGGCGCGACCGGAAAGTAATCGTCGAGACAATTGGAAGGGGCTCGAATGAGCACAGCTCTACTGACCATTTACGTTCTGATCTGGCCGGCGTTGGTCCTGGTTGTCTTGGGAGTCATCAGCAAGGGATTCTTCAAGGATTGGGCGGAGGCTCGCCGCAGCGGTGAAGATCTGGTGTAACTGTTGACCGCCGCCACCGACGCTCTTGGTGCCGGTGGCGGCGGTCATATTGCGTCGGACACAGGGGTCGGCGTTATAGTTGCTCAGTGCAACACAACGGGGCAATGTCGCTCACCGGTCCACCAGCCGTCCATGACGAGCTGGTGCACTTGACGCGGCAGCTGATGACAGGCGATCGCCAATCCGACGATCAGCCGTCCATCGCGCAGCATTCGTTCCTCTCTTTCATCGGCCGCCACGACGGCTGCCGGGCTACGGAGATCTCCGACGTCTTCGGCGTCAACCGCTCGACTATCTCGCGCCAAGTGCGCGGATGCATCGACGCAGGCTGGGTGTATGCCGATCCGGGACCCGTTCGCCTGGGTAATCCGCTCCACCTCACTGACGAGGGTCGCAAATACCTCGACGCCGCCGACGCGCGTCGACTCGACCAAGTTGTCAGCAGGCTGCACGATTGGAGTGAGTCCGAGATCGAGGAATTCGCCCGTGCACTTCACCGCTTCAGAATCAGCACAGAATCGCAGACCGACGGAGATGACACCCTGTGAGTGAGTACAGCGCCAAAGCCCAGTTCACCATCTCCGACAACGAGTCGGTGGTGCACACCGTCTTCACTCACGCCGAGCGCACCCCGAACCTCACGGTGTTCTCGAGGCCGATGGGCGACGGGTGGGTCGACGTATCGGCGAAGGAATTTGCCGAGCAGGTCATGGGCGTGGCAAACGGGTTGATTGCCGCCGGTGTCCAGCCAGGCGATCGCGTCGCACTTCTGTCTGCCACCCGCTACGAGTGGACGCTGTTCGACTTCGCCATCTGGGCGGCCGGCGCTGCCACGGTTCCGATCTACGACTCGTCATCGAAGGGCCAGGTTGCCTGGATCCTCGAGGATTCCGAATCTGTCATGGCCATCGTGGAGACGGGGACGCACGAGCAGCTGTTCCAGGATGCGCCGCCTAGCCTCCGCGCTGTCATGCAGATTGACGCCGGCGCAGTTGCGGAGCTGACAAAGCAGGGCATCGACGTCGATGAAACCGAGCTGAAGAAGCGGCTCGACGGTATTCGCGCCGACGACCTTGCCTCCCTTGTCTACACATCCGGTACGACGGGACGGCCGAAGGGCTGCATCCTCACTCATCGGAATTTCTTGTCCGAGGTGCGGGGCATTCTCACTGCGTCGATCGGTAAGGTCGCGGTTCCGGGAAACCGGGTTCTGACCTTCCTTCCCCTCGCCCATGTACTTGCTCGTGCAGTGTCCTTGGCTACGTTCGAAGCTGGTGCTGCGCAGGCGCACTGGTCTGATTTCTCAAACATCACAACTCAATTCGAGCGCTACAAGCCCAATACGATCCTCGGCGTCCCGCGGGTCTTCGAGAAGGTTCGCGACGGAGCCGCGCGGAAGGCGGAGTCCGGCGGCAAGATTCCCGGCGCCATCTTTGCCTTCGCAGAAGCAACGGCCAAGGAGTACAGCCAGTCCCTCGACCAGGGCGGCCCGTCCCTGGTGCTCAAGGCGAAGCATGCCGTCGCCGACAAGCTTGTGTACTCGAAGCTGCGCGCAGCGCTTGGCGGAGAATGCTGGTTCGCCATTTCCGGCGGCGGAGCACTCACACCGGAACTCGGCCACTTCTTCCGTGGTCTCGGCGTTCCGATCTACGAAGGCTACGGACTCACCGAAACCACCGCAGCGCACTGCGTCAACATTCCCGGGGCTCAGAAGATCGGAACCGTCGGACAGCCAATGGGCGGCAACGGCGTTCGTATCGCGGAAGACGGCGAGATCGAACTCAACGGGGGAGTGGTCTTCAAGGGTTACTGGAAGAATGAGAAAGCCACCGAAGAGTCCTTCGACAATGGTTGGCTGCGCACCGGCGACCTTGGTGAACTCGACAGTGACGGTTACCTTTCCATCACCGGTCGCAAGAAGGACCTCTTGGTGACGGCTGGCGGCAAGAACGTTTCACCCGGCCCGATGGAAGACCGGATCCGCTCTCATTCCATCATCTCGCAGGCGGTGGTCGTTGGCGACGGAAAGTCTTACGTCACGGCGCTTCTGACAGTCGATCCCGAGGTGTTCGAGAAGTGGAAGGCAGACAACGGCAAGCCCGCCGAGGCAACCGTCGCAGAACTGCGTGACGACAAGGATCTTCGAGCAGAGGTGCAGAAGGCGATCGATGACGCTAATTCGGCTGTCTCACATGCCGAGTCGATCAAGAAGTTCGTCATTCTCGATCGGGATCTCACCGAGGAAGACGGCGAAATGACGGCGACGCTCAAGATCAAGCGAAACGTAGTCGTCGACCGTTTCTCCAAGGAGATCGAAGGCATGTACACCAAGAGCTAGGCGCGCTTGGGGAATTGCTCGCGGTAGGCCATGACGTCGTCGAGCCGGAATCGGCGGTGGGTTCCGCGTAGCTCGATCGGAAGCTTGCCGGCGTCGGCAAGCTTGCGGACATACGTGTCGGAGACGCCGAGAATTTCGGCGGCCTGCGACGTTGTGAGCAGTTCGGCCACGGCGCCGAGCGCAACGCTGTCACCGTTGGCGAGGTAAGTCAGCAGCGCCACGACGGCATCGCCCACTGAAGGTGGGACGTCTATTTTCACGCCGTCGATCACGAGCGTCGTCGTGCTGGTTGAGGTTTGAGCGAGCGCGGACAGTGCGGTCTTGATCTTTGCCGCGTCGGTGCTACCGACCGCTGAAATTACGTGGTCAATGCTCATGCCGAGCTCCGATCGAAGTAGTTGTCACATCAGTGCTGTCAGGTGATGGCGAAGTAAGCCGGTGAGAAGTGCTGATGTAGACGTCTGCATTGATAATTTCCGTCAACGTCGTGCCGCGAGGGCCGCTCATCGAGGCGACTCAACTTCGGCGATCGTGATTGGCTGCAGGCGAAGTCCGAGGGCGTCGGCAATTTCGACGATTGATGCCAACTTCACGGATCCGGTGCCATATTCGAGTGCTTGAACGCTGGATCGGGACACCCCGGCTAGGTTGGCGAGTGTTTGCTGGGTGAGTCGGAGTTGGACCCTGCGTTCGGCAAACAGGTCACCGATGCGTGCAGTTTCAGGCATAGGACTGCTGCGCGTCGGTGAACTTCGACGTGGCTGACTCATTGCCGCTCCTATGCCTTATTTTGCAAGCATAAGTCCGGGTGGCGTTGCAGAGCAATCTCAAATGCTCGTTAATGCATGTAGTTTCATGCATTAACCTTCGATCGGCGGGGGAGTCGAGGAGGGTCAACCCACCGAGAGAGTAGGCGTGCGCCGGCTTTCAGAGCAGCCTGATCGGAATTCAATTCGTTTGGAGAGAAGCGTTTTCGAGTGTCGCTCGAACCTAACTCCCAATATTGGTGTGACTCGACGTAGCATCCTGTGTGTGGCTAGACGATCGGTAACAGTGAGATTTGATTCAGAGGAACTGGAGGCTCTCGAGGCTCTCCGGGAGCTTACGGGCGCGGACATATCCAGCGTTGTGCGCGAGGCAGTCATCGAGCACGCAAAGCGATGTGTCAGGCAGGCGCCGCCGCGCGATATCGGCGACAAGCGCAAGTCTCTGACCTTGAACGATGCCTTCGCGCGATACTCGGCGATGTGTGTTGAGCAGGAGCGGGAAGCCTCCTAAACCAAGGAGCGGTGGAGACATGACGTCCCCACCGCATTTCCCAGTTGTTGAATTATGAACGAACTAGAATCTTGACCGCTGTGTCGTTGTGTTCGATCAAGGTCGTGAAGCCTTCGGTAATCAACTCTTCGAGTTGAATGCGTCCGGTGATGAACGGCGCCAGATCGACAACTCCGTCCTGAACCATTTTGATGACGGCTTCATGATCACGCACGTACGCGATTGTTCCGCGTAGATCGATTTCTTTGAGGACCAGCTTCTGCATGTCGATGGTCGCCGGCTTGCCCCAAATTGACACGTTGACAACCACTCCCGCGGGTCGAACGGTGTCGAGCATAGTGTCGAGCACCGCGTTGACCCCGGCACACTCGAATCCGAGATCCGCACCGATGCCGTCGCTGATCTCGAGAACGCGCGCCTTCACGTCTTCGGAGCTCGGATCGATGACAAAGTCGGCGACACCGCTGGACAGTGCTTTTTCCTTGCGGGCACCGCTGAGTTCCGTGACGATCGTGGTTACGCCAAGGCCCTTGAGTACTGCGGCTACAAGCAGTCCGATAGGTCCGGCACCTCCGACAATCGCGATGTCGCCACTTTGGGCGCCGCTACGAACTACGGCATGATGGGCAACGCTCAACGGTTCGATCAGCGCAGCTTCGTCCAGCGGGATGTTTCCGATTTTGTGAATCCAACGACGGTCAACCACAACCTTTTCGCTGAGCCCGCCACCGCCGCCGGCCAATCCGATGAACCCCATCTGAGTACAGAGGTGGTAGTTCCCGGCCTTACACGGCGCACATTCGTTGCAGACGAAATACGGCTCGACGACGACGTTTTCGCCTACCTCGACGTCGGTCACGCCTTCGCCGACTTCTTCGACTGTGCCCGAAAATTCGTGCCCCATCGTGACAGGCGCGTTCTCATGAGAGAGGGGGTGCGGGTGACCGGGCGCCGAGATGAAGATGGGGCCTTCGAGGTACTCATGGAGATCGGTGCCACAAATTCCGCACCACGCGACCTTCAATTTGACGGTACCGGGCCGCACCTCGGGCTCGGGAATGTCTTCGATTCGGATGTCTTTCTGACCGTGGAACCGTGCTGCCTTCATAGATCCGCACCTCACTTCGTTGTGAATCCGCTGGTAGATCAACGTTAGGACTCCAGTGAGAGGGTGTGAAGGGTTGCAATGGATTGCAATGTGTGAGAGCCGGGAGAGCTCCCGTGCGTTCAACGGTGTCGTCGCGGATCTGAGCGTGCGGAATGAAATTCGATGTGCGCACTCGCCACATAGACTGCAGTCATGTTTTCGAACGAAGTTAGCCGGCGAACTTTTGTCGTGGGAGCTGCCGCTGCGGCGGCCTCAACCCTTGTGGTGACCCAGGCGTCGGCCTCCGTTCCCGCGTCGGTGAGTCCGACTATCGCTGCGCGCCAACGGTTCTTCGGCTCCGAGAATGTTGATCCATCGACTGGCGAAGTGGACCCGTCCAAGACGATTCTCTCCTGGTTTGGTGTCACGAATTTTGCGATGGCCATCGCAGGCAACGTTCTTCTGCTGGACGCGTGGGTTCCTCGAGGAGAGTTCTCGAACTACGTGCCGACTAGCCCGGAAGAGTTGGCCGCGCTTGCGCCGAGTCACATTCTGATTGGGCACGGGCATTTCGACCACGCGGCAGACGCTGCCGAAATAGCATCGCTCTGTGGAGCAACCATCGTCGGCACCGACGAGCACTGCAGCCAGATCGTCGGGCAGGCCACAACAGAACTCCGCACGTACCCGCTGGGTTCTGATCGAACTGACTTCTCGTTGTCTAACGGTGTTGCAGTACATACCGTTCGGCACCTGCATTCCGCGCTACGGGCACCACGAGGAGAGCAGCCGCCACTCGTTCTTGTGCCCGATTTCAGTCCGGCCATCGAACACCCGCCGACACCTCACGACGCTGCGCACCTGGCGTCGCATTTCAACGACGCCGAGGGCGGATCGTTGCTGTACCAGTTTGTGGTCGGTGACTTCGTACTGACGTGGCACGACAGCACGGGTCCGCTGTTCACCGACGCACCGGAGATCCTGGACGCCTTGCGTGCCTTGCCGGCCTCCACGGTGCAGATCGGCTCTATCCAGGGCTACAACCAGTACACGAACGGGCTCAGCGATCCGCTCGACTACATCCGGGCACTGCGGCCCTCTCTCTTCGTGCCGGCGCACCACGACAATTGGCTCGCACCGCTCTCCGCACCGGCCGTCGCATACGAAGAGAGACTGCGCCTGGCGCTTGCAGGCTTGCCGACGTCCCCTGAACTGCGACTACTTGTCGATCCGGCAGACTATGTTCAGCCTTCTCGGCTCACGTTCGACATTACGGTGAAATGACCGACGTCGTCTCGGAGTCAGTGGATGTGTTGCTGCCAATCGGCTGGCACTCGGCCCTCCGGACCTGGAGTGGGCTGGCTGGTGGGATGAGAAGTGGGCGGGGCTAATTCAGGTCCGTCGTAGGCTTCCTGGGTTTCGAAGCTCCAGAACCAATCCTCGCCAGGTTCGAAACTCTGCATGAAGGGATGCTTGGTGGCAGCTGCGTGAGCGCTGGCGTGTTGTGACGGGGATGAGTCGCAACATCCGATGTGACCGCACTGAGCACATCGACGCAAATGCACCCACCAACCGCCAGTTGCGTCGCATTCCATGCACCCGGCACCACTCGGCGGCACGCTCGGATCAATTCCAGCTGGAAGTCCGTCTGTCATGGTCAGTCCCTTCGTTGAAGTGGCTCTGCTTCATTCATCGTGCGCGCCGAGTGGGGTGTGCGCTACTCGGCGTCGTCGACGTGGTTGCGTTCTGGTCCGGATATGGGCAGAAGGACGCGGAAGCGGGTGTCTCCGGGCTCGGATGTGACCCGGAGTTCACCATGGTGTTTACCGACAACGATGCGCCACGAAATATCCAAGCCCAAGCCCGTTCCTTCTCCGACAGGCTTGGTGGTGAAGAAGGGCTGGAAGATTCTGTCGATGACGTCGTCGGGGATTCCTGGTCCGGTGTCGCAGATCTCGACGCAGACTCGATCACCATCCCGGCTGGTGCGAACAGTCAAGGTTCCAGTGCCATCCATGGCGGCGACAGCGTTGTCGATCAGGTTGGTCCACACTTGATTGAGTTCGCCGGCGTAAGCATCGATGGGAGGCAGAGTCCGGTCGTATTCCTTGACGACGGTGATGTCACCGATCTTCTGTCCCAACATGATCAGAGTGCTGTCAAGCAATTCGTGAACGTCGATAGTCTGAAAGGGAGCGCGGTCCATCTGCGAATACTGTTTGGCCGCACCGACAAGCGTGGAGATTCGCGTGGTGGAATCTGCGATCTCGTTCATCAGCAACTCGGATTCGATGGTGTAGTTCAACCAACGAATTGCACCCTCGAGCACAGACTCGTCCACGGCTGCGGCAACAGTCTCGAGCCAGTCGGTATCGAGGCCTGCTTGTACGAAGGTTGGTGCTAGGTCCCAACCGTCGCGGATGGAATGGTCCTCGAACCATTCGCCCAGCGAGTCCTCCCGATCGGACGCTTCAAGTGGAGTGAGCGTGGGAGCCTTGGCAACAACTTCGGCGACTTCCTCTTGCATACGCATAAGGGCGACAAGCGCATCGCGGTCGTAGAAGCCTGTGGCAATCATCCCCAGTTTGTGGCGCATTCCGGCAACCCGTTCACGCAGAGACGCAGTGGCTCGTACTGCAGCGGCGGCAGGATTGTTCAGTTCGTGGGTCAATCCGGCAGAGAGGGATCCGAGGGCAAGGAGACGCTCACGTTGATCCATGATCTGGCGGGTGTTCTGGTTACCGAAAAACACTCCTTCGAGAAGATGAACCGCCATCGGGAACCATTCGCGCACTACCTCACCGAACTTGTCGGCATCGAGAACAAAGAACGTCGACGGCTTGGTTACCCGCAGCGACGCCGAATAGATTTGCGGTACGCGGTCACCCAAGTACGACGTCCAGCCGCCGGAGTAGACGCCTCTCTGGGAGGTGCGCACCATCTCGATGTCTTCGCCGCCCGAGAGTTTCGACATGATCAGTTCGCCCTCGATCAGGACGTAGAAGCACGAAGCCGGGTCGCCTTCGAGGTAGACCTGGCCACGGTCGATTTCAGTGATGTGGCCACTCTGGCAGAGTGTTTCGAGTTGATCATCGCTGAGCTTCTCGAACAGAAAAAGTGTGCGAAGAAGTTCTGGACTGCATTCTGGAACAGACATCAAATCTCCCTATGGTTGAGCGAGATAGCGGTGGACGAACATCACGGCCATCGCTCCTTCGCCGACAGCCGACGCGACCCGCTTGGCTGATTCGGCGTGTACGTCGCCGGCGACAAAGACTCCGGGAACGCTGGTTTCGAGGTGGTGGGGTGCTCGATCGAGGGGCCACCCTTGCGGTGTGATGCCGTCGGCGGTGAGGTCGGGTCCTGCGAGGATAAATCCATGGCGATCTCGAACGACCACGTCGCCCAGCCAATCCGTCAGCGGAGCGGCGCCGATGAAGATGAACAGCCACTGCGCGTCGACGGTCTCTTCTTCGCCAGTTGCTCTGTTCAGCAGCGTTATTCGCTCGAGATGATCGTCGCCGTCAGCCGCGATTACTTCTGTGCACGCGCGGACCGAGATCTTCGGGTTCTTCTCGATCTGCTGAATCAGGTAGTAGGACATGGATGCTTCGAGTGAAGCGCCACGGATGAGTATGGTGACGGATCGCGCTCCGCGTGAAAGATAAACGGCTGCTTGGCCTGCGGAGTTCGCCCCGCCCACAATGTAGACGTCCTGCTCGCTACAACGCGCGGCTTCGGTGACGGCAGACCCGTAGTACACGCCTCGGCCGGTGAAGGTGTCGAGACCGGGGGCCGAAAGCTGGCGGTACGAAACACCGGTAGCCAAGATGACCGAGTGCGCGTCGACGGACGTGCCGTCGTCGAAACGAACTGTGCGAGCAGACCCGTTGATCTCGAGGCCCGTCACATCGCGGGCTGTGATGACCTCGGCGCCGAACTTTGATGCCTGCCTTCGTGCGCGATCGGCCAACTGTGATCCGGAAACGCCGTCGGGGAAGCCGAGATAGTTTTCGATACGAGAGCTTTGACCCGCTTGCCCGCCGGTGGCGCGTCGTTCGATAAGGACTGTCCTCAGGCCCTCGGAGGCTCCATAGAGCGCCGCACCTAACCCCGCGGGCCCACCGCCGACGACAACCAAATCGTAGAAATCCTCCGACAGGGTGGTGCTGAGGCCGAGCTTGTCCGCGAGTTCGGTATCCGTCGGCTCAACCAGTACGTCACCGTTCGGAGCAATGACGACGGGAAGGTTAAGTTCGTCGGCTCCTGCGGCGGCAAGGAGTCGTTGTCCCTCAGGCTCGTCCGACATGTACCAGCGGTAAGCAAGTTGATTGCGCGCCAGGAACTCTCGAACATCCGAGGATCGACCAGACCAACGATGGCCGACGACTTTGGTCTCCTCCGTGGGGTGGTGGCTGGAGCCGGCCCAGGCGTCAAGGAGGGCGTCGATGACCGGGTAGAGCTTTTCTTCCGGAGGATCCCAAGGTTTGAGTAGGTAGTGATCGAGGTCGACGACGTTGATGGCGTCGATCGCGGCATCAGTATCTGCATACGCCGTCAGAAGGACGCGTCGAGCTATGGGGTAGAGATCCATTGCCTGTTCGAGGAATTCGATTCCGCTCAAACCGGGCATGCGGTAGTCGGCGACGATAACGGCGACAGCGTCCCCGCGAAGCTTCATTTCGCGCAGAGTTTCGAGCGCCTGATCGCCCGATTCGGCGCGGATGATTCGATATTTCTCGCCGTAGCGTTCACGAAGGTCACGGACCACGGCCCGGGAAACCCCGGGGTCGTCGTCGACGCTGAGGATAGCTGGTTTGGCAGGTGCTTTCGGCGTGCTCACTCGGTGCCCTCCCGGCGTTGTAGTCAACCCCTCCAGTATGCGACTGCTGCGCAAACCGTCAATCGCTACAGATGCGCTGGAAGCGAACAGCGCTATGTGAACTTGGAATTTATCGGTAACGGGAACCGATCCGGCTTCTGGCGCATCAAACAGAGTGAGTTCATACCGAAGGGGGCCGATGAGAATGTCGATGGGGGGTCGGCTTCTCATGGCAGGGATGTTGGTATGGGCTTTGGCCGGATGCGGCTCAGCCGTGGAGGGGGAGGCTGAGCCGCTATCCGGTCAAGAGGGGTTATTCGATCCGTGTACGGACATTCCGGATTCCGCGATTCGGGGCGTCGGTCTTGATCCGCTGACTAAGGAAAGAGATCTGGTTGGCGTCGAAGAACTCGGGTGGAAGATCTGTTCGTGGACGGGGCCGTGGTATTTCGTTGTCGTTATGTCGAACGTGTACTCATTGCAAGATGTTCGGTCCAACACCGATTTCACCGGATTTCGAGATGTTGAAATTGGACAAAGGCAAGGTGTTCAGTACTCCCGTGCTCAGGATCAAGTTGGTGCGTCCTGCTATGTCGCGACGCCAGTTGAGCAGGGCACGATCTGGCTTCGAGTCTCCCGGATGGGCCTACATCCGATCGAAGAGTCCACATGCACGCTCGCGACGCGATACGGAGCAGAACTTGAAACCTATTGGCCACATTGAAGATCCGATGAACGAGGGGGGTTGTTGTGACCAATCCTGATGGGTCCGCTGATGGCTCACAACTGTCACAATGGGCAACCTGGAGAGGCGAAGTTGAAGGCGGCGCGATCGCAGTGGACTTTGAAGTGGCCCGCAAACTCCGTGACATTTGTAGGGCGTACCGGGCAGAGTTGGATGTTGCGCTTCGGAAGGTTGAGTCGGCGTCAAATGTGAGGGGAATGGGCACACTTCAATCGGGAATCGACCTGGCGCGTAAATTCTCGCTGAAAGCGTCTGGGGGCGAGGACTCGCTTGAGAAGTCACTCCTTAGCCACATCGATGTGCTAAACGAGATGGAAGCATACTTTCAGGCATGCGTGACACGCTATTTCGCTGCGGAAGCGGAGAACGCGGATCGTCTGGCCCGGCATGAAGTATCGGGATCTTAGAATGGCGCAAATTCGACTTATGTTGGCGGCGGTGACCATTGGGTTGCTTACAGTGAGTTGTGGTTCAACCGTTGTGGGTGAGCCTGAGCGCGCATCTGGACAAGAGGGATTGTTCAACCCGTGTACGGACATTCCGGACTCGGTGATTGAGGGAGTGGGTTTGGATCCGGCGACGGAGAGCGTTGATATTTTTGGCGTCGAACAGCCAGGGTGGAAGATTTGTAAATGGTCAAGTGACTGGTACTTCTTCACAATATTCTCGAACGAATACACAGTTGAACAGCTTCAGGCCAATGCGCGGTATGTCGATGTCGAGTCGATACCTATCGGGAACCGGATGGGCGTCCAATTTCACGAAGCAGATGACCCTACGCTTGCTCGCTGTTTCGTAGCGCTTGCAGTGGACCAAGGAGCGGTGTGGCTAAGCGTGAGTACGAAGGCAACATACGTGCAAACCGAACCGACTTGTTCGCTGACGCGAAGATATGCGGATGCACTTGAACGCAACCTACCTCGGTGACTTTTTGGGCGATTGAACATCGGAAATGGAGGGGCAATGCCACCGCTGGTTGAAGGTTCAGAATCTCAAGACGCTCGTTCGATGTGGTCAGCCTGGACCGCTGACCTTCAGGATGGGGGATTGAGTGTTGACCGTGACGTTGCCAACAAATTGGTGGCTGCGTGTAAACAACTTCGCGACGAGCTCATTGCGATGAAGGAGGGGTTTCGAGACCTCGCCCAGGTGAAGGGAATGGGGACCTTGCAATCGGGCCTCGACTTGGCTGAGAAGTTCTCGAAGAAAGCCGTGGGTGGCGAGGACTCGTTGGAAAAATCTCTCGACAGCCACATCGCCGTGGTGAAGGAGATGCGAGCCTACTTCCAAGCCTGCATCGACCGCTATGAATCCGTGGACGGTGAGAACGCCGCCACCCACGCGAAGTTCGAGATCCCTGGATAGGCACAAAAAATCTCGCTGAGCCGGAGGGCATCCGACTCAGCGAGACTGTGGAATGACTAGGCGGTCGGCAGAGCCTTCAGCGAGGTGACTGTGGCGTCCACAGCGCGAGCGGCTTCGGCACCTTTCTTCACGAAATGGGTGCTGAAGTAGTCGACATGCTCAGCATGCTCATGGAAGTTGTGCGGCGTCAGGACGACGGAGAAGACCGGCACATCGGTATCAAGCTGCACTCGCATCAAACCGTCGATGACGGCTGTCGCCACAAAATCGTGGCGGTAGATGCCGCCGTCGACGACGAGACCAGCAGCAACAATTGCCTGGTAACGGCCCGTCTGCGCCAAACGGCGAGCGTGCAGCGGGATCTCGAAAGCGCCCGGCACCTCGAAGAAATCGACTGAGTCGCGGGCGTAGCCCAAGCCGACGATTTCGTCTGTGAATCCGTCACGTGCACGGTCCACGATGTTGCGATGCCACGTCGCCTGAATGAACGCGATGCGCTGTCCCTGGATGTCACTCATAACGACAAAACTACTGCACCAGGAAGCGTCGTCGCGAATGCGCGTCTCAATCCTGCTGTCGCGGGAAGGCTGTGGAGCGCCCCCAGCCCGCATCGTTGGTGAGGTGCTCGAGCAGTGGCTGGATTCGATAGGGAAGTGGATTGGTCAACGCGATCGTGGTGGTGGAATGCGTGACACCCGGAAGGCTGACGATCTGCTCGGCCAACTTCTGCAACGCAGCGTGGGTGGAGGTGGCGACGCGCACCAGTAGATCCTCGCGTCCGGTGGTGGCGTGAATTTCGATTACCTCGGGCAACTCGGCCAGGCTCCTCGCGATGGCGCTGATCTTTCCCTGCTCCAATTCGAGGCCCACAAAGGCCTGAATGGGAATACCGACTTCGGGGAGATCGAGATTGGGGCGGAAGCCGGTCAGAATTCCACCTGATTCCATCCGCTTCATCCTGGCCTGGACAGTGTTGCGGGCTACCCCCAACGAGTTGGCGAGTTCGGCGACACTCATGCGCGAATCCTTGCTGAGCAATCCGAGTAGCTGGACGTCGAGCTTGTCGATGCTGAGCATTTTGTGAACCTTTCTTCAGTGATCGAGGTCACTGGATGATCGTATTGCTTAGTTCAATAGATTTGTATTGACCAAATCGTAGCTCAGGAAGAGCATTGGTTCTACGAATTGCTCAGCGGGACAGTTTGCGTAGATCACTGTACCCATTGACGGTTCGTCTCGATCTCACGCCTGTGTCGTACACGTCCTTTGGAAAGGTCTATCTCACAATGACTCTCACCGCCGAGCCTGTGAACTCCACCCATATCTCCGACGACACTGCCGGCGTATTCGATCGCGCAGACTATCTTCGCGATTACCCGCACGAGCAGGTGAGCTTCTTCCAGGATCCGGCGAGCGGACTCAAGGCGATTGTTGCAATCCACTCCACGACGCTCGGGCCGGCGCTCGGTGGAACCCGCTTCTACCCGTACGCAGACGAATCTTCCGCTGTCACAGACGTTTTGCGGCTCTCTCGCGGAATGACCTACAAGGCCGCAATCGCAGGTGTTGATCTGGGTGGCGGAAAGGCCGTCATCATCGGCGACCCGGCAACAGCGAAGTCCACCGAATTACTCGGTGCCTACGCAAAATTCGTTCAGACACTTGGCGGCCGCTACATCACGGCCGGAGATGTGGGAACCAACTCGGACGATCTCGACGTGATCGGGCTCGGAACCGACTTCGTGGTGGGGCGCAATGCGAAAGCCGGCGGCTCGGGGGACAGCGCGCCGATGACAGCTCTCGGCGTTTTCCAGTCCCTGCTGGCCGCGGCCCAGGCGCACTGGGGCTCGCGTGACCTGACCGGCAAGACGGTGGGAGTCGAGGGCACCGGCAAGGTCGGGTACGAACTCATCAAGCTGCTCCTGGCCGACGGCGGGACCGTGCTGGCAACCGATGTCAACGCGGCAGCACTTGCCCGCGTGAAGGCGGATTTCCCGCAGGTGCAGATCGTGGACAGTGTCATCGACGCCGACCTCGATGTTTACGCACCATGCGCGATGGGGGCAACACTCTCGCACGCCTCGGCCGAGGCGATCACTGCCGCGGTGATTTGCGGCGCAGCCAACAATCAGCTGACAGAACCCGAGGTCGAGTCCGTTCTGAGCGAGCGCGGCATCACGTGGGTGCCCGACTATGTCGCCAACGGTGGTGGCCTCATCCAGGTGGCGGGTGAGCTGAAAGAGCATACGGCTGAGCAGGTCAAGGCTCAGGTGGAGAAGATTTTCGACACGGTCACCGAGATTCTTGCGAAGTCGAAGGCTGAAGCAATCCTCGCGGGCGAGGCAGCGGACGCCGTCGCTGAGGCTCGCATTGCACAGGCGGTTCGTTCGCGCACGTAGAGCTGAGGCGCCCCGCGCAAGGTCATTAATCCGGCCGGTCCCGGCTAGTGTGGAACCAGACAAGCAGATGTGCAGAACTGGAACACGCGAGCCGGGACCGGCCGCAGTGCGTCGAACGCCCTATCCGCTCCATGTCCGACGCCGGAAGGGCCTTTGATGACCGAACAGTACGTTGTGTGGACCGAGAACGATACCGAGCGCCGCGCGCTCTGGGGTTCCACGAGTGGGGCACCGGCCCCTAAACGAATACTGGTCGCGGACGACACGATGAAGGCTGACGAAGCCTACCGATTGGCGTGCGAGGGAACAGCCCTTCTGTGGCGCGGTGACTTCCAGAATGCGCGCCAACTATCCAGGGCCGTGGCAGCGCGGATGGACCGCAAACCACGCCGAGACTCGGATGATCCGGCACAGGCCTTCCATCTTCACCGCCAAACGCAGGGCCGGCGCGCACAGATACTCGGGATGCTCCTGATTCCTCTCGATGCGGATCTCTCGATTCCATTGCGTCGAGCACCCGACGCACACGCGGCATTCACCGAGGCATTCGGCGTCACGGATCAGCCTTCGGTTCGTTCACTGCGTGATTTGTTGGGTGCAATCGGCGCACACGAGTGGAATCGCAAAGGAGTGTTGATTCCCGCGCTGAACGCTCGGATCCATCCGGCGTTCGGAGTGTTCTCACCCGTGCGCGGCGAGTACATCGATCTGGTGGCAGCAGCGCCATTGCCGTCGACCGAGAGCGCATTCGACATCGGTACCGGCACCGGGGTGCTGGCCGCTGTTCTCGCTCAGCGCGGTGTCGCAGAAGTGACGGCGACGGATCAAGATCCCCGGGCCCTGCAGTGCGCGCGGTCCAACCTCGACAGGTTGGGTTACAGCGATCAGGTGACGGTAGTCGAGGCCGATCTGTTCCCCGAAGGTGTTGCACCACTGGTGGTTTGCAACCCGCCGTGGATTCCGGCCAAGGCAACCTCGCCGATCGAGTACGCGATCTACGACCCGGCCGGAGCTATGTTGAATGGCTTCTTGACGGGAGTTGGCGCCCATCTCGCCGAGGGCGGCGAGGCCTGGTTGATTCTCTCCGATATCGCAGAGCACCTGGGCTTGCGCACGCGCTCGGAACTGCACGCGATGATCGCGGCCGGCGGATTGACCGTAATAGATCGCATCGACGTCAAACCAACACACGCCAAGGTAAGTGACCGAACGGACGCTCTGCATGCCGCGCGTGCGCGTGAAACCACCTCGTTGTGGCGGCTTCGTCGACGCTGAACCTTCCCAGGTCAGGACGGGTCGTCGAACAGCGTTTCCTGACTGGGATCGGCAAACAACCCCATCTGCTCCGGCTGCGGTTTTGCCGGCGGATCAGTCTTGGCATCTGGCAGCACAACAAGACGAAGTGCTCCGCGCAGTCGATCGACCATGCGCTCCCACGTCCCGACCTGATCGTTGAAGCCGGCAGCTTCGTCGGCGTCGTCACGGCTGTGTGCGTCGACGGCTTGGCTTCGCAACTGGATCTGCCACTCGTTGCTGATGTGGAGCAACTGCAGGATCAGGTCGCGATCGCGGCCACACACGTCGGCGACGGCCTCGAGGTCATCGGCCACATCGAGATCGAGATGAAGCAGTGTCTCGAGTTCCGGCGGCAAATCCTCCATGGTGAGCTCGGGCTGCAGTGTGCCCGCCTCGCCGCCCTTGTTCGCGAAGAAGAGATCGCCGCCCAACCGTGACGCGAATTCGTCGTCGACGGTACGTAGGAACGACGTCAACGAGGCGCACGTATCGGTGAGATGTTTGGGCACAAACGGTGAGCCTGCGACTTCGAGGAAGACCGACAACCTGTCGTCGATCAGAACGAACTTGATCCGGGACCATTTGCGGTTGAGGTCCGCGATGACCTCGCTGGCGCGTGTGCGATCGCTGATGTCCTGTACGAGCGGTGAGAACAGTTGAACGTCAAGAGAATCCGAGAGCGGTCCGACGAACATGACGGTGGAGCCGACACGAATGGGGATGTCTCCGTCGCTGTCGCGTTCGGGGAGGCTGCCGAGCATGGGGACCAGGGCAAGGGTGACAAGTTCTTTGAGATGGTCGACGTCGTTGGGCATGTACGCCGCAGCTGGATCGAGGAGGGGTAACTCGTCGACGGTGGTGACGGAGGGATCGAAGTCCGGTGTCAGCTGATTGCCGGTGAGATCACTGGACAGAAAGGCCGGGTGCTGCACGCCGAAAACGGTGCGAAATGCCGAAACGGTCATCGACGCCAGTTGGTCCGACCAGTTCTGCCGCTTGTCCACGCAGAAAGCGGGGGAGCTGTTGTCGGTATCGGGACCGTCCGACGGGGGAGCCCAGCCGAGCGCGACGAGCGTCTCGAGGCCGGACTCGTCGAGGGCGAACCGCGGGTGCAGGAAATTGTTGGAGGGAACCTCGCATCGCACCATGTCGGTGTCCCAGATCAGGAACTGGACACAGGGAGCTCCGCCTTCAGCGGTGTCGACATCGGAGGTCGCGGCCTCGACAGCAAGGACGTCGCCGTCCACCATGATCGAAATGTGGTCGGCCAGGCGTGCCTGAAATTCCGCCCACGCTCGGTCGACACTGATATCGAGGTCGAATCCGTGCACGGCCATCAGTCACCTCCTAACACAACGCTGAGACCTATACGGTAACGCGAGGTGCCGACAAAGCAGCTGTTTGCAGGCAGAGGATGTAACGGCGGTCACGTGGTCGCTGACGCCAAATCGGTCAGTCTCCGCTGGACGGGCGTTCGGAATCGATGGTGACGACCGGGATTCCCGTGCTGGTCGGGACTGTCGTCGACGTCGCCGTTCCGGACGGGCGAGTACTCGACGGCGTTGCCGACGCAGGTGTGGACGAGGCCGGCGTCGATGACACGGGAGTGGTGGAACTCGAGCTTGATTCGGTGGTGGTGGACGTTGTCGTCGATTCCACGACGGAGGTAAGCGGTACGTTGCGCGGGGCCGTGAGCTCGGGTGCAACCTTCCACGTCGGCGTCGGCGGAATCACGACGGTAGGTACGACTATCGAGGTGTAGAAGGAGGCAGGCTCGATATCCGCGAGTGAATCAACGGTGACCGTGGAAACCAAGGCGGGTGGGGTGACGATCGGTCCGCCGCCGCCGAATGCTCCAGCCGCTCCGCCGAAGAGGAAGCCCGAAGCGACAGAAATGCCGGCAACGGTGAGCGCGCCGACCATGACAGTTCTGTCTCTCATGCACAACCTGTTCTCCGGGAGCAGTACGCAAAGCACTGTAGGCGAAATCGAACAGTAGTGGCACATCGAAAGCTATTGGGTGGGACGCGAATAAGTGTGTTATAGAACACAAAAGCCGTTTAATGCACGAAACCCCAGGCATGGACGCCTGGGGTTTCGTGGCAAAAAGAGGCTACGCCGGGATGGTCAGAACCTGGCCCGCGTTGATGAGATCCGGGTTGGCGATACCGTTGGCATCGGCGATGCGCTGGTACTGGTTGCCGTCCCCGTAGAAGCGCTCGGCGATCGCCCAGAGGGTGTCGCCGCCCGCGACCGTGTAGGTCTGAGCTGCCGGAGCAGCGGGAGCCGGTTCGGGCTCCGGTGCTGCCGGGGCAGGCTCCGGGGTGGACTCCGGCGCGGGAGCTGCGACGGCGGTGTCAGTGGACCACAGGGCGCGCTCGCCCGCGTACAGAACGACATTGCGATCGTCTTGAACCGAAAGCGAGACGCCTTCGTTGCCGGAGGTCTGCGATGCCCAGACTGCGTCCCCGTCCTTGTAGAGGACGAAGTTGCCGTCGGCCTGCAGGTCCGCACGGTTGGCGCCCGATCCGTTGGTGCCGGCTGCCCAAACTGCGCGGCCGTTCTCGGAGAGAACCAGGTTGCCGTCGGCTTGCAGGGTGAGGGCGTAGGAACCGTTGTCGGACTTGAGTTCCTGGCCGATTGCGAGACTCTGGCCTGACTGCAGTGTGCTCACACTGTCCCTTTCCAAATCTGTTGCGATGGGGTCTTGCCACGCAAACATCACTCGCCAGTTACCTCGCGGTGAGTGGCTGCGTAGGCGGTCCACACTACGTTACTGGAGAGTTTTGTGGAACGCCCGACACACATACTTAAATTTCGTTAATCGTTATCTCTCTGGTAGTGAGCAGATTTGGTCGCAGTGAGACTTTCTCGGAGCGTCGACCTGGGCCTTGGTTGATCAGCGCCTCTGAACTGCCGGTGAACTGCGCGTGACTCTCAGCTTATTTTCAGTAATCGACAGGTGGGGACTGGTCGGACAATGCGGCCAGAGTCTCGCTGTGCAGCACCTGGAGCAACTCGCGCTCCACTGCGGCAAATTCCGGCGAAGTGATCATGTCCAGCTCGCGAGGGCGAGGAAGTGGCACGTCGACGACGCGTTTGACCGTGGCGGGTCTCGCCGAGAGAACTACAACGCGATCGGACAGGTAGATGGCCTCACGAATGTCGTGCGTGATCATCAGAACTGTCCACCGATACTGCTGCCACACATCCTGGAGCCAGGACTGCATTTCGGTGCGGGTCAGCGAGTCGAGGGCGCCGAACGGTTCGTCGAGCAGCAGCACGGGCTTGCCCTGAACTACAGTGCGCAGCAATGCCGCCCGTTGGCGCATGCCGCCCGAAAGCTGCGACGGAGTGGCATTCTCGAAACCCGACAGTCCGAAGGCTTCAAACAACTCACGGGCCTTGTTGCGTGCGGTTTTCCGGGGCACGCCCTGCACTTCGAGTCCCAACGCCGTGTTGTCGAGTACCGAACGCCAGGGAAACAGGAGATCTTTCTGGGGCATGTAGGCGGTCGGGATGTCGCGTCCCGAGTCCGGCAGACCAACGGTGACGGTTCCAGTCGTCGGGGATTCGAGTCCGGCCAGGACGTTGAAGATGGTGCTCTTGCCGCACCCGCTCGGGCCGATGAGCGAGACGAATTCGCCTGGCGCAGCGTGGAACGACACGTCATCGAGAACCTGTCGTGTGTCTGCGCGTGCGCCGAACTCCTTGCTCAGCGAGGCCACGTCGACAATGCGTTCGGTGCTCATCGCGGTGTCCTTTCGCGCAGCGCCCACGGCGCAACGACGCGTTCCACGGCAAAGGTCAGGAGGTACAGGGTGACACTGATCAGGGCGGTCACGAGAACTGCGGCAAGCACGAGGTCGGTGCGGAAGGAGTTCTTCTGGGTGCTCATGTAGATGCCCAAACCGGAGGTCGCGCCGACGTATTCGGAGAAGACCGCGCCCACGACGGCGTAGGTGATGCCGATACGTAGAGCGGTGAAGAACCGTGGAATGGCCGACGGGAGCCGGACGTACCGGAACTCCTGCCAGCGGGATGCGCCCATGCTGCGCAGGAGTGCACCGGCTTCACGATCGGCCGCAGCAAACCCTTCGATCAAACCGATGGTCATCGGGAAGAACGTTGCCAATGCGATCACCAGAACTTTGGGCAACAGCCCGAATCCGAACCAGATGATCATGAGTGGGGCGATCGCAATGATCGGCAACGTCTGCGAGACGACAAAAAGTGGCACCAACGCGCGCGACAACCACGGTGAAAAGTCCACGACCACAGCAAGAATCCACGCGAGGGCCAGTGAGACGGTGAACCCGATCAGCGTCACCTGAAGCGTCGACAACGCATGACCGGCGATCACCTCGCGGTTGGTCCAGCCCTGCGTCAGTACGCGACCGGGTGACGGCAGAACTTGTGGACGAATGTCGCTGACGTCCACGTAGATCTGCCAGGCCACCACGAGCAGGATCACCACGGCGAGCGCAGGCAGCGCTCGCCGGGTGACGGATCCCCATCGAGTTTCCACTTCAGGGCGCGGCGAGGTACTCATTGGTGAAGTATTCCGACCAATTCGGTTGCTGGGTCAGCGTCTTGCCGTCCGGACCGGCCAGCAGGCCGTTGTCGAAAAGGAAACCCGAGTAACCGGACCATGTTTCGAGATTCTGAGTTCCGACAACACCGTTTGCGTCCTTCATGAAGTCAGCGGCAAGCATGCGCTGACTGTCCCGAACGAGGTCTTCGTCGGTGAAGGCGCCGGGGTTGGCGTCGATGAGATCCTGTGCGGCGCGGTCGGGGTCTTCGGCGGCCGTCTGGTATCCGCGTTGCACGGCCTTGACGAACTTGGCGGCTTTCTCGGGGTGATCCTCGAGCCACTTCTGATTGCCGTTGATCACAATGGAATACGCGTCGGGGAATCCGTAGTCGGTGTACTGGAAGTACCGCATCGGGGTTCCGTTGCGCTCCGCTTCGAGACCTTCCCAGGCGAAATAGGACACCGTGAAATCGGCTTGGCCCGAGTACACGGCTTCGTAGGCCGACGTACCTAACGTGACGGTAGTGAAGTCGCCGGTGCCGCCGTCGTTACGAATGACCTGCTGCAGCGTTTCGACCTCGCCGGGATCGCCGAAGCCTGCGTAGACCTTGCCGTCGAGATCACGCGGACGAGTGATGTCCGATCGGTCGGCCTTGACACCGATTCCCGTGGCGCGGTGCTGAAGTGGCGCGATGACGGAGACGGTGTCCGCACCCGCAGCGTGGGCGAACGTCGCCTGACTCTGGGTGCTGATCCCGAACTCTGCGTTGCCGGCATCGACCAGGGTGTCGGGGGAGGTGTTGTTGTAGGGAAGGATCGACACGTCCAGTCCGGCGTCGTCGAAGTAGCCCTCCTGCATCGCGACGTAGAGTCCGGTGTGGTTGGTGTTGGGAGTCCAGTCGAGTGCAAATCGGATGGAATCCGAAGATTCTGTGCCGCTGGAGCATCCGCTGATCACGGTCAGGGTTGCCGCCAGCGCTGCGGTTGTGGCGAGAACCCGCCGAACCGAGATCATGACGCGGGCCAAGGCTGCGGGTGCAATGCCGAATCCCAGAACATCAGCTCGAATCGACTTGCGATTCGGAACGCCTCGCTCATCGCTTCTCGATCTGCTTCGGTAGCGGCGTCGGCTGCGGCGTCGACGAGCTCCCGAGCCTTCGCGACGGACTCGTGAAATTCCGGAGCATCGTAGGTGCTGACCCACTGCGCGTAGGGATGCGTCGGATCTGCGTCCAGGACTTCCCGCGCTGATGCGGCCAGGTCACGGCCGACTTCGGCGTAAATCCAGAAGCAGGGGAGTACCGCGGCCGCGGAGACGGCGTACGGCGCGGTAGCGGCCGTCGCGATCAGGTAGGACACGTATCCCAAGCATGCTTGGGAATGCTCGAGGCGGCTGGACTCGGCCGGCAGGATCCCGCCGGTGAGAAGGCCGTCGTGCAGTGACGACTCAACCGTTGCCGCGGTGGACGCGGAGTTGGACCAGAATCCCGCTGCCTGCGGATTCGGTGCATGAGCGGCAACAAGAGACAGCGCTTGGGAGTATCCCTCGAGGTAGAGCTTGTCCTGCTCGATATAGGTGCGGAACGCGTCGAGCGGCAAGGTGCCATCGCCCAGTCGGCGCAGGAATTCGAGTGAGTCGATCGACTCACGCAGAGCTTGTGTCTCCGCCCAGAGTCGGTCGGTGAAACGGTCGGAACTCGATTCGGTGAGCACCGAACTCGATACCGCCGTGTTTTCGGCAGACGTGTTTACGGCAGAACTGTATGCAGGCTGTGTGGTAGCCATGACATCCCTTCGTCAGCATTACCTGATCAGGTTCCCGGGTTTGATCTCAGCCCCGCCCATGCGGAGCACCCCGTGTCAGAACAAGGCGACCTTAACACCGCCGCTTTCCGTTGCTCGTCCCCACCTGCCGGAAATTGGTAGGTTTGGAACAGATTCTCTCAAAGTCGAGGTCGTGAGGAGATTCAGGCATGGACACCGAAATTCGACCGGAAGAGACAGACGAGAGCACTCTTGTCGTCCGCACCCCAGTTGGTGAGGTCCGGGGATATGCCGATGGTTCAGTCTTCAGCTGGAAGGGTATTCCGTACGCTGCCGCCCCGACTGGCGAGCGCAGGTTCCGGGCTCCACTACAGCCGGACCCGTGGGACGGCGTGCGCGATTGCCGCACGTTCGGTCCCATCGCGCCGCAGGGGCAAAGCCCGGCAGTGCCGATAGATCGGGCATTTGTGGTCGACGAGGATTGTCTATCCGTCAATGTGTGGGCTCCACGACCGGACGGTACGCCGCGGCCGGTCATGGTGTGGATTCACGGCGGCGCCTACTGCCTTGGTTCGGCTGCCCAGTCCATTTACGACGGCCGGCACCTCGCGGAGACCGGTGACGTTGTTCTGGTGTCGTTCAACTACCGCGTCGGCGCGATGGGGTTCCTGGACTTGTCTTCCTTCTCGACGCCGGACGTGGTGTTCGAGTCGAATTGCGGCTTGCGTGACCAGATTGCTGCGCTCGAGTGGGTGCGTGACAATGTCGCTGCGTTTGGCGGTGATCCGGGCGAGGTGACGGTCTTCGGGGAGTCTTCGGGTGCCGGGTCCATCACGACGCTGATGACGTGCCCCACGGCGGAGGGTCTCTTTCATCGTGCGATCGCACAAAGCCCACCGGCGACGTCGGTATACGGCCGCGAACGCGCTCGCTCGGTGGCAAGCCGTTTCCTCGAGCTTATTTCGATTGCTCCGGACGACGCCGGCGAATTGATCGGTACCGATCTCGAGCTGATCATCAAGGCCGGTGACGAACTGGTCAACGAAATCCCGACCCGCATTCCCGGAACTCTTGCCATGGCGCCGGTGGTGGATCGAGATCTGGTGCCGCACTACCCGGTTGCCGCTTTCCAGAAGGGGTATGCCCACCGGATTCCACTGATCATCGGCTCGAACAAGGACGAGGCGTCGATTTTCAAGTTCATGAAATCACCGCTGATGCCGGTGAGTGCGCAGTCGGTGGAGGCGATGCTGCAGGCACTGGCCGATGACCACCCGGACATCTCGCCGACGAGGCTGGCCGAGATCATGTCCGCCTATCCTGATCATGCCAAACCCAGTGGTGCGCTGGCACTCTCGCGTGACGCTGCATTTCGGATGCCGACACTGTGGATCGCCGACGCGCATGCGCGGCACTCACCGACCTGGCTCTATCGATTCGACCATGCCACCCCCATGCTCAAGGCGGCGCGCATCGGCGCCGGGCACGCAACCGAATTACCCTATGTCTTCGGCAATTTCGGAACACTGAACGTCGATCCGACCTTCTGGTTGGGTGGGCGCAAGGCTGCGATGGAGGTGGCGGGTCGGATGCAACGGCGGTGGCTCGCGTTTGCCCGGCATGCCGTGCCGGCAGCGCTCGACGGGTCCAAACACTGGCCGCCGTACGACGAGGAGTCTCGATCCACTCTGCTGATTGATTCGCCGGACTCGTTGGTTCATGACGCTGACGAGGTATTACGTATCGCCTGGGGCAACGAGGTGATGGGATTCAAATAGCGTCAGGGGTGATCGAGTTCGCGTAGTACCGGAAGCGCCGCGCAGACGATCGCGATCACGACAATCGGAATCGACAGTGCCACAAAGGTGGATGCAATACCGAGTTGATCGAGAAGCGGACCGACAACAAGGTATCCGAGTGGACCGGCGGCGTAGGCCGTCGACGTCATCACGCCGACCACCCGGCCGCGCATGTGCTCGGGGCTACGGGTCTGCATGGCGTAGTTGGCTATCGGGCCGACCGGGCCGTACACGAGACCTTGCAGGCCCGCCAGGACCAGAATCACCCACAACGGCGGGAGCAGGGACATCGCCAGCATGGCAACGCCGAGCACGCCGACTGCACAGATCATGATCAGTCGCCGGGACATCAGCGGAGCGAGCGGGGCGTAGGCCAAGGCGCCCACAATTCCTCCGATTGCCAACGCCATCAACACCGACCCGAGCTGTGCGGGTTGATCGAGTTCGGTGAAATACACCGGAAACACAACACTTTCCACCGGCATGTACAGAGCGACGACGGCCATGTCGACCAGTGCCAGAGTCCGCAGGAGTTTGTTGTTCCACACGAACTTCAAGCCCTCGAGAGTGCCGTGCCAGATGGATGCCGGACGCCGGTCGGGGTCGGGTGTTCCGGCATCGGCCAGGCGGATGAAGGCAACGACGACTATCGAAAGCACAAATCCCGCCGCCGTCACCCAGAGCGTGCTGACCGCGCCGATCGTGGCGATCAGGACGCCGCCGACCCCGGGACCGATCAAATACGCGACGTTGTAGTTTGCCTCGTACAGGCTGTTGGTTCTATCGAGTTTCCATCCCGCTGCCCGCGTTGCCGCAGGAAGCATCGATTCCCGCGCAGCCATACCGGCCGGGTCGAATGTTGCACCGAGTGCAGCCAGAGCGGCGATCACCGGAATACTCAGGCCTGACGTGACTGCGAAAATCGGAATTGCCGAGGCTGACACTGCGGACAACGCGTCGGACACCATCGACGTGCGTCGTCGGCCGAATCGATCAACGAGGGTGCCGGAGAACAAACTCGCGATCAGTAGTGGCACGGCAGCAGCGCCGGCAACAATTGCCGCGTCGGCGGCGCGCCCCGTGCGCTCGAGAACGAGCCAGGGGATGACCACAATGGCGATGCCGTTGCCGGTTGCAGAGAACAGCGTCGCGAGGTTGATCAGAGCCAAAGGAAGGTAGCGGATCTGCTTGGACGTGCCCGCGCGTCGCAGTCGGGGTGTGACGGTCACGGACGTTCCTTCCTGGCGACGGGGCAACATACTGGTGTTTTCACCAACACTGCCCGACACGCGCCAGGTCCGCGACTGATTTTTGACGGCTCACTCGGCCCCGGGGTCAGTTATCCCCGAGGCAACAAGCGAGTTACACCAGGATCTGAAACTCCGGATTCTGCGCGACGAACTTTTCGACGTACGAGCAGGACGGGACAATCTTCTTACCGTCGGACTGCGTCTGCACAAGTGCTTCGCGCACGACAACGGCGGCGAGTCCGCGGCCACGGAACTGCGGGTAGGTGACGGTGTGGTGGAAGTCGCGCACCCCGTTCGATTCGGAATACTCCGCAAAACCTGCGAGTTCGTTATCCGAGTAGATCTCGAAGCGGTTCTCGTCGACGTTGTGTACGACTGTGTCGGTCATTGTGGGTGGGCTCCGTATCGGTGAGGGGATGTTCCCTCGACGGTACCGGGGCGATTGGTGGCTTCAGGAACATTGGACGCGATCTCTCTGCGATTGCTGCCCGCGAAATTGGACGGCTGTTCAAAGCGGATCGTGTACGGCGATTGAGTGGCAAAAATATGCTGTGTACTAGGCATTCTCGGTGGGAAGATGTGTTCGAAAACGGCGATACACATGATTTGCTACCGTAACTATCCCATCTGTTGGGATAGTTGAAAAAGATTTTTTCTCAGCCGGGTGTGTTGCTTCTGTGGCGCTTGAAAAACGGGCAAATGGCAGGTCAGGCCGAGTTGCCCCCGATGTGGACCAATGTCGCCGATGCGATAGCCCTAGGTCTCGAATAGGCATTAACACGGCATCGTTTTCCTGAGCGCAACCCAAACGAAGCTTCGGGGGGTTAGCGTGTGCATCGTCGGGGATAAACGAAGCGTTACAGGTTCACCGGAAAACCTTCTCGGGTGCACCTAGGCAACGGATAGTCGTCACATCGTCGTCGAACACTTCGAGGAAGGAACGCACATGATTTTCGGGCAGCGTGAGTCGAACAGTTACCTGGCTGCAATATTCTCGTACGACTTCCTCGATGAGCACATCGGATACGAGACGATTGCCCGCATCCACCGCGGCGAGATCGACGATTGGATCCGCGACCTTGCCGCGTCCGGACTCTTTTCCGCTGCCGAGGTGCGCGCAGCAGAACTCGCGTGGCGCAAGAACCCGCGGCTCCTTCTCGACGCTCTGCTCGAAGATGCGGACGAAGTGTCCGTCAAGCGGTGGGAAATCGCGTGGGCGCGACTCGATCGCCAGTCACAAAGCGTTCACCCGGCACCTGTTGCAGAGCACGGTTGAAGGGCAACTGACGACCGAGGTGGTCAGATGACGGACGGTTCGCCGCCGCCGTCGACAACGACAACCTGCTGATCGCTCAGAACCCGAAACGGAATCTTTTCCGCCGTAAGTACGGCAACAGTCTTTGCGGTGGCCGCAGGATCCTCGAGAACCGAACCGCCGCCGTGCGGAACAATCGCGAAATCGACGAGTCCGAGGCCCGTCCACACCGGCTCGATTCCGCACGTAGGCAGCACATCCGACGGGTCATCGGTGACATCCAACCCGATCAGGGTCGGGGTGGCCACCGCGGCGCCGGCGCTGTATCCCGCATAGACAAGTTCCCCATCGCGGACAAGGTGTTCGAGCACGTCATCTGCTCCTGTCCGCGCTAACTGCGCGCGCAGGACAAACGTGTTGCCGCCGCGGACCCAAACGCCGTCGAACGTCCGCAGTGTCTGCTCCAGCGTGCGGGGCGAGCGTGCAAAATCCCGAACGTCGAGTTCCTCGGCGTCATATCCCGCTCGGCGCAGTGGTGCCAGTTCACTGGTGACTGCAGAGGCTCGGGCGGCGGGAGGCCACGCGTCGGCGGCCGCCGCGATGACGGCGATTCGAGCGCCAGGGCCGACCAGTTCCGCGAACCGGGTGTGGTGGTCGCCGAACCGGTACGACGCCAGGAACAGCCTCATCGGACGACGCGGCTCAGATCGTGAACGCAAGGTTGTCGAGGATTCGTTTACCGAGCGCGTGGTCGCCCTCGATCGTGATCTCGTCAAGATGATCAGCCGCGTGGACCCGTCCGCACGCAAGTCGCGTGAAGAGTGGGGAGCTCATTCGGGCTGTCACGGTGGGCGGCCCATCCAGGGTGGGAACCAGCGCCGCACGACCGTCGACGGCGATGTGTAGTTCGCGGGCCAGCGGGCCGCTCAGATCGAAGGTGATGCGAGAACCGTCCGGCGCCTTGCCGCGTTTGCCGACAACAAATCCGAGAGAACTCGAAATTTCCTTGAACGCCATCTCGGCGCGCGGACCACCTTCGTCGCCGGGAGCACCGACGGCGTCGCGGATGTCGAGCTCGTGCAGCCAGCAGTCGAACAACCGGATACGCATGAAGCGGCCGTACGGTGCCGGGCCGACGGGAGTGGAAGACTCTGCATTCCAATCGGATTCGCTCAAATTGCGAAGTATGGAGGTGCGAGCAGACGTGATCTCGCGGTACCGCTCGAGTAGTTTCGGCGCCGGGACCCGTCGAAGTCCCTCGACCCACTGCTCGTTGAAAGCGCCGATCTCGTTGTGAACGTGGGGGAGCCCGTGAACGTTGACGCCGGTGGTCGGTGGCTCGATTCCGGAGAGTAGTGATTCGGTTCCGATCAGGTGCGCGGTGACGTCGTGCACTGTCCACCCGGGCAGATTGGTGGGGGAGAACCAGCCGTCGCCGTCGAGGGAGGAGAGAAGCGAGTCGATGACCTGCCATTGCTCGATCAACAAATCGGTGACGGATTCCTGGGGCCAGTCGCTCATATGACTTTTCTCCGTTGTTCGCAGGGGTTCGCAGAAGCACTGTCCTTCCACTGTAGGGCGAGAAAGTTTGGTCGCCGAGGCAATGAAGCCGTTCCGTCGAAATCGAATCGGACCGCGCCGCCTTGTGATAAACCGGGGTGGACGGACGAGAAGCTGATTGAGGAGTGCACGTGTTTCCTGGAAATTTTGTTGCTTCCACCCCGGACAAGCCCGCGATCATCCGGCCGTCGACCGGCGAGTCGATCACGTACCAGGAACTCGACGAGCGGTCGATCGCACTCGCCCGGCACTTGCGCGGGCTGGGGTTGCGCCCTGGCGATCACGTTGCGCTCATATCGAACAACGACTTGCGCGCATTCGAAGTGTATTGGGCCGCACTGCGGTCCGGTTTCTACATCACCGCAGTGAACTGCCACCTGACGGCGCCGGAGTCGGCGTACATCGTCGATGATTGTGAGGCGAAAGTGCTGATCGCCTCCGCTTCGGTGGCACACGCTGTACCGACGGATCCGGCGCTGACTCCCGGAGTTCTCCACAAATTGGTGTACGGGGGCGAGCTCGCGGGATTCGGGGATTACGACGCGGCCCTTGCGGCACAATCGACCGCGCCGCTGGATTCGCAACCTCGCGGTACGGACATGCTGTACTCCTCGGGAACAACGGGCCGCCCCAAAGGGATCAAGGGAGATCTCCCGGAAGGTGAAGTCGACGTCACGATGGATCCGTTCACCGCCGTGTTCGCGCCGATGTACGGATTCGATTCCAGCACAGTCTATTTGTGCCCGGCACCGATCTATCATGCTGCGCCGCTGCGGTTTTGCGGAGTCATCAACTCGGTAGGCGGCACAGTGATCTTGATGGACAGCTTCGATGCCGAGAAGGCACTGTCTCTGATCGGCGAGTACGGCGTCACCCACAGTCAGTGGGTCCCGACGATGTTCGTGCGGATGCTCAAACTTCCCGAGGAGACACGACTCGGATACGACGTGTCAAGCATGAAGGTAGCCATTCATGCCGCGGCACCGTGCCCGCCGGAGGTCAAGGCGTCGATGATCGACTGGTGGGGCCCGGTGATCAACGAGTACTACGCGTCGACGGAAGGCGCGGGCGCAACATTCATCAACAGTGAGCAGTCCTTGTCGCACCCGGGTTCGGTCGGTCGTGACGGAGTAATGGGGATTGTCCATATCTGTGACGATTCCGGCGCGGACCTTCCCGTCGGTGAGATCGGCACAGTCTTCTGGGAACGTGAGACGCTGCCGTTCCGCTATCACAACGATCCGGAGAAAACTGCGTCCGCGCAGCACCCCGATCATCCGACCTGGACCACGAGTGGCGACCTCGGGTACATCGACCACGATCGGTTCCTCTATCTCACCGATCGCGCCGCATTCACCATTATCTCTGGCGGCGTCAATATCTACCCGCAGGAGTCGGAGAATGTTCTGACTCTGCATCCGAAAGTTTTCGACGTCGCGGTAATCGGAGTTCCCGACGAAGAGATGGGTGAACAGGTCAAGGCCGTCGTTCAGTTAGTTGACGGAATCGAACCTTCGCCGGATGTCGCCGAAGAATTGCTGAAGTACGTGCGCGATCGCGTTTCGCATTTCAAGGCGCCTCGGTCCATCGACTTCGCCGACGAATTACCTCGAACTGCGACGGGAAAACTCGTCAAGCATAAATTGCGATCCCAATATGTGAATAGTTGAGGAATCGTTACACGATCGCGCGGAGATAGTCGGCCAGCACTGACGCGTGGCTGTGGGCGAGGTCCTTGCTCGCAGTCAGCAGCACGATGGGGCGCGCGTCCGCTGTGGGTGTGACGCGCTCGATGTACTCGCGAACTGGAACGGCGTCGAGTTCTGCGCGATACTGCGCGGCAAACGCGTCGAAGCGAGTCGTGTCGTGGCCGTACCACTTTCGTAGTTCGGTAGACGGAGCCAGTTCCTTCGCCCAATCGTCGAACCGTAACTCGTCGCGTCGCACTCCACGCGGCCAGAGTCGGTCCACTAACAGCCGCACCGTGTTTTCCGCGTCGGAGTTTTCGTAGACCCGCGCTACGGCGATTTTTCGACGCTTCACGATCGAGACCTCATGCCTCGATTGTTGTTCACATCGTGGAATGAGTCGACCCCAAGCTGTGATCGGGCTCACATTATAATGAGTCGCATATCGCCAAAGATACTGTTCGGACTCGATTCAGATGAAGAAAGTGGTTATTCGTGTTCACTTTCCGCGGAGAAGTCTGGCTAGTATCAGTCACCATTCACCCAAAAGCGGGTCATCTTCCGCTCACCCCAAGTTGGCCGCCGCTCATCGCAGCAGGCGAACCACCAACCGCAGAAGGTAATGGAACAAATGGAAACATCGAAGAGCGCACAAGTGCGTCCGTCGGTCGGCGTCCCTCGGGAGTCGAGTGACGGTGAGCGTCGGGTCGCGTTGGTGCCGAAGATCGTGGCGGCTCTGATCGGTAAGGGCGTCGACGTCGTAGTCGAGTCCGGTGCCGGTCTGGGCGCGTTGATCCCGGACGAGCTGTACACCGCTGCCGGCGCGAAGATCGGCGATCCGTGGACCGCCGACGTTGTCGTCAAGGTCGCGCCGCCGTCGTCGGACGAGATCGGCAAGATCAGTACGGGAGCCAAGTTGATCGGGTTCCTGAACCCGCGCAACGCGGACAATCGCATCGCGGAGCTCAAAGCTGCCGGGATCGAGGGATATGCGGTGGAAGCAATTCCGCGTATTTCCCGCGCGCAGGTGATGGACGCGCTGTCCTCGCAGGCAAACGTGTCCGGCTACAAGGCTGTGTTGCTGGCGGCGTCGGAGTCGACGCGATTCTTCCCGATGCTCACCACGGCCGCCGGTACGGTCAAGCCCGCGACGGTGCTTGTTCTCGGTGTCGGTGTTGCCGGGTTGCAGGCGCTGGCCACGGCCAAGCGTCTCGGTGGCCGCGCCACCGGCTACGACGTGCGACCGGAGGTAGCCGATCAGGTGCGCTCGGTGGGCGCTCAGTGGCTTGATCTCGGTATCGACGCAGCCGGTGAGGGCGGATACGCCCGTGAGCTCACCGACGGCGAGCGCGCGAAGCAGCAGCAGGCACTCGAAGACGCCATCAAGGGATTCGACGTCGTGATCACCACGGCGCTGGTTCCGGGTCGTCCCGCTCCGCGTTTGGTGACCGCAGCTGCTGTGGAGGGCATGAAGCCCGGCAGCGTTGTCGTGGACCTCGCCGGTGAGACGGGCGGCAACTGTGAGTTGACCGAGCCCGGCCAGACCGTCGTCAAGCATGGCGTCACGATTTGCTCGCCGCTGAATTTGCCGGCGTCGATGCCCGAGCATGCCTCGGAGTTGTACTCGAAGAATATTTCCGCGCTGATCGAACTGATGTTGGTCGATGGGGCTTTGGCACCCGATTTCTCCGACGAGGTTCTGGCCGGTGCGTGCGTCACCCGTGAAGAGAAGGGCGCCTGATGTACACATCGTTGTTGTCGAATATCGCGATCCTGGTGTTGTCCGGGTTCGTCGGTTTCGCGGTGATCTCGAAGGTCCCGAACACTCTGCACACCCCGCTGATGTCGGGTACCAACGCCATCCACGGCATCGTCGTCCTCGGCGCGCTCGTGGTTCTGGGCAAGGTGCACGACCCGTCCATCGGATTGCAGATCATCTTGTTTGTCGCACTTGTCTTCGGAACGGTCAACGTTGTCGGTGGCTTTGTGGTCACGGACCGCATGCTGGCGATGTTCAAGGCCAAGCCCGCAGCCAAGGCTGTTTCGAAGGATGGTGACCAGTAATGGAATACCTGGTCAATGGTTTGTACATTCTCGCGTTCTCGATGTTCATCTACGGTCTCATGGGTCTTACCGGCCCGAAGACCGCGGTGCGCGGCAACCAGATCGCCGCAGTCGGCATGCTCATCGCCGTCATCGCAACCCTGATCTCCATCCGCGACGCGGAGATGGGGAACTGGATCCTCATCGCAGCCGGTCTGATCATCGGTGTCGTGCTCGGTGTTCCGCCGGCGCTGCGCACGAAGATGACGGCCATGCCGCAGTTGGTGGCACTGTTCAACGGTGTCGGCGGCGGTACCGTCGCGTTGATCGCGTACGCGGAATTCCTCGACTCGGACGGTTTCACCGCGTTCAAGCACGGTGAGTCCCCGACGGTGCACATCGTCATCGCATCCCTCTGCGCTGCGGTGATCGGTTCGATCTCCTTCTGGGGCAGCGTGATCGCGTTCCTCAAGTTGCAGGAAACCCTGCCGGGTCGCCCGATCGGCATCGGCAAGCTGCAGCAGCCGCTGAACGCGCTGCTGCTGATCGCGGCTGTTGCGTTCTCGGTGATCATCGGTATCAAGGCGATCTCCCCGGAAGGCCCCACCAGCTCGCTCTGGATCGTCGGTGTCCTCGTGCTCTCGGGCATCCTCGGGCTGATGGTGGTGCTGCCGATCGGCGGCGCCGACATGCCCGTCGTGATCTCACTGCTCAACGCACTGACCGGTCTCTCTGCTGCCGCAGCAGGTTTGGCGCTCGACAACCAGGCCATGATCGTGGCCGGCATGATCGTCGGCGCCTCGGGCACCATCTTGACCAACCTCATGGCGAAGGCCATGAACCGGTCCATCCCGGCGATCGTTGCCGGCGGCTTCGGTGGCGGCGGCGGAGAAGCCGCATCCTCCGACGGTGTCGTGCGCACCGCGAAGGCCACCTCGGCAGCCGATGCCGCTATCCAGATGGCGTACGCCAATCAGGTGATCGTGGTTCCCGGTTACGGTTTGGCTGTGGCGCAGGCTCAGCACGCTGTCAAGGACATGGCGAAGTTGCTCGAGTCGAAGGGCGTCGAGGTCAAGTACGCGATCCATCCCGTTGCCGGTCGCATGCCCGGTCACATGAATGTTCTTCTCGCCGAGGCGGATGTCTCGTACGACGCGATGAAGGAAATGGACGACATCAACGACGAGTTCTCCCGCACCGACGTCACACTGGTGATCGGCGCGAACGATGTCACCAACCCGTCGGCACGCAACGATCCGAACTCGCCGATTCACGGGATGCCGATCCTGAACGTCGATCAGTCGAAGTCCGTGATCGTGCTCAAGCGTTCGATGAACTCCGGCTTCGCCGGCATCGACAACCCGCTGTTCTTCGCCGAGGGCACCTCGATGCTCTTCGGTGACGCGAAGAAGTCCGTCGCCGAGGTCACGGAAGAGCTCAAGGCTCTGTAACCTGGAAGACCCTGCACGAAAAAGGCACCTACTCGCAATCGCGAGTAGGTGCCTTTTGGCGTCAGAGCTGAATGCTCCGATCCCGGGAGAATGCAATGGCTGCCGTATCCGGGCGTGCCGCTTCACGTTTCGCGGCGACGGGCGAGTGCTCCATCAGAATGGCTGCTACACAACCCCAGGCCGCCGCGACCAGAAGACCCGCAACCACGCCGAAAATTCCGCTCATTTCGGTGGCGACCACACTGACCGCGACCACGGCAACTCCGGAGATGCCCAGTCCGACAATGACGGGTCGCCACCGCGGCGCCGAGATCAGAACTGCCGAGCCGTACAGGGCTGCCGCCGCAACGACATGTCCACTGGGAAGCAACGCCGTCGGCGCATCCGTGAGCCATGAACCCAGTGCGGCACTGGTCAGGTTTGCGCCCACTCCGAGCATGAGTATGGCGCCGATACCGTAAGGCAAGGTGCGGATCATCGAAACCGCGGCGAGAGCCGCGGTGACCGTCAATACCGCAGTGACGTCGACGAAGACGACGATCTGCTCGGCAATGGATCTCAAGGAATCCGGAACAGTGACCGTCGGCGAATCAGGTCGGAGAAAGTACAGAACACCGAGCGCCGCGGCACACAGTGCGGCAAGGGCGAGGAAGCGGGTTGTAGCGGACGGGGAGTGCGGGGCGGAGGTCGAGACGGTCACATGTCCAGCATCCCTGCTTTGTCTGTGACAAGCGTGAGGATCAGCTGTGATCTCGGTGGGTGGTCGAAGAATCGCGACGAACGACACCGGCGAACAGTGCTGCGACCAGCACGCAGACAAGTGGGATGAGCATTGCTGTGGTGAGTGGCACAATCTGCGTCGCCCAGCCGATCGTGGCGGGGCCGGCAAGAAACCCGATATAGCCCAATCCCACGACGCGAGACATGTTGGTACCAGCCGATCCTGAGCCCAGGTTGCCTGCGGTCGTGAAGATCTGTGGGATGCAACCGGAAAGTCCGGCGCCGAAGAGCGCCCAGCCGAAGAGGGTGAGCGGAAGCCACCCAGACAACACCACCGTCAACATTCCTACCGAGGAGATCATGGCGCCGTAGCGAACGACCGCGACGGGGCCGAGTGCGGCACTGATTCGATCTGCCGTGAATCGGCCGATCGTCATCATCGCGGAGAAAGCTCCGAAGGACAGGGCTGCAACGGCATCCGAGACACCAAGGCCTTCCTTGACTTGCAGTGCACTCCAATCGTTTGCCACACCTTCGGCGAGCATCAGGACAAACGCGAGTGCGCCCAACGCCAGCACCTTGGCCGAGAAGTGGCCGTGTGGTTGTTCCGCTGCGGTGGGGTCGGAGTGGTGTTCGATGCGTGGCAGCAGTGGCCGGGAACAGATCGCGACGGCCACGAAGCCGACCAACGACGCGGCGGTCAGGGTAACCGATGGTGCGACGTCGAGTTTCAGTGTGGCGGCGCCGACAACCGAACCCACCACTCCACCAACGGAGAACATGCCGTGGAACGCGGACATGATCGGCCGCCGGTACAGCTGTTCTGCCTCGACGGCTTGGGAATTCATCGAGACGTCCAAAGCGCCGTTGGCAAAACCGAAGGCCACCAGTGCGGCGCCCAATTGCCACGCGTTGGTGGCAAACCCCGGACCGAGCACGGCCGCGGACAAAGCCGTTCCCGCCAGGAGGACCATCTTTCGGCTCCCGAAGCGGTCGGCGAGCGGGCCACTGAGTTGCATGCCGGCAATGGCGCCGACGGCGAGCAGGAGAAGCAGCGAACTGAGTGTGGAGTGGCTGATGCCGACGCGATGCTCGATCGACGGGATGTGCACCACCCACATGGCGAGCAAGAAGCCGTTGATACCGAAGATGCCAAAAATGCCGGCGCGTGCGCGAATCAGAGTGGGGTCGGGGGCGATGCTCACCGTGACAGTCTGCCAGGGCGACGGGTGCATCACAGATGGGCGAGAAGGACGGCCGGGTCGGCGAGCATCGACGCCACGAGCGTGAGAAACTGCGACGCCTGTTGCCCGTCCAGCGCGCGATGGTCGAATGTCAGTGAGAGTGTCACAACCTGCCGAATGGTGATCTGTCCGCAGCGAACCCACGGTCGTTCGTTCACGCTGCCCAGAGCAAGGATGGCGGCCTCGCCGGGATTGAGCAGCGCAACACCGCCGTCGACGCCGACCACCCCGACATTGGTGATCGTGATCGTGCCACCGGTGAGATGCGCGATGTCGGTACGGCCGGCGCGGGCCGTCGACGTCAGTTCGGTGATGCGGAGTGCAACCTCTCGCAGGGTCAGGCTGCCTGCGTCTTTGATGTTGGGAACCACGAGGCCGCTATCCGATGCCACCGCAATCCCCAGATTCACGTGTGGATGGACAACACTGCATTCGGCCGTGTCGTCCCACGTCGCATTGACGCCGGGGTAAGACGCGATGGCGGTCACCAGGGATTTGGCGGCAAGCGTCAACGGTGTGACCGAACAGTTCTCGAAGTCTGCGCAATTGCGCAGTGTGTCGAGTAGTTCCATCGACGCGGTGACGTCGATCGTGACGAACACCGTTGCCTGGGGTGCGCGGGCACTGGCGGTCATCGCCCGTGCCATCTGCTTGTGCTGGGCCGATTCCGGAGAACCTTTTCTGCGTCGGCGACTTGCATGCGCCGTTTGCGGTCCATAGCCGACCAGGACGGGCGGAGCAGACGCATCAGCACCAACAGGGTCCGTACTTTCGATGCGGATGATCGGTGCCCCCACTGGCACGGTGGCACCGGGTTCGGCAAGGAGTTCGGCGACCACTCCGGTGTAGGGCGACGGAAGTTCGACTTGCGCCTTGGCCGTTTCGACGTCGGCAATCACCTGATCGATGCTCACGTGCTCGCCGACATCAACATGCCACGACACCAGTTCGGCGCTCGTAAGGCCCTCACCGAGGTCGGGAAGCCGGAACTCTGCGGTGGTCATGATGCCAACACGTCATCGAGTGCATCGAGGATTCGATCAGCGTCGGGTAGGTGGAACGATTCGAGTTTGGCTGGGGGATAGGGAATGTCGAAACCGGTCACGCGGCGGACGGGAGCCTTGAGGTCGTAAAAGCACTCGTGGGCGGCATGCGCGGCGATTTCGGCTCCCATCCCGAGAAACATCGGTGCCTCGTGGACGATGACAAGTCGTCCGGTCCGCCGCAGCGACGAGTCCACCGTGTCGAAGTCGACCGGGGAGAGCGACCGAAGGTCGATCACTTCGAGGTGATTGCCTTCGTTCTCGGCGATGTCCGCAGCTTCCAGGGCTGTCGCGACCATCGATCCGTAGGCGACAACAGTGGCATCGCTGCCCGGGCGGACAACCCGCGCACTGTGCAGTGGCAGTGACGGTTCCGCGTCGAAATCGACCTCCGCGGAGTCCCAGTAGCGCCGCTTCGGCTCGAGGAATATCACCGGATCGTCACACTCGACGGCCTGGCGGATCATGTGGAAACCGTCGGCCGGATTGCTCGGGTACACAACCCGCAGTCCCGCAGTGTGGGCGAAGTAGGCCTCCGGTGATTCCGAATGATGTTCCACGGCACCGATTCCGCCGCCGCTGGGAATGCGAATCGTGATGGGTGCGCGTACTCGTCCCTGGGTGCGGTAATGGATTTTCGCGACCTGAGAGACGATCTGGTCGAAGGCCGGGTAGACAAAGCCGTCGAACTGGATTTCGCACACGGGCCGATAGCCGCGCAGCGCCAGGCCGAAAGCTGTTCCGACGATTCCGGATTCGGCCAGTGGCATGTCCATGACCCGGTTCTCGCCAAAATCTTTCTGCAGTGCATCGGTGACCCGGAAAACGCCGCCGAGACGGCCGACATCTTCGCCGAGGATTACGACGTGGGGGTCTTGCTCGAGTGAGCGTCGAAGTCCGGTGTTGAGCGCGGTCACGAGATTGACGATCGTCATGACATGGCCTCCTGATCGTCGAAACTTGCGAGATACTCCTGGTGCTGCGCACGTTCGTGTTCGATCAACGGGTGGGGGCCGGTGTAGACGTGATCGAACAGTGCCGAGGACGGTGGATCTGTGAAACCGATTGTGGCGCGGCGTACTCCATTCGCGACGTCGTCGGCAGCGGCAGCAGTCTCGGCGGCACCCTCGTCGTCGAGGAATCCGCGGGAGGTGAGAAACAACCTCATGCGCTCGAGCGGATCGCGGGCCCGCCACTGCGCCATATCGGTGTCGGAGCGGTACCTCGAGGGGTCGTCGGAGGTGGTGTGCGGGCCCATGCGGCACGTAATTGCCTCGATGAATGATGGCCCGCTGCCCTCACGGGCGTGGGCGAGAGCCTTCCGAGTGACTGCCAGGACTGCGAGTACGTCATTTCCGTCGACGCGATACGACGGCATGCCGTAGCCTTCGGCGCGGTGCGAGATCGGCGTGCGGGACTGTAGTGAGACCGGTTCACTGATCGCCCACTGATTGTTCTGGCAGAAGAAGACAACTCCGGCGCGGAAGCTGGCGGCAAATCCCAGTGCTTCGGCGATATCGCCCTGGCTGGTGGCGCCGTCGCCAAAATAGGCGATGGTCGCGATTTCTGCGCCGTCGAGGTGGGCGCCCAGTGCGTAGCCCGTTGCGTGAAGTCCCTGGGAGCCGACAACAATCGCCGGGTTGGTCACGTTGAATTGTTCTGGGTCCCAGGCCGAATGGGCGCACCCGCGCCACAGGACGGTCAGGGCGTGGGGCGGAACCCCGCGGCAGTAGGCAACGGCGTGCTCGCGGTACGAGATGAAGGCAAAATCGTCAGGCTCCAGCGCACGGGCTGATCCGACCTGCGCGGCTTCCTGGCCTGAAAGTGGTGCCCATAAACCGACTTCGCCTTGGCGTTGAAGTGTGACCGCGGTGGTGTCGATTCGGCGACTGATCACGAGATCGCGATACAGCGAGAGATAATCGTCTCGCTCCAGATCTGCGATCAGACGGTCGTATTCCGGTCGGCACACCCGCGCGCCGTCTGGCTGAATGAGTTGGACTGGATAATCGAGGTTGCCGATCATCGTGAGTTCACCTCGGTTTCTGCTCATGCCCGACGCGCCTTGTGGGCGATGTCGAGCAATCCCGATGTGATATTGAGTTTTTGTGATGCTGTACTTCCCAGCATCCCCTTCGGCGCAGAATCCGCAAGTAGCAGAATCCGCAAGTGCTGGTGGGTTTCGATGAGGGAGAGACGGTCACCGTTTCCGAACCGGTGGGTAACAATGGTGTCGGAACCACCCGCCTTCGCGATTTCTACGGCTAGCATCGGTGCGGTGAACGCAGTCGGACTGAACGAAGATGCTGTTTCAGGGTGGATCGCCGAGCTGGGCGTCGGCGCCACCACACCACTGACTTTCGAGAGGATCGGCAACGGTCAATCCAACCTCACGTATGCCGTGACCGATGCCGGAGGTGCGCGGTGGGTACTGCGCAGGCCCCCGCTCGGCACCTTGTTGGCATCGGCACATGACGTAGTGCGGGAGCATCGCATCCTGTCGTCGCTGCAGGGTACGGCCGTCCCGGTGCCCAAAATCATCGGTATCACCGAGGATCCGGCTGTGACGGACGCCCCGCTGGTTCTCATGAGTTACGTCGACGGGGTTGTCATCGACGGTGTGCCGGTCGCGCAGAAGTTGACGGTAGAGCAGCGACGAAACGTCGGGTTGGCGTTGCCCAAGGCGCTCGCCACCATCCACGGCGTCGACCTCGAGGAAACCGGCCTCGAGGACCTTGCCAGTCGTAAACCGTTTGCCGAGCGGCAGCTCAAGAGATGGTCAGCGCAGTGGGAGAAGTCGAAGACCCGAGACATCCCCGACGTGGAACGGCTCGCGGACATTCTGCAGCGGAACATTCCCGAACAGACCGAAGTCAGCCTCGTCCACGGCGATTTCCATCTCAACAACATCATCACCGATCCGGCCGAGGGCCGGGTGCTGGCGGTGGTGGACTGGGAACTGTGTACGTTGGGCGATCCGCTTGCGGATCTTGGCGCGCTACTGGCGTATTGGCCCGAAGCCGGCGACAAGGTGGCAGGGCCGTTCATGGCGTCGACGCTCGAGGGCTTCCCGAGTCGGGACGAACTGGTCGACGCATACGTTGCCGCCACCGGCCGTGACGTGTCGGCCGTCGGCTACTGGCACGTTCTGGCGTTGTGGAAGCTGTCGATCATCGCCGAAGGGGTACTGCGACGCATCCTCGACGACCCCCGTAACAAGGCTGAGCACGGAGGCCCGACCGTGACAATGATCGATGGCATCGTTGAGCGCGCAGTATCGACCGCCGAGAAACTGGGGCTGAACTAAGCGCTCAGGAGCGAGCCGGCTGCGTCTTTGATCGCGGCCGGTATCGCCACCGATGTGCGGCTGACGGCGTCGACGTAGACGTGGACAAACCGTCCCGTCGCGGCGGCGACCCAGGTTCCGTCGGCGTTCTCGTGGAAGATCGCGAGCGAGTACACGATGCTCTTGGTACCCAACTTCTCGACCGAGATGCCGACCTGCAACTGTTCGGGGAACGTGAGTTCACTCAGGTATCGGCACGACGTCTCCGCCACAACCCCGATGGCCGGCAGCGTGCGGATGTCGACGCCGGTGGCGGACATGAGCCACGCGTTCACCGCCGTGTCGAAGTACGAGTAGTAGGTCACGTTGTTGACGTGGCCGTAGTGGTCGTTGTCGTCCCAGCGGGTGGGTACCGGCCAGCGGACGGGAAACTCTTCGATCGAGATGACGGTATCTGCTGCGCTCACGATCTTGACCTTAGCGAGGTCAGTGGACCACTCGTGAGCGCGGTCCGCACGATCAAGCCGACGAGCAATGCCCAGAATGCCGATCCGATTCCGAGAACACTGACGCCGGACGCGGCGATGAGAAAGGTGACCACAGCACCTTCACGTTCGGTGGCGTCGCTGAGCGCAGCGGTCAACGATGCTGCCAGTGTTGCCAAGAGTGCAAGCCCGGCAACGGTTTCCACTACACCGGCCGGCGCCGAGACAACCAGCGCCGCGACGGCGGCAGAACCTGCGGCCAATACCAGATAGGCCCAACCGGCGGTGCTCGCCGCGATCCACCGCCGCTTCGGATCTGGGTGCGCCGTTGGCGCTGCCGCGAGGGCCGCGCTGATCGCGGCGAGGTTGATTGCATGCCCGCCGGCGGGGGCTCCCAGAACGGTGCCGAGGCCGGTCACGATCATGGACGGTCGCCACGGAACGGTGTATCCGAACGAATTCATCACCGCCACACCGGGAATGTTCTGCGACGCCATCGTGACGATGTACAGCGGAATCGCAATTCCGACCATTGCCTGCCACGACCACGACGGCATGGTGAGATCGACGCGAGGAATCATCGCACCGACGTCGAGAGTGTTGTTGTCGGTGGTCGTCAGGCTGATGCAGATCACCACGGCTGCGGTCAGAAATGCCAGCGGAACGGCCCACCGCTTGGAGAACCGTTGTGCCGCAAGCCAGACCACGATGACCGGCGCTACCGCCAGCGGTGCGTCGCGGACCGCGAATATCGGCGCCAGGCACAGGGGGAGGAGAACTCCGGCCAGCATCGCCTGCGCCAGCGGATTCGGGATCGCCGCGATGATCTTGCCCAGCGTCGGCCACAGCCCCGTCAGAACGATAGCAATTCCGACCACGACAAACGCGCCGACCGCGGCCGGCCAACCACCGTGCACCGCGCCGGCGCCGGCCAGCAGTGCCGCGCCCGGAGTCGACCAGGCCAGGGTGATCGGAATCTTGTACCGGCAGGAAAGCCACAGCATGCCCAGCGCTTGAGTCACACAGAGAACCAACAGACCCGACGCGGCCTCGGTGGCGTCGGCGCCCACGGCACTCAGGCCGGTGAGGACTACCGCAAATGAACTGGTGAATCCCACGAGCGCTGTCACGATTCCCGCGCTGATGGGCTGTGCGTTGCTTTCGGTGGCTTCCGGTTCGGTGGTAGGTGGGGAGTCCGACATGGTCAGTGATTCTGCCCGACGCAGGAGCAGTTGTTCTCAGTGATCCGGTCGGATGGGCGCTGTGACCGCCTTGCCGTAGATGAGGTGAGTCTGCGCATGCCACACCTCCGGATGGGCTGCCAGGTGGTCGATCAATACCTTCTGCAGATGGGCGCTGTCCCGCACGGCGACGTGGAGAAAGAAGTCTTCCGGCCCCGAGACATTGAACAGCGCAAGCGTTTCCGGAAGGGCGAGCACATCGGCGGTGAAGCGGTCGACAAGGTCACGGCGGTGCGGACGCAGTTGCACGGCGATGATCGCCTGCATCGACCGGCCGACGGCAGCCGGGTCGACAACAGCGTGGATTCCGCTGATCGTCCCGTTTGTCCGCAACCGGCGCACACGTTCGTGGCACGACGACGTCGCCAGGCCCACCCGGTCGGCCAGAACCTTGTTGGTGATCGACGCATCTTTCTGTAATTCGGTCAGAATCTTCCAGTCCACCGAATCCAGAGAATCATTCTTCATCATCTTCCGGATTCTATCCGGAGTGGTTTTGAACTTCCCGGATCCAGTTGCACACTCCATCTATGAAGCGCATGAGGCAAATCCAATGAGCCCATTACGATGAGTACCACTCAGTGGCTTGCTTTTGGCTCCCTACTTTCTATCGTCCTGTTCACACCTGGACCGGATTTTGTCCTGATCTTGCGCCATTCGTTGGCAGATCGTCGGACCGGTGCCGTGGTCGCAGCGGGCGTGATCACAGGATTGGTTGTCCATACCGCTGCCGCGTCGCTCGGTTTGTCGGCTCTCGTCGCGACTCGTCCGCAGCTGCTCTCGGCCCTCACCTATGCCGGAGCGGCGTACCTGACCTGGTTGGGTATTTCCGCGATTCGTAGTGCGTTCAAAGCCCGAAGTGCCGGCGACACGATCACGGCCGTGTCGGAACCGACCCCGCCACTGCGGGCATTCCGCTACGGGTTCCTGTCCAACCTCCTGAACCCCAAGGCTCTGCTGTTCTTTCTCGGCTTGCTTCCGCAGTTCGTCGAACCAGGTCAGGGCGCCGGCCTGCGTACTCTGACGTTGGCCGGCGCCACAGTGGTTGCCGCTGCACTGTGGTGGGCAGTGGTGGTGGTGCTCGCGGCCGGCGCCGGACGTAAGCTGCGGCGGCCTGGTGTCGGAAAGCGCATCGACGTGGTGAGCGGAGTCCTACTTGTCGGGCTCGGGGCTTTCTTCGGTATTGCCTGAGTCGATCGTGCAAGTATGAGAGACATGACTGCACCCGTACTTGTCGACGCCGCTGAACTGGTTTCCCTCATCGAGGCGGGCACCCCGCCGGTCCTGCTCGACGTTCGGTGGGCGCTGGGTGATCCCCACGGAGCCGAGCACTTCCAGTCGGGTCACATCGCCGGAGCAGTATTCGTCGACCTCGATGGCGAGCTGGCCGCTCCGGCGTCGAAGGAAGCGGGACGCCACCCGTTGCCCACCATCGAAAATCTCCAGGTAGCAGCACGTCGATGGGGAATCGACGACGGAGATTCGGTGGTCTTGTACGACGCCACGGGCAACACTGCCGCGGCGCGCGGGTGGTGGTTGTTACGTTGGGCCGGGCTCACTGATGTCCGTCTACTCGACGGTGGGTTGCAAGCCTGGGAAGCAGCCGATTTTCCGGTTGCGGTGGGTGCCGGTGCGGGAGTCGCCGAGGGAAACGTGACGCTAGAGGCCGGACATATGCCGGTTGTCGACATCGACGAGGCGGCGGGATGGTCGGCGAGCGGTGGTGTACTTCTCGACGCGCGAGCCGGTGAGCGGTACCGCGGTGAGGTCGAACCGATTGACCCAGTGGCCGGGCACATTCCGGGTGCGGTGAGTGCGCCTACCGGTGAGAACATCGATGGACAAGGAAAGTTTGCGGGCACCGTCACCCTGCGCGAGCGGTTCTCCGCAGCGGGCGACGGGGATCGCTTTGCCGTGTATTGCGGATCGGGAGTGACTGCGGCGCATCAGATTGCGGCTTTGGCGATAGCGGGCTACGACGCGGCCCTTTTCCCCGGTTCGTGGTCGCAGTGGTCCAACGACGGCTCGCGTCCGGTGGCCACCGGAGAGTAGTTCTCAGCTGTCGTCGCGTTTGATCAGTGCGGGGACGGCGAACCAGAGCGTGGTGAACATGACGGCGGCGCAGGCGGCCAGAATCTTTGCGCCGATGCCGCCCATCGCGATCTCGGCGATCAGGAGCACGGTGCCGGTCATGGACGCCGCGAGAAAACCGGTGCCGCACAAGGCGAATCGATTGGAGATCGCCAAGATGCGCTCCCGGTATCCGCGGCGAAACAGGACTCGATGCCACACTGCCGGTGCCATGAGGAGACCGAAGGAAATGGCAACCAGCATGACCGTCACCAGGTGAATGGTCTTGATGTAGACCGAAGACTCCTCGTAGCGCTCGGTGAAGGCCACGGCGAGCAGAAACGCGAACAAGATCTGAACACCGGAGAGAGCAACCCGTAGTTCTTGCAGTAACTCGTTGAAGTTCCGAGCGAGTTGCACAGGAGGGCTCTCCCCGGTGTCGTTCATACTGTCGAGTTTGTCACGCTCGCGAGTATTCCGAGGCGCGTTGGATCTGTTCGGCGCTGGGACGCACCCCGGTGTACAGGGCAAACTGCTCGGCAGCTTGGAGCGCGATAACCGAGGCGCCCGTGATCACCGTCTTGCCGAGTTCTTCGGCCAAGGCGATCAGTGGAGTGTGCGCCGGCATCGCCACTACGTCGAAAACGACCTCCGCGCCGCGCACCACGACGTCCGGGAACGACAGTGCATCGGATTCGGGGCCGCCTGCCATCCCGATCGGCGTGGCATTGATCAGAACGCCGGGGCGCAGATCGTCGAGGTCTTCCCGCCACGAGAATCCGTACTGCGTGGCCAGTGCGTCGCCGGCCGCTTTGTTGCGTGCCACCACCGTGACGTCGGTGAAACCGGTGTCACGCACCGCTGCGACGACGGCTTTGGCCATGCCGCCGCTACCGGCGACCGCCACCGAGAGTGACGTGTCTACGTTGTTCTCGCGCAACAGGTTTGCCACCGCCTGGTAGTCGGTGTTGTAGGCGTGCAGGACGCCGTCCTCGTTGACGATGGTGTTGACGGAGTCGATTGCGGACGCGCTGTCGTGCATGACGTCGACATGAGCGATCACCTGCTCCTTGAACGGCATCGACACCCCGCAGCCGCGGATGCCGAGCGCGCGGATACCTGCGACCGCTGCGGGAACATCAGTGGTGGTGAACGCCTTGTAGACGAAGTTGAGGCCCAATTCCTCGTACAGATAGTTGTGGAATCTGGTGCCGATGTTGCTCGGTCGTCCGGATAGCGACATGCACAGCAGCGTGTCCTTGTTGAGGTCGACAGTCATGGCGTCAACTCTAATCCGGGCTACCGTGAACTTCAGGGCAGTGATCAGACCCATCCACGCAGGGATCGGTTCCGAATACGAGGTAACCGATCCCCAGAACCACTCGCACCGAGCAGAACCGAGACGCACATGGTCACTCACAGCATCGAGGAACACCCGGCAGCTCAGTCGCGGCCGCGTCGCAGGTTGGTGGCCCGTGCCATCTCCGGCGTACTTGCCGCAGCGGTGGTTCTGGGGGTAGGACAGCTGGTTGCCCTGCTGATCAACCCGGACTCCTCGCCGTTCTATGCCGTCGGTTCCACCACGGTGGACCGGACTCCCGCGTGGGCACGCGAGTTCGCGATCGACACCTTCGGGACCAACGACAAACCCGCGCTCTTCATCGGAATGTCGATCCTGATCGCCTTGCTCGGCGCACTCGCGGGTCTCCTCGAGCGCCGTAGACGCCCCTTCGGCAGTGCCATCCTGGTTGCCCTCGGACTAGTGGGTGTCTACGCCGCGTTGAACCGGCCGACGGCTGATGCGATGTACGCGTTCCCCACGATCATCGGTGTTGTTGCCGGCGTCGTCACGCTGCGACTGCTGATCGGGCAACTCGATGTGGCGCCCGCTCCCGGAGTCCCCGACACATGGCTGCCGCGTCGGCAGTTCCTGATGCTGGCCGGGGTTGCGTTTGCCGTCGCCGCCGCTGCCGGTGCTGCCGGAAAGTTCGTGGGGCAGCGCATCGCCGGGGCGTCTGCGAACCGCGCGGACTTCGTGGTTCCGACTGCTGCCTCAGCGGCGCCACCGATTCCGGCCGCCGCGAACATCGGTGTTGCCGGTGCGTCGACGTACATCACTCCCAATGACGATTTCTATCGGATCGACACGGCGCTTCTTGTCCCGCAGCTCACGACGGACTCGTGGGAGCTGCGTATTCACGGCATGGTGGACCGCGAGATGACCTTGTCGTTCGACGATTTGGTTGCCCGGACACCGATCGAACGGGTTGTCACCTTGACGTGCGTGTCCAACGAGGTGGGTGGCAATCTCGCGGGCAACGCCACCTGGATCGGGTACCCGATGAAGGACATCCTCGAGGAGGTGGGTGTGCACCCGGACGCCGACATGCTGCTCTCGACCAGCGTTGACGGATTCACCGTCGGAACCCCGGTTGCCGTGGTGACCGACGGCCGCGACGCGATGCTGGCCGTCGCGATGAACGGGGAGCCGCTGCCGTTCGAACACGGCTATCCGGTCCGTCAGGTTGTGCCAGGGCTGTACGGATTCGTCTCCGCGACAAAGTGGGTCACCGAGTGGGAACTGACCAGGTTCGACCAGGTGGACGCCTATTGGACGCAACGAGGATGGGGCGCGCAGGCGCCGATCAAGACTGCGTCGCGGATCGAAGTGCCGGCGTCGTTGGCACCCGTCAATGCCGGTCAGGTTCAGATGGCGGGAACAGCGTGGGCCCAGCACCGCGGCATCAAGACGGTGGAGCTTCGGGTCGACAACGGGCCGTGGCAACCGGCAACGCTCGCCCAGGAGTATTCGATCGACACGTGGCGTCAGTGGTCGTGGATGTGGGACGCGACGCCGGGGTTGCACACCGTGCAGGTCCGGGCCACCGATCTGGACGGGAACGTTCAGGTCGAGGAACGGACTCCGCCCATTCCCGGTGGTGCAACGGGTTGGCACACACGATCGTTCACGGTGAAGTAGGTCAGCAGCGTGCTGCTTCGAGTTCGGTGAGTGCTGCGAAGTCGGCTCGGCTGATCGGCAGCCCGTACGAGACGGCTACGTTCAGGTACTTCCAGGCGTAAAAGCAGTGGTAGGCAGGATTGGGCGGGAGCCACTGCCCGGGTGTGCTGTCACCTTTCGACTGATTCTCGCTGCCCTTGACCGCCATCAGATTCAGCTCGGTGTCGTTGGCGAACCGCATGCGCACACTCAGTGGCCACGTATTCGCGCCGAAATCCCAAGCCGCGGCAAGGGGATAGACGTGATCGATCTGGACTGCATTGGCCTGGCCGCGATCGAACTCGATTCGATCACCGGAGTACGGGTCCGTCATCATGCCGGACAGTACGACGCAGTCCTGGGTTCCAGGTTTGAACGTTGTTTCCGAAAGGTCTTGGGCCAGAACATTGTTACGGGTGTCGCAACCGTCGTGACCCATCGGGGCGTCCTGATCGTCGGACCACGCCGGACCGAAAACGCACGCCTGCCCGCTCTTGCAGCCACGCTCGTATCCGCCGGGATGGGGGCGTTGATCGACCACGGCGACTTGGCTGAGCAACTGCTCGAGTTCGGTCGTGGTGGGGCTACCAGGTACAGAACTCCCGGTGCCGATCGCGCCGCACGACGAGAGAACGAACATGACGATCGTGGCGGCCGCTATCGCCCACGAGCCCCTGCGTCCCACCGCCACCCCTCTCGCTATTGATCGAACTCGATCACCACTTTGCCCGCGCTGTGCCCACTCTCCACACCGGCAAGGGCGGAGCCGGCCTGCTCGAAGGAAAAACACTGCCCGACGGCCGGGTCGAGGGAACCGTCTGCCACCAACTCGGCGACCGCGGAGAACACTGCGGTGGTGCGTCGACGCTCGACTCCGCTGCCGCCGAGTGCGGTGGCAGCAACGGGATCGGCGACGCTGATGAGCGGGGCGCCCGGTCGCCGCAGCGCAGCACCTTGTTGCAGAGTCTCGCCGCCGACCAGGTCGAAGACGCCGTCAACGCCGCTGGGCGCTAGGGCGGCAACGGCGTTTGCCCACAGATCACCCGAGTCCACCCACAGCGATCCGGTTGCCTCGACGGCCGCCTGCTTGGATTCGCTGGCGACGCCGAGCACGGTGATACCGCGCGCCCGGGCCAAGGCGAGAGTGCTCGTTCCGACTCCGCCGCCCGCGCCGAGCACCAGCAGGGTGGCTCCGGCTGCTAGGCCCAGATCATGCAGCGCGTCGTACGCGGTTCCGCACGCGACGGGTATCACGGCGGCGTCGGCCCAGGAGACGCTGCTCGGTTTGTGTGCGGCCTGTGATGCATTGAGCACGGTCGCTTCGGTGTAGCCGCCGAATCCTGTTGCCGTGGAGCCGAACACCTCGTCGCCGACCTCGAACTCCGTGACCCGTGGTCCGACGGCCGTGACCACGCCCGACACTTCGCGGCCGAGTACCGCCGGCAGTGTCACCGGCACAGTGTCCTTTCGTGTTCCCGCGCGGACCTTCCAATCGGCCGGATTGACTCCGGCGGCGCGGACGGACACCACTATCTGCCCGGCGCCCGGTGGCGGTAGGGACACGTCGAAGAACGATTGGGTCGCCGGACCGCCGTACTCGGTGAAACCGTATGCCAAGACCATGACAACAGCCTATGTCGGTAGCACCTGATTGGATGGTCGGATGCTACATGGACTCTGGTCACCGGGATCGGGGCTCAAACTCTGGGTAGACGGACACGAGGGCGCCGGGGTCGACGATCCCCGCGACCCGGTCAGTGCTGTCCTACACCGAAAATTCCGGCATCGCGTGAGTATCGCGATGCCGTCCGTGCCGGGTGGCCCACTGCAGAGTGAATACGCTGCGGTGGCGCTGGCACCGGGCGACGCCGTTGACCTGCTACTTCGGATCAAACCTGCAGATGGCCGGGTTGCCGGCGACCTGCACTATCTTGTCCACGTTGTCCGGGGGATCGAGCGGTGGGTGCGGGCCGGCCGGGTTGTTCCAGAACTGGGCCGAGCGGAGGGCAGTTGGTGGCCGCGCTGGCGACTGTTGATCGACGAGCGTCAGCGCGCGTGGCTGGGCGAGTTGGTTGTTGCGATGCCTCCCGTGCAGCGCGCGGTGGGATCACCCCGAGCCGTCCTGGACGACGTAGTTCTCGAACTGACCGATTCGGTTGTTCGCCGAGTGCTGGGCGAGTCGGTCGACATTCCCACGACCGGGCTGTGGGCGGCATTGGTGCGCGGCGAGCAGTTCGACAATGCGGAATTGCGAGTTGCGTCGTCTCTGACGGAGTGGCGCGGCACTCTCACTGCTGACGAACCCGATTTGGTTCTGCGGTTGATCGAACCGGAACTGAGCGAAGATGCTGATGTCGATGCAGAAGCGCTGTGGCGACTGCAGGTATGCCTTCGGGCGGAAGGTGAAGCCCCCGAACGTATCCGGCTGCACCGTGCCGATGCCGCGCGCCTGCAAGTAGGTAGCCGAAAACTCGAGGAAGCCATCGCGGCCTACCCGCGCTTTCGGGATGTGCCCCGCGACGACGACAGCTTGGATCTCCTGCTGCCGACCCCTGTCGTGATGGATCTGGTCGGTCATGGCGCTATCGCGTTGCAGGAGAAAGGGATCACGCTCCTGCTGCCTCGGGCGTGGAGCGTCGTGTCGCCGTCGTTGCGCGTGAAAGTCACCTCGGCGTCCTCGCCGATCGTTGCGGAGAATCGCACGGTCGGTCTCGATCAGTTGGTGGAATACGACTGGGAGTTGGCGCTCGGAGACAAAGTGCTCACGCCGGAGGAAATGGGCCGACTGGTCGACGCGAAATCGGACCTTGTGCGTTTGCGCGGTGAGTGGGTCCAAGCCGATCGGGAGGTGCTCGCGCGCGCTGCTCGCTTTGTCGGCGAGCGCCACGCCAGCGGCGACCGGGCCATCATCGAACTGATCAAGGACCTGATCGCGGACGACCTCAAAGACCTGCCCGTCGAAGAGGTGACGGCAACGGGGTGGGCGTCGGCGCTGCTGAACAATTCGGTGGAACCGGCAGAGGTTCCGGTTCCGGCAGACGTCAATGCAGTGCTGCGGCCCTATCAGCGACGAGGGCTCAACTGGTTGGCGTACATGAGTGCTCTCGGGTTGGGGGCGGTGCTGGCGGACGACATGGGGTTGGGAAAGACGCTCCAACTGTTGGCGTTGCTCGCACACGAGAAGTCCACGACACCAACGCTGTTGGTGTGTCCGATGTCGGTGGTCGGCAACTGGCAACGCGAGGCGGCGCGGTTTGTTCCGAGCCTGCGGGTGTACGTCCATCATGGTTCCGATCGAGCAACGGGTGCGGCATTGGAGGCCGCGGTTCGAAACAACGACCTGGTCATCACGACCTACGCCTTGATGACGCGCGACGTTGCTGCCCTGAAGGATCTCGACTGGCGACGTGTTGTGCTCGACGAGGCGCAGCACATCAAGAATGCCAAGACGTCGCAGGCGCGCGCCGCTCGCAGCATTCCTGCGGCACATCGGGTCGCACTGACCGGAACTCCGGTGGAAAACCGATTGGACGAGCTGCGATCCATCCTCGATTTCGCCAACCGTGGTGTGCTCGGCTCGGAACAGATGTTCCGCAAACGCTTTGTCGTGCCGATCGAACGCGAGAAGGACGAACTTGCCGTCTCACGGCTCCGTGCCGTCACCTCGCCGTTTGTCCTGCGGCGCGTCAAGACCGATCCCGCTGTCATCTCCGATCTTCCGGAAAAACTCGAGATGACGGTTCGCGCAAATCTCAGCGAAGAGCAAGCAGCTCTGTATCGCGCAGTAGTCGACGACATGATGGCCCAGATCAAGGGCACGGAAGGGATGAAGCGCAAAGGCGCGGTGCTCTCTGCTCTCACCAAGCTCAAGCAGGTCTGCAACCATCCGGCACATTTTCTTCGTGACGGATCTGCGGTGATGCGTCGCGGTCAGCATCGTTCCGGCAAACTCGGTTTGATCGAAGATATCGTCGAATCGGTGACTGCCGAGGAAGAGAAAGTATTGCTGTTCACGCAGTTCCGCGAGTTCGGCGAACTGGTCGTGCCGTATCTCTCCGAGCGGTTCAGTACCGGGGTCCCGTTTCTTCACGGCGGCGTGTCGAAGGCCGGCCGTGACACCATGGTCGAGGAATTTCAGAGCGCCGGCGGACCGCCGATCATGGTGCTCTCGCTCAAAGCGGGCGGAACGGGACTGAATCTGACCGCCGCGAATCACGTTGTGCACATGGATCGGTGGTGGAATCCCGCGGTCGAGAATCAGGCTACCGACAGAGTGTTCCGCATCGGGCAGCATCGCAACGTCCAGGTCCGCAAGATGGTCTGTGTCGGGACATTGGAAGAACGGATCGACACGATGATCGACACGAAGAGTGAATTGGCCGAGCTGGCGGTCGGAACAGGAGAGAACTGGGTGACGGAGATGAGCGTCGAACAGCTCGGTGAGTTGCTCCGACTCGGTGACGATGCGGTGGGCGAATGAGTCCGCGTCGTGGAGGTCCCGATTTCAGTGAATACACGGGCGCACGTAAGCGAGCGGCGCCGATCAAGTCGCGCCCCGCTTTCGGCCGGACGTTCTGGGGCAAGGCATTTGTCCGGGTCATCGAGCAGATCGGCGACAAGGGTCGTGTCTCACGAGGTCGAACCTTCGCTCGCACGGGCAAGGTCCTGCCGCTCGATATTCGGCCGGGACGGGTGACGGGTGAAGCATGGGGGACCCAACTCGAACCCTTCACTGCCACTCTCTCGATCAGCACACTGGACAACACCGATATCGACGACATCATCACCAAACTCCGCAGGGTCCCTGGCTCATTGGCCTCGCTGGTCTCCGGGGTGGTGCCGGACATGCTCGCCGCGCAACTCCTGCCGGACGGGCCGGGCGCTTTCCAATTCGACTGCACCTGCCCCGACGACGGATGGCCGTGTAAACATGCTGCGGCCGTGGCCTTCCTGACCGCCGAGCGGATCGATACCGATCCGCTGCAGCTTCTGCTCCTCCGCGGGGTCGACCTAGGCGATGTGATCGGGGGAGTGGAAGACGAGACCACTATCGCGGTCGACGTGGAAAGCTGGTTCGGGGACTCGTCTCTTCTCCCGGGATTGCCGCGAGTCGAATTCCGGGCTGCGATAGACGATCTGGACCTCAATGCCTTGCGGGCCTCGGTGGCTGCACTGGGATTGGATTTGGCACAGCAAAACGTCGCGCTCGCGGAACTGCGGGCAATTTACCGGCAATTGGACTCCTGAGCCCAACCACTAGGATCCCGGTGCCTGTTCCAGTATCGTGAAGTGGACAGGTCCGGTAGGGACCTGTCGACGATAGATTCTTTCACTTCATGAAAGGGGCAGCCGCCGTGATGCCCGTACATCTGCGCGACAGCGCTATACCCAAACACGAGCAACTGCGAAACATTCTGCTGCACAAGTGCACCCGCGAGTTGCAGCCGGGCGACTTGATGACCAGTGAGCGCAACCTGATGCAGGATTACGGCGTCAGCCGAATCACGGTCCGCGAGGCGATCGGTCAACTCGTCAACGACGGCTATCTCGTGCGCGTGCGTGGCAAGGGAACCTTTGTCGCTCATCGTCAGGTTCAGTCCAAACTGCACCTGGCGTCGTTCACCGAGGAAATGCGAGCCCAGGGACACGTCCCCACCACTGTTGTCCTCGTCAACGAGGAAGACACCGTGCCGGACGCCACAGCGTCTGCGCTCGGAATGGAGCCGGGATCGGTGGGCTACCACGTCAAACGCCTGCGCTTGGCCGACGGTGAACCGGTGAGCGTCGACGACGGTTGGTACAACCCGCAGCAATTGCCCGGGCTCACCGACCTCGACCTGACCGGTTCGATCTATCGTGCGACGGCCGACAAGTACGACAAGCCGATCGACCGCGCGGAACAGACCGTCAGTGCCGACGGCGCAACCATTGAGATCGCTACTCTGCTCGGGACCAAGAAGGGCGCGCCGGTCCTGTACTTCGATCGAGTGTCCTTCAGTGAGGGCGCGCCGATCGAGCACACGTGCAGTTGGTACCGCTCCGATCGTTATCAACTGCAGATGGAAGTACAGGGAAACGAACGAGCAGGCACCCGCGTCGGGTCTTGAATCGCGAACAGCAGGCGGGCGCATCCTCTTTCGAGGGTGCGCCCGCCTTGTTCGTGCTCAGGTAGACCAGTTGAACAGGGTGTCGCCGGTCTTCACTTCTTCTCCCACAGAAGGGGATTCGACCGTATCGGGTTTGGAGTCCATGACCACGACCGGGCAGATTGCCGAGTAACCGGTGGTGTCGATGAACGCCGGGTCGAAGCTGACGACAGGATCTCCGGCCGCGACGGTGTCACCCTCGGCCGCGATGAGTGTGAAGCCTTTGCCTTCGAGTTTGACGGTGTCGATACCGATGTGAACCAGTACGCCGGTGGCCTTCTCGCCGAAGATGACAAATGCGTGGGGATGAAGTTTGAGGATCTTCCCGGCGATGGGCGCGACGACGGTGAGGTGGCCCTGGTCGCGGGCGGGTTCGAGAGCAACCCCTGATCCGACCATCTGCTGGGCAAAAACCGGATCGGGAACGTCGGCTAGTGCGCACACCCGGCCGGGAAGCGGAGCGAGGACGGAGACGGTCACAGGATGTCCCCGATGTCTTCGGCGAGGATGTCGGCCTCGGGTCCGACGATCACCTGGACGACGGATCCGGCTTTGAGCACGCCGTGCGCGCCGGCGGCTTTGAGAGCAGCTTCGTCGACCTTGGCGCCGTCCTTGACCTCGGTGCGCAGGCGGGTGATGCACGCTTCGATTTCGACGATGTTCCCGGCGCCGCCGAGGCCCTTGATGATTGCTTCCGCTTTCGACATTGCTGCTCCTGTGTGTGGTCGTAAATGCGTCGGTTCTTGTCGCTGGTGAAGCACTCTGGCTGATAGCGGGACGTGAGTCAACACGTAACTTAAATCACATTCCGGTCTTGACATCTGCGCTTCATCAGGCAAAACTACAACTGGTTATGACCGGACAGTACCCGTTAGCGGTGCAACGCCACAACAGTTTCGGCAAAACGAATTTTCGGCTCCTCGCGGTGGGCGAGGTGTCCACTTCACGTACCTCAACCAGCAGGCCGACCCGTTGCGGCCAAGCGAACAGAGGCCAAGCGAACAGAGAAGGTCAACGATGACGCTCGACGACACCCCCAAGAAGGAATCAACGTTCTTCGCCGGCGTACAACGCCTCGGTCGAAGTCTGATGTTGCCCATTGCCGTTCTCCCGGCAGCCGGCATCCTTCTGCGACTCGGCCAGGACGACCTGCTCGGCCGGTTCAGTCCCCTCGAGAGCGCGGCAACGGTGATTTCCGCTGCCGGTCAAGCCGTGTTTACCTGGCTGCCGCTGATCTTTGCCGTCGGCATTGCGATCGGGTGGGCCAAGAAGGCGGACGGATCCACCGCACTTGCCGCCGTGGTCGGATACATAGTGATCGACGGTGTTTTCAAGGCCATGTCGCCGATCGTCCTCGAAGGAAAAACCGACCCCAACGGTGATCAGTCACTGATCAATTACGGTGTGCTCGCCGGCATCGTGATGGGTCTACTCTCCGCAATTCTGTGGCAGCGCTTCTATCGAACCAAACTGCCCGACTACCTCGGTTTCTTCAACGGCCGACGCTTGGTTCCGATTCTGACCGCCGTCACCGGCCTGCTCGTCGGCGTCCTCATGGCATTTCTGTACCCGCTGTTCAACTCGGGACTGAACTGGGTCGGTGAAGCAGTTGCCTCGAATACCGTTGTGGGCGGCGGCATCTACGGCGCAGCCAACCGACTGCTCATCCCGACCGGCCTGCACCACATCCTCAACTCAGCCGTGTGGTTCCTGATCGGCGACTACCAGAACGCCAGCGGCCAGATCATTCGCGGCGACCTCAACCGGTTCTTTGCCGGTGACCCCACTGCCGGGACGTTCATGACCGGATTCTTCCCGATCATGATGTTTGCGCTGCCCGCTGCGGCGTTTGCAATCTGGCGCAATGCCAAGCCGTCTCAGAAGAAGCTTGTCGGCGGCATCATGCTCTCCACCGGCCTCACCGCCTTCCTTACCGGCATCACCGAACCCCTCGAATACTCGTTCATGTTTGTCGCCTGGCCGCTGTACGTCATCCACGCGCTTCTGACCGGTACATCGATGGCGCTGGTCAACGCACTGGGCATCCACGACGGATTCACCTTCTCCGCCGGCTTCTTCGACTACGTCCTGAACTTCGGCAAGGCTACAAACGCCTGGATGCTCATCCCGATCGGACTTGCCTATGCGGTCATCTACTACTTCCTCTTCAGCTTTGTCATCAAGAAGTGGAACCTGCGCACTCCCGGTCGTGAGGAAGACGCCGAGGTTACGGCCGGCGAGCCCGATGCAGCGCTCCTCGAAGCCGAACTGGCGCTTGCCGCCGAAGGTGACTCCCGCACCGACGCACCACTTGTCGCGGAAGTGGAGAAGAAACTCGACAAGGAACTGGAAGGTCGCTGACGCATGACGACGGCAACAATCACTCCGTTGAACCAGATCAGCGCACTCGGAGTCAGCGCCGGGGTCGTCTGCGCGCCCTGGTTGAGTTTCGCAGTGCCCGAACGCACTTCGGCACACGACCCGGTTACCGGCGAGCCGGAGTCCGAACTGGCACGAATTCGAGCGGCGCTCGAGAGCGTCAGTGCGGAACTCCTGCGCCGCGCCGAATCCGTCGACGGTGTCTCCGCGGACATCCTGACGACGTCGGCGGCGATGGTACGGGATCGGGCTATCGTCGGCGCAGCGCAGAAGAACCTCGAATCAGGTCTGCCGACAGCACATTCGGTGACGGTTGCCTTCGACGGATTCTGCGACAAGCTCGACGCGGTCGGCGGGTACATGGCCGAGCGGGCAACAGATCTGCGTGACCTCGCACAACGAGTGGTCGCAGTGCTGCGCGGCGAACCGATGCCGGGAATCCCCAACCCCGGTTACCCGTACATACTGGTGGCGCGGGATCTGGCTCCCGCCGATACGGCAACACTCGGCGACACCGACGTGGTCGGACTACTCACCGCGGAGGGCGGACCAACCAGTCACACCGCCATCCTGGCCAAGTCGCTCGGCATTCCGGCCGTGGTCAACTGCGTGGATACCGATCGGCTTGTCCCCGGTGCCGTTCTGATCCTCGACGGTTCGAGCGGGACGGTGACAATCGATCCGAGTCCCGAACTGTGCGCTCAGGTTGCCCGGGAAGCATCGTTGCAGGAAGCTCGCGCTGCGACTGCGAGCGGTCCCGGCCGCACCCGAGACGGGGTCGCCGTGCGCTTGGCGGCAAACATCGGGACCGTGGCCGATGCCGAACGTGCCGGCGACGCCGACTGTGAGGGTGTCGGCCTGTTCCGTACCGAGTTCTCGTATCTCGGTCGCCATGATGCGCCCTCCGTCGCGGAGCAGACTGCAACGTACAGAGCCGTTTTCGAGCACTTTGCCGGGCGCGCCGTGGTGGTGCGGACCCTCGATTCCGGTTCCGACAAACCTCTGCCGTTCCTGGATCTCGGGGTCGAGGAGAACCCGGCCCTCGGGATCCGGGGGCTCCGAGTAGCACATCTGTACCCCGACACCCTGGTAACCCAACTCGACGCCCTGGTTGCGGCGGCCGATGAAACCGGCGCGGATCTGCGCGTCATGGCACCGATGGTCGCGACAGCCGAGGAAGCTGCAGGCTTCGCTGAACTCGCCCGATCCCGCGGAGTTGGCAAGGTGGGCGCGATGATCGAGGTTCCGGCCGCGGCTCTGCGCGCCCGCGATCTCCTCGAACATCTGGATTTCCTGAGCATCGGAACCAACGACCTGAGCCAGTACACCTGTGCGGTCGACCGGATGACCGGTAGCCTCGCGCACCTGCTCGACCCGTGGCAGCCGGCAGTCCTCGACCTGATCGCAATGGTCGGTCAGGCCGGAGCGGCCGCCGGCAAACCTGTTGGGGTGTGCGGGGAATCGGCGTCGGATCCGCTGTTGGCGCCCGTACTGGTGGGTCTCGGGGTGTCGAGTCTGTCGATGTCCGTCGCAGCGATCGGGGCCGTTCGCGCAGAGTTGGCGGCCCTCGATCTCGAGGTGTGCCTGCAGATGGCGTCGGCGGCCCGCAGTGCTCGTACCCCGAGCGCCGGCCGGGCAGCGGTCGCGCGCATAAGGGATTCGTCGTGACCGAGTCACTCGTGCTGCGCGGCAGAGTTGTCGGCGGATCCTCCGGGACCATCGACGACGGCGTCGTCGTTGTCGACGGCGGGTTGATCAGCTGGGTGGGGGCGGCAGGGGACTGTGCCTTCGCCGAGGTCCCGGACGCCACCGACTGCATGATCCTTCCCGGCCTCATCGACGTCCACAGTCACGGCGCTGCGGGAGCGGGATTCCCCAACACCGACGCGGCGGGCGCCCGAGTGGCCGCGTCGCATCACCGTGAGCACGGAACGACTGGTCTGCTGGCAAGTTTGGTGTCGGCGCCGCGCGGGGACCTGATGCGTCAAGCCGCGATCTTGGCCGACCTGGTTGAAGACGGCGAGATTCTGGGTATCCACCTCGAAGGGCCGTTTATCAACTGTGTTCGATGTGGTGCCCAGGATCCCGCAGCCATAGTTCCCGGGGACCCTGACCTGCTCGAAGAGGTGTGCAACGCGGCCCGCGAGCACGTGTGTTCGATGACGCTGGCACCCGAGACGGAGAATTTCGAGGAACTGCTCGACATCATGCGTCGACGCGGAATTCTGCCCAGCTTCGGACACACCGACGCCGATGCGGCGACTACGTCGACTCGGATAAGGCAGGCGGCTCGCAGCGGTCGGGTGAGCGCAACGCACCTGTTCAACGGGATGCCGTCGTTGCATCACCGTTCGCCGGGCCCGGTTGCGGCGTGCCTCGCGGCCGCAGGGAGAGGAGAGATGGTGGTGGAACTGATCGCCGATGGAGTGCATCTGGCTCCGGAAACGGTGTCCATGGTGTTCGATACCGTCGGCGCAGACCAGATCACGCTGGTCAGTGATTCCATGGCCGCCGCCGGAATGGCCGACGGAAACTATCAGCTCGGCGCTCTGGATGTGGTGGTGAGCGGTGGCATCGCCAGACTTGCCACCGCCGACGGTTCGGTCGGGGCCATAGCGGGCGGAACGGCACGACTGCTGGATGTGCTGCGTAGCACCGTGTTCGACAGCGGAGTTGCACTCGCCGATGCCGTCATCGCTGCCACCCGTACTCCGGCAACACTGCTGGGACTGCACAATTCACACGGATCGCTGACTGCCGGCTACCGCGCCGACATCCTGGTCACCGATCGTCACCTGCGCCCGGTGCGCGTACTTCACGGCGGCCGGGCCGCCGGAAAGGAAATCTGATGGAAATTGTCATCATGCCTACCCCGCTGGAGGTCGACTCGACGGCAGCAGACATCGTCGAAGGCTATGTCCGGCGCGGTGCTACAACGCTCGGGCTCGCAACAGGTTCGTCGCCGATCGGGACGTACCGCGAACTGGCGCGTCGCCACCGGGTGTCTGGACTGGATTTCTCGCAGGCTCAGGCATTCTTGCTCGACGAATATCTTGGTCTGCCGAAAAGTCATTCGCAGTCGTACTATTCGGTAATTCGCGCCGAATTCGTCGATCACGTCAACCTGGATCCTGATCGGGTTTTCAGTCCGAACGGTGAAGCCGTAATTCCGGATGCGGAAGTGGAACGGTACGACCGTAGTATCGCCGAAGCCGGGGGAGTGGACGTGCAACTGCTCGGAATCGGCACCGACGGACACATCGGTTTCAACGAACCGAGTTCCGCACTGTCGTCGCGTACACGGGTCAAGACTTTGACGGAGCAGACGCGAATCGACAACGCTCGCTTCTTCGAGCGTCCCGATGACGTTCCCCATCACGTTCTCACCCAGGGTCTCGGAACTATCAGTGATGCACGGCATTTGGTGTTGATCGCGACCGGTGAAGGTAAGGCCGACGCTATTGCTGCAGCAGTCGAAGGTCCGCTGACCGCATTTTGCCCGGCATCGGTGCTGCAGTGGCACCGCCACGTCACCGTGGTCATCGACGAAGCCGCGGCCGGAAGGCTGAAATTGGCCGACTACTACCGGTACGCGCTCGAGAACAAGCCGCCGTGGCAGTCGTACTGACATGACAGCGCTCGAACTTGCCGTTCAGGATGTTCGTGGGGCGCAGACCGCACTCGCCGTGGGGGCGGCGCGTGTTGAACTCTGTGCGGCACTGGGTGCAACAGGCGGTCTCACCCCCAGTGTCGGATTGATCGAAGCAGTTGTGGCAGTAGGTGTTCCAGTGCACGTCCTGATCCGGCCACGGGCCGGTGGATTTGTGTACGGTGCCGACGAGATGGCGGTGATGCGCCGTGATGCACGTGCAGCAGTGGCGGCGGGCGCGTCCGGGATAGTGATCGGCGCTCTGACCGAGACCTCCGCGATCGATGTCGACGCACTGCGTTCGGTCATCGAGTGCGTCGATCCCGCGGTTGTCGAGGTGACCGCACACCGAGCCATCGACGTCGTGCCGGACAGGCGGGCGGCACTCGATGTCCTGGTGGATCTCGACGTGACCCGTGTCCTGACGTCTGGGGGCGCCCCGACCTGCGCCAAGGGGCTGGAAGAGTTGGGGGCCATGGTCGATCACGCCGCGGGGCGGATCCAGATCATGGCTGGTGGTGGGGTACGAATCGGTGATATTGCCGCGGTTGCGGCGACCGGAGTCGACGCGATCCACCTGTCCGCTCGCGCGATCGTCGAAGGTTCTGGTGGACCGGGTGGTGGTAGTGGTGGATACGAGGTCACCGACCGGGAAGTTGCGCTGTCCGCGGCCTCAGCTCTAGACATACATGGACATCCAACTATAGGATGGTCGATATAGTTAGCGCTGCTTCTCCGGCAGTCCACAACGAGCAAGGAACGGGTTAGCACAATGGTTGACAATGCGGCGGTTCAAGAGTTGACGCACTTCGTCGGTGGCAAGCGGGTTCCCGGAGCTTCCGATCGATTTGCGGACGTCTTCGACCCCAACACTGGTCAGGTTCAGGCGCGCGTTCCGCTCGCGAGCAAGGCGGAAACCGAAGCCATCATCGCCAATGCAGAAGAGGCGCAGAAGGTCTGGGCTGCTTTCAACCCGCAGAAGCGCGCCCGTGTCCTCATGAAATTCCTCCAGCTCGCCCAGGCTGAGATGGATTCCCTCGCTCGGCTCCTCTCGTCCGAGCACGGCAAGACCGTCGCCGACGCCAAGGGCGACATCCAGCGCGGCCTCGAGGTCATCGAGTTCGCCGTGGGCGCTCCGCACCTGCTCAAGGGTGAATTCACCGAGAGCGCAGGCACAGGCATCGACGTGTACTCGATGCGTCAGCCGCTCGGCGTCGTTGCGGGCATCACGCCCTTCAACTTCCCCGCGATGATCCCGCTGTGGAAGGCCGGCCCGGCCCTCGCAGCCGGCAACGCTTTCATTCTCAAGCCGTCCGAGCGCGACCCCTCCGTGCCGCTGCGCCTGGCCGAGCTGTTCCTCGAAGCCGGACTGCCCGCCGGCGTGTTCAACGTGGTCAACGGTGACAAGGAAGTTGTCGACGTCCTGCTCACTGACGACCGCATCAAGGCTGTCGGCTTTGTCGGCTCCACGCCGATCGCTCAGTACATCTACGAGACGGCCGCAGCTCACGGCAAGCGCGCACAGTGCTTCGGTGGCGCCAAGAACCACGCGATCGTCATGCCGGACGCCGATCTCGACGAGGTTGCCGACGCCCTGATCGGTGCCGGTTACGGCAGCGCCGGTGAGCGTTGCATGGCCATCTCCGTTGCCGTTCCCGTCGGCGAAGAGACGGCAGATGCGCTGGTCGCCAAGCTGAAGGAACGCGTCGCGAAGCTCAAGATCGGTCGCAGTGACGACGAAGGCGTCGATTTCGGGCCTCTCGTCTGCCAGGACGCGCTCGACCGCGTCAACAACTACGTGCAGATCGGTATCGACGAGGGCGCAACAGCAGTCGTCGACGGCCGCGGCTTCACCCTCGAAGGCCACGAAGGCGGATTCTTCGCCGGCGCCACCCTGTTCGACAATGTCACCTCGGACATGCGCATCTACAAGGAAGAGATTTTCGGACCCGTCCTGCAGGTTGTTCGCGCTGCCGATTACGAAGAGGCCCTGCGTCTTCCGACCGAGCACGAGTACGGCAACGGTGTCTCCATCTTCACCCGTGACGGCGACACCGCTCGTGACTTCACGGCCCGCGTCAACGTCGGCATGGTCGGCGTCAACGTGCCGATTCCCGTCCCGATCGCCTACCACACCTTCGGCGGCTGGAAGCGCTCCGGATTCGGTGACCTGAACCAGCACGGTCCCGACTCCTTCCGCTTCTACACCAAGACCAAGACCGTGACGCAGCGTTGGCCTTCCGGCAAGAAGGAAGAGACCAATCACTTCGTCATCCCCACGATGAACTGATCGGAAAACCTTCCATGTTTACTCTGACCGATGACGAGCGGGCGATTCGTGACACCGCCCGCGACTTCGCGGCCGAGCACCTGGCGCCGAATGCGGTGGAATGGGATCAGACCAAGCATTTCCCGGTGGACGTTCTCCGCAAGGCGGCGTCCCTGGGGATGGGCGGCATCTACATCCGTGAGGATGTCGGTGGCAGTGAACTGACCCGCGTCGATGCTGCTCGGATCTTCGAGGAGCTCGCCAAGGGTGATCCGTCGATCGCCGCGTACATTTCCATCCACAACATGGTCACGTGGATGATCGACCAGTTCGGCAACGACGAACAGCGCCACAAGTGGGTACCCGGACTGTGCTCGATGGATCAGTTGGGCAGCTACTGCCTGACCGAACCCGGCGCCGGTTCCGACGCTGCCGGCTTGAGCACCAAGGCCGTTCGTGACGGTGACGACTACATCCTCAACGGCGTCAAGCAGTTCATTTCCGGCGCAGGCACTTCCGACGTGTATGTCGTGATGGCCCGTACCGGAGCTGCAGGTGCCAAGGGAATCTCGGCATTCATCGTGCCGAAAGATTCGCCCGGCCTGTCGTTCGGTCCCAACGAGATCAAGATGGGCTGGAACGCACAGCCCACCCGTCAGGTGATCATGGAGGACGTGCGCGTTCCCGCGGCCAACATGCTCGGCGAAGAAGGCAGCGGATTCCGCATCGCGATGAAGGGCCTCAACGGCGGCCGCCTCAACATCGCCGCTTGCTCGGTGGGCGGCGCGCAGGCAGCGCTGGAGAAGGCCGTCGCATATCTGGTGGACCGCAAGGCATTCGGTTCGGCGTTGATCGAATCGCAGGCCCTGCAGTTCCAGCTCGCCGATATGCGAACCGAACTGGAAGCTGCGCGGACCCTGCTGTGGCGCGCTGCCGCAGCTCTCGACGAGAACGCGCCGGACGTGGTGGAACTGTGCGCTATGGCCAAGCGCTTCGCGACCGACAACGGTTTCGACGTGGCCAACCGGGCGCTCCAGCTGCACGGTGGGTACGGCTATCTTGCTGAGTACGGGATCGAGAAGATCGTCCGCGATCTTCGCGTTCACCAGATCCTCGAAGGCAGCAACGAGATCATGCGTGTGGTCATCGCTCGCAGTGTGATCGCAGGGCAGGGAAAGCAGGGAGCAGCATGACCGAAGAGAACGAAGTTCTGATCGAGAAGCGCGACGGACTGGGACGCATCACCCTCAACCGTCCCAAGGCGATCAACGCGCTCAACCACTCGATGGTGACGCAGATGGCTGCGGCCCTCGAGGCCTGGAAGTCCGACGACGAGGTCAAGGCTGTCGTCCTGACCGGTGCAGGCGAACGTGGCCTGTGCGCCGGCGGCGATATCGTCTCGATCTACCACGACGCCAAGGACGGCAAGACCGGCTCGCTCGACTTCTGGCGCGACGAGTACATCTTCAACGCCGAGATTTCGAACTACCCGAAGCCGTACGTCGCGATCATGGACGGCATCGTCATGGGCGGCGGAGTCGGAGTGTCCGCACACGGCGACGTTCGCATCGTGACCGAGCGTTCCATGATCGGTATGCCCGAGACCGGAATCGGATTCATCCCAGACGTCGGCGGAACGTACCTGCTCGCGCGTGCTCCCGGAGAATTGGGAGCACACATCGCGCTCACCACGGCACGCTTGAGCGCCGGCGACGCCATCGCGACAGGATTTGCGGACCACTTCATCCCCTCCGAGAACATCGAGACGTTCATCGAGGCGATCGCATCGTCGACGGTAGAGCAGGCCGTTGCTCAATTTGCCGAGCCCGCACCGGTTTCGGAACTACTGGCACAGCAGAGTTGGATCGACGCCGCGTACTCGGCGGACAATGTCGTCGCGATTGTCGAGCGCCTGCGCGCCAGCGGAATTCCCGAAGCCGAGAAGGCCGCCGAGCAGATTCTCGGTAAGTCGCCGATCGCGCTGTCCGTCACGTTGCGTTCGCTTCATCATGCCAAGGGTGCCAACAGCCTCGAAGAAGTTCTGAACGAGGAGTTCCGGGTCTCGACGGCATCACTGAGTTCACACGACCTCGTCGAGGGTATCCGCGCACAGGTGGTCGAGAAGGACCGCAACCCGCAGTGGCTTCCCGCGACCCTCGCGGACGTCACCGACGCCGCCGTGGAAGCGTACTTTGCGCCGCTCGGTGAGCGTGAACTCGGCCTCACCCCTCAATCGCAAGGCAACTGATCACCGCCGAAGGAGCATCACTAATGAGCACCATTGGATTTATCGGACTCGGACACATGGGTGGCCCGATGGCGGCCAACCTCGTCAAGGCCGGACACACGGTAGTCGGGTTCGACCTGGCGCCCGCAGCGCTCGAGCAGGCTGTCGAAGACGGTGCATCGGTAGCTGATTCGGCTGTGGATGCGGTGCGCGAAGCCGACGTCGTCATCACGATGCTGCCGAGCGGCAAGCACGTTCTGGGTCTGTACGACGATCTGCTGCCCGCCGCGAAGCCGGGCACGCTGTTCATCGACTGCTCCACGATCGACGTCGCAGACGCCCGCGAAGCACACGATCGGGCAGAGGCCGCTGGGCACCGTAGCGTCGACGCGCCGGTTTCCGGTGGTGTTGTCGGCGCAACCGCCGGAACCCTCGCATTCATGGTCGGCGGATCCGAAGAGGACTTCCTGGCCGCGTCACCGTTGCTGGACGTGATGGGCCGCAAGGTCGTTCACTGCGGCGACGCCGGTGTCGGTCAGGCCGCGAAGATCTGCAACAACATGATCCTCGGTGTCTCGATGATCGCCATCAGCGAAGCATTTGTTCTGGGCGAAAAGCTCGGACTGAGCAACCAGGCACTCTTCGACGTCGCGTCCAACGCGTCGGGACAGTGCTGGGCTCTCACGTCCAACTGCCCGGTACCCGGACCGGTACCCACCAGCCCGGCCAACAACGACTACCAGCCCGGCTTTGCGGTCGCGTTGATGGACAAGGACCTCGGACTGGCCGCAAACGCATTGCGTACCAATGGTGTTGACGCCGAACTCGGCCTCAAGGCCGCTGAGCTCTACAGCCAGTACCATGCCGCGGGCGCTGGTGGTCAGGACTTTTCTGCCATCATCAACGACATCCGAGACCGTTCGACCGAAGGACAGCAGTGACCGACTTCAACACCATCATTCTCGAGCGTAAGGGCCGCGTCGGCGTCATCACGCTCAACCGTCCCAAGGCGCTCAACGCCCTGAACTCCGAGCTGATGAACGAGGTGGTTGCCGCGGTAACCGATCTCGAAGCGGACAACAACATCGGTGCCATCCTGATCACCGGTTCCGAGCGCGCATTTGCCGCCGGTGCCGACATCAAGGAAATGCAGTCCAAGACGTACATGGACGCGTACGTCGAGGATTTCTTCACGCCGTGGGATCGCGTCGCTGCTTCGCGTAAGCCGCTGATTGCCGCTGTCGCCGGATACGCACTCGGCGGCGGTTGCGAGCTCGCGATGCTCTGTGACTTCATCATCGCCGCAGATAACGCGAAGTTCGGGCAGCCCGAGATCAAGCTCGGAGTTATCCCCGGAATCGGTGGCTCGCAGCGTCTTACCCGCGCGGTGGGCAAGGCCAAGGCCATGGAAATGTGCCTCACCGGGCGCAACATGGATGCCGAAGAAGCCGAGCGCGCCGGCCTGGTGTCTCGCATCGTGCCGGCAGCAGATCTGCTCGACGACGCATTGAAGACGGCAACCACCATCGCCGAGATGTCCCTGCCGATCGCGATGATGGCCAAGGAAGCGGTCAACCGCTCCTTCGAGTCCTCGCTCGCCGAGGGCGTCCGCTTCGAGCGTCGGGTTTTCCACTCGACCTTCGCTACCGAAGATCAGAAGGAAGGCATGGCCGCATTTGTCGAGAAGCGGTCAGCTGAGTTCAAGCACCGCTGACAAGTCCCCACGATCCTGAAGGATTCTGCTCGCTCAGCGAGTGAAATCCTTCAGGATCGTTGTCGTTTACCCCTCGAAATCCCCGGCAGTCTTGCGCAATTCAGTGAGGATTGTCACCAATTGCGTGAGCTTGTCCGGCTCCAAGCCCGGGTTCGCGAAGACCTTGGCATTCAGCAGCTCCGTAGCCTCGAGCGCCAATGCTCGGCCGGAATCCGAAATCTCGATGAGTGTTGTCCGACGATCGCTGGGGTGGGGGACGCGTCGTACCAATTGTGCATTCTCGAGGCGATCCACCGCATTCGTGACGCTGGTGGGGTGAACCTGCAGGCGTGCGCTGGCCTTCGTCATGGGCAGTGCGCCCGACCTCGTGAAGGTGAGCAGCGTCAGCAGTTCGTATCGAGCGAACGTCAGCCCGAGCGGCTTGAGCACTTCCTCGACTCGCGCCATCATGATCTGCTGCGCCCGCATCACCGAGGTGACAGCGGCCATCCCATCGGCAACGTCACTCCAACCGTGCTCGGTCCATTGCCGATGTGCCTCTTCGATGGGGTCGATGGGAAGCGGCGAAAGGGGAGGCATACGTTCGATCATCCCATGCCCGCCAGAGCCTGAGCGCCTTGTCTGATTATGTGTCGCGGGCGCTCACGTCTGTAGAGTCCTCCGAGTGATTTCAATCCTCGTCGCGGGTGGCGTCTCGTTGTTCGTCGCTCTGTTCTTGACGCCGTTTCTCATCCGAGTGCTGTCTAAACAGGGGCTCGGGCACGAGATTCGCATCGACGGTCCACAGAGCCATCAGGGCAAGCGCGGTACCCCGTCCATGGGCGGTATCGCGATCATCGCGGGAATGTGGGCGGGATATCTCGCCGCGCACGCCATCGGGTTCGGCTCGCGTCTGCCGAGGTTGTCGGCATCGGGATGGTTGGTACTGGCGCTGGCAACATCGCTGGGCGTTGTTGGCTTCCTCGACGACTTCATCAAGATCCGCAAGAAACGCAACCTCGGATTGAACAAGACCGCGAAGACTGTCGGGCAGTTGGCGAGCGCGATCATTTTCGGTGTGCTGTTCCTACAGTTCTCCAACAGCAAGGGTGTCACGCCCGGCAGCCAGTACCTCTCGCACGTTCGCGACATTTCGGTGTTCTCGATGGGAACGATCGGGTTCCTGGTCTTCTTCTGCGTGCTTGTCTTCGCGTGGTCCAACGCCGTCAACTTCACCGACGGTCTGGACGGCCTCGCAGCCGGGTCGATGGGCATGATCCTGGGTACCTACGTTGTCATCGCGGGATGGCAGTACCGGAACTCTTGCGTCCTCGATCCCGTTGCCGGGTGCTACGACGTTCGCGACCCACTCGACCTTGCGATAGTCGCGGCGGCGGCGGGTGGTGCGTGTCTCGGGTTCCTGTGGTGGAACGCAGCGCCGGCCCAGATCTTCATGGGCGACACCGGTTCGTTGGCTCTCGGCGGTTTGGTTGTCGGTCTTTCGGTCACCACACACACCGAACTTCTGATGGTCATCATCGGAGCCCTGTTCGTCGCTGAGATTCTGTCGGTGATCATCCAGGTGCTGGTGTTCCGATCGTCCGGCCGACGCGTATTCAAGATGGCTCCGATACATCATCACTTCGAGTTACTCGGTTGGCCGGAGACAGTGGTGATCGCCCGGTTCTGGATTTTCGTGGCCATTTCCTGCGTGATCGGACTGGCGACGTTCTACAGCGAATGGTTTGCGGCTGCCGGTTAAGCCTGAGATTTGCGGGTTGTCGCGACCAGAGCGATCAGTCCTACGGACACACATGCCGTCATCGTGACGGCAAGAGCAGTACTGGTGTTACCGAGAAGACCGACAGCCGGGGCGATTGCAGCGCCGACTCCGAACTGGAACGCGCCCAGCATCGCGGCAGCTGTTCCTGCGGCTTCTCCGTGCCGTGAAAGTGCCAGTGCCGGGGCGTTCGGTAGAACAAATCCCACGGCGCCGAGCATGATCCAGAGCGCGATCACGAAGCCGATCAGGCCGCCGAGGTCGAGCGCCGCAACAACGATGACCAAGGCTCCGGAGATAACTGCAGTGACGAGAGCCGACCGGGTGATCTGCTGCGGCGTCCAGCGATCCAGCAGACGGACGTTGACCTGCGAAGCGCCGATCAGAGCAATAGCGCCGGCGCTGAACAGCAGTGCAAACTCCTGCTGATTGAGGCCGTACTGATCCTGATAGACAAACGACGCACCGGAGACGTACGCGAACAACGACGCCATACCGACACTGGAGACCAGCGTCAGGACCATGAAGGTGCGATCTCGCAGCAATGATCCGTACATCTGGAGAACTGATCGCACGCCGCTGGGACGCCGCTTCTCGCGGGGCAGAGTCTCCGGAATCCCGAAAGCGCCGATCATGGCTGTGCCCACACCGATCAGGGCAAGAACAACAAAGATGCCGCGCCAATCCAGCGCGACCAACAGTGCGCCGCCGATACTGGGCGCCAGAATCGGGGCAACGCCGAGGACAAGCATCAGGCGGCTCATCACCACAGCGACGGTGTTGCCGCTGTACAGGTCGCGCACGATCGCCATCGTGACGACAGCGGCAGCGGCGGCACCCATGCCCTGGAACACCCGCAGGATGCCGAGAACAGCGATCGTGGGCGCAAACACGGCCAGCAGCGACGCCACGATGTGCACGCCGATGCCGGCGAGCAAAGGCTTCTTGCGCCCGAGGGTGTCCGAGAGCGGGCCGACGAGCAACTGCCCGAGTGCAAGTCCGATCAACGTACCCGTGATCGTGAGCTGGACCGTCGACGACGAGGTTCCGAGGTCGTCGGCGATATCCGGCAACGCCGGCAGGTACATGTCGATCGTGAACGGGCCGAGAGCCGTCATGGATCCGAGAGCGAGGATCTTTCCGATACTCGGCTTACGTTCAACGGTCCTCGGTGAAGCAGTGTGTTCCACGGGCGGGGGATCCACGGGCAGAGCGGTTGCGGTCTTCTCGGCAGTCACGAAGCAAGTCAGCACCAGGACGGTCCGATTTGTTCCCTCGCGTCAGGGAAGTGTTCGGAACGATCCGGATCCGACGATCTCGTCATCGGCTTCCACGGTGTAGTTGTACGTCGTGTTGGGGGAGAGGCTCGAGACGATGCTCAGAGTCCGCAGACCGGTTCGGGTTGTGTAGTTGTACACGTAGAACGGGCCCTGGGTGGCTGTGACCCGAAATGTGGTTCGACTGATGCCCGCGGGAATGGTGACAGCCAGATTCGCGCCGATCCGCGTAGGCGTGAGCGTGTAGTTCCACACGGCCGGCGGTGGCGTCGTGGTGGTTGTCGTCGTGACCTGGGGCGGTGTTGTCGTTGTCGTTGTCGTGGTGGTCGTCGGCGGCTGGGTCGTCGTCGGTTCAGGAGTAGCGGCGACCGTTGTGGTGGGAACTGTGGTGGAAACCTGATTGTTCGGAACATGATCGTCCAGGTGGCGCGCAAGAACTGCGCCGAATGTGCCCGAGAGGTTGTGGCCGAGGCCGGCGGGAGATTCGAGATCCGTCGTAAAGCCTTGTGCCGAATACCAAGCCGACCCCTTCTGGGCGTCGAGCACGGCGTTGTAACCGTCGCTGACATTGGTGCCGTTGTCGGCAGCACCGGTGTACCAGTGCATGGGAAGGTCTGCGACCAGGCCGCTGGCGAAGGGCTGCGCCGAGACTCGTGGCACGCCGCCGCCGCCGAAGACCACGGTGCCGCCGCCGTCGAGCCTGCTCGAGTACTTCGGTAGGAAGAACTGAGTGATGAACTGGGATCCGCCGCTGTAGCCGACGAGCCAGATGTCCTCGGTGTCGATGTTGTAGCCCGCTTCGAGACTGGTGAGCAGGTCGGCGACATAGTCGGCGTTTGCGCTCCCGTTTTCCCACCACGTGATTTCCCCGGCAGAGTCCGGAGTGCGTACCGGGACGGTGATGTAGCCCCGCGAGCGGGCCTGCGCCACGATGCCCGACGGGCCGCCGAGGCTGTACGACGAAGTGGGATTGGCAAATTCGTACGCCCCGTCGCCGTGGAACTGCAGAACCAGACCGGCGGCGTGGTCCTGCGGGATACCAGCGGCGTACACGTGGTACTTCGACGACAGACCGTTCGATGCGGTGAAGGGCTGGAAGGTCCGGTCCGAATAGGCCATACCGGTGCCGTTGGTGCTCTCGGCCGAGGCGATCGGTGGTGCAACGACGATCGCGACAAGACCCGTCACTGCGGCCAGTGCTGCTGTGGCCAGAGCTGTCAGTCGTGCTCGGGGCATCGGTGCCACCTTTCGTCTCGGGGGCGTCTCACTTCTCACGACAGACGCCAGGTGAGAAACAGGCGTAACTCGCGTCACTCCAGCCCCGAGTGAACCATGCCTGTTCTGGTACGGCACAGTCGGTATTTCTCAAGCGGGTACCCCGCCTTCGGAGGCATGTAACCCAGCAAATACCAAGCGATCAGCGAGGTCGCAATCACGCTGATCCAAACTGTGGTGTGGCGGTGATATCGGGGGCAGAGTTACTTCATGACGCGGGTGTGGCCGAGTGGCTAGGCACCGGCCTGCAAAGCCGTTCACACGGGTTCGAATCCCGTCATCCGCTCCAGCGACAAGCGGGGCCGACAAAAGTCGGCCCCGCTTGTTCTCGCCGATCGGTTGGCGAGTGTCCTGCAACGATCAGCTGTTCACCGGAATGAGCTTCAAGGCCTTCTGGATTGCTGCGAGAACGTCGATGACTGTGCTGAGCGTGCTGATGGAACCCACGAATGTCCTCCGAGTGTTGAAATGCTCGACGTTGTGCCGCGCAGGAGAAAGTTAGCAAGCCTGACAGCTTTTATGGGGTGTTTGCCGCTTTCGGAAGAATGAAATCTGGGTCAACATACAAAAACTGGCCGGACTCCCCGAGGGCCGGCCAGTTTCTTGTGAAGCATGGTGATCAGCTGAAGGCGGACACCGCGGTAAAGAAGGCGATAGCGGCAGCACCAAGCTTGAAAACCTTGGTGATGTCATCGAGGGTTACGCCTTCGGGCAATACGTCTTCGACAGACTGCATGTCGTAAGTCCTTACATTTGGGGGAACTGTGGTCCAGTACCGCTGCAAGCAAGATACCTAACGTCACGGTTCTATGTCGGTGGCATGGGTCACGAATGTCAGAAATCGGACATACGCTCGTGTCATGACGGTCCCAGAGGTGAGAATTCGGACGTACACACGATCCGGTTTGTCCTTCGACGTCCGCGACGAAGGTCCCGTCGGCGGACCGATAGTGGTCTTGCTCCACGGCTTCCCACAGGATTCGACCTCCTGGGATCGGCTGGTGCCGCTGGTGCACGCTCGTGGCTACCGGACACTCGCGCCGGATCAACGTGGATATTCGCCGGGTGCCCGGCCCACCTCTCGGCGCGCATATCGACTCGACGAGCTTGCCTCTGACATCGTTGCGCTGATCGATGCGGCGGGAAGCGCCCCGGTGCACCTGGTCGGCCACGACTGGGGAGCGGCAGTGGCCTGGCAGGTCGCCGCCGAGCGCCCGGACTTGATCCGCACATTGACGGCGTTGTCGGTTCCACATCCTGCGGCCTTTGTCCGGGCACTGCTGACCAGCAGTCAGGCTCTGCGATCCTGGTACATGCTTGCCTTCCAGTTGCCGATGCTTCCGGAATGGATACTGCGACGAAGCGGTGACAAGATCCTGGTCAAGAGTGGGCAGAGCCTCGAGCGTGCCCGCCGTGATCGGGACGCGATGGCGAAGCCAGGCCGTCTACGCGGTGGCCTGAACTGGTATCGCGCATTGGCGTTGAACAGCTCGAGAGCGGGTTCTGGACGCATCAGCGTGCCCACTCTCCACGTGTGGAGCGACCGGGACATCGCACTCGCGAGGAAGGGCGCCGAACTCACGACGAGATTCGTGGACGGCCCGTATCGATTCGAAATTCTTCGCGGCGTGAGCCATTGGATACCCGACGAGGCGCCGGAAGAACTGGACCGGTTACTCGCCGAGCACCTGCGTAATTGACCGCTACCGGCCGACGTCGCAGCCCTGAGCGTCGGCGATCAGAATCGCAGCGTCCTCGGGGAGTAGGAAACCGTCGTCGACGGCACGCGCAGTAGCGTCGGAGAAGGCGGTGACGTACGCGTCGTGACTCGGGTAGAGCGCAGCGAGCGTCGTGGCGTCGAAGGCGACGGTTGCGCCGTTCTGAGGCACGTGCACCAGTTCGCCCGTCAGCGTGGCGACCGGGACGTCGAGTTGAGGTGTGCGGACACCGCCGGTCGCATTGCCGTGCCGGTCCCGCAGCACCGCATTGTCAGCAGTGTCGATGACGGGCGCTGATGTGGGTGCCTCGCCGCCCGCAGCCCACTGACGCAAGGCGCGCAGGGCGGCGTTCGCGACGTAACGCTGCGGTCCGTCGTTGACGATCGGGAACAGTGCCGCCAGATCCCTGATGTCGGAGAACTGCCGAACATACTGTGGATGAAGGATTTTCAGAGAGTAAGCGTCGGAGTGCGATGTGCCGGCGATCTCCCAGGTCCGAATCATGTCGGTATCGGGTTGACGGGCGGCCACAAAACTGGTGGGGCCTGGTCCGCCGCACAGTTCGAAAAGCTCGGTCTCGGTGATCAGCTGGAACACCGGAACGTCGAGATCGGTGCGCACACGGGCCGGCGCCGGATCCAGGAGCATCATGCCGTCGGCAAGCGGAGCTCCGATGCCGCCGCGGGCATGAATGATCAGGCCGTCGAATACCCGTGCACGGGGATGAACGGCGTTGGCGTACGTCAACATACGGAACCCCGACTGTGACTGCCCGGTCGCGAGCAGTTGCGTCGGAAGCAGGCCACCGAGGGGGTCGACGTCCCCTGGTGTGCGCAGGGCTGCGCCGACCTGGGAAAAGATGTCGTACGAGTACCGGTCGCCGGGGTGATCCAGTGCGCCGTATCGCTCGGGATCCCAGGTGAGAAGACCTACGACGCCGTCGCCGAGGCCGCTGCCTCCGGTGCTGGTGATTCCGGCAGCCTGCGCGGAGACGCCCACCCACGCATACCCTCTCGTGATCTCCTCGTTCATGTGTCCGAAGTCGACATCGATATCGGTGTTGCCACTGACATTGAGCCACTCGACAACAACGGTTCCGTTGAATCGGCTCGGGTCGGCCGGTGTGCGCACGAGGATCCTGGTGGTGAACGGCGCCGAAGTATCTTCCGCCGCAGCCCAATGTCCGTCCGACGACCAGGTACCGTCCTCGCTGTACGACGCCGCGGACCCGCTGACGAAGAACTCACGTTCGGTGTAGCCCTTCGCCGCGAGGTCGAGCGAGGTCGAGGTCCCGGGGAAACCGTTCGATCCACCTTCGATCGGACCACTGAAGGTAACTGCTGATCGGACGGCGTCGGGATTCGCGTACATCTGGGCGATTCTGTCGCATGGCTCGGCGGTCAGACGACATGGTTCCCGATGAGCGGGACGCGTCAGCGCCCCCCGAAACGCTCCTCGACTTGCTCGGCGGTCAGCCCGAACTCTTCCAGGGTGTATTTGTGTGCGGGCTTGCGTGCGCCCGAACGGCTTTCGTCATGCATAGCCTCCATCGACTGCTGCGCGCCGGCGGTCAACGGAAGGTCGAAGTGGGTGTAGATATTCTCGACGGTGGCGAGCGGATCGGCAACAAAATCCTGGTAATCGATGTCGATGAATTGGGCGGGATCGTGATGTGCCCGCGCCGCGTCGAACTGTTCGAGTCCTCGGGCCCACAATTCGAGTTGGCTCTCTCCGATCACCTTGTCGGTGAACGTATTCGACCACCCCTGCGTGGCTTGCGCGGCGAGGCTGCACACCGACGGAATGATTGTCGTGGGCGAGCGGTGCGTCTGAATGATCAGTGCGTCCGGGTACACAGTCATCAGTTCGTCGAGCGCAAACAGGTGGCTGGGATTCTTGAGAACCCACCGGCGATCCTGATCCGGGAGTCCGATCAACTGGAGATTCTTCTTGTGGCGCGCATAGGCATTGGACCATTCCTGGCCTTTCAGCCAATTCGAGTACGTGGGCAGATTGGCCAGACACTCGTACGACACCGATTTGAACGTCTGCCGGAGCAGTTGCCAGCATTCTTCGACTTCGCTGGCAGACATGTAGTGCACACCCATGAACTCGGGGTGTTCGACGTGGTGTTGGCCGAACGTCTCCTCGATCTTGGCGAATACGGGGTTCGATTCCCAGGTATCGCGTGGCGGGCGAGGCTGCGGAAACTCCGTCAGCCACATCTCGAGACCTTGATGTGCCGGGTCCACCGTCAAGAGTCGGTGCAGCGCAGTAGTTCCGGTGCGGGGCAACCCGGTGACAAAAATCGGGCGTTCGATCTTGACCTCGGCATGCTCAGGATGCTGCTTCCACGCAGACTCACTGAGCAGGCGGGCGACCAAGGCTCCGCGGAGAAAAACGCGAGAGATTTTGCTGCCGAACGGCGTCAGGTCCTCGTCGCGGTCGTACGACTCGAGGAGAACTGACAGGGCTTCGGTGTAATCGTCGACGCCAAAATCGGTGAGCCCCGTCATCTTGGTTGCGGATGCATGAAGATCCTCGACGGTTCCGACATGTGTGCGCTCAGCCATGATGCTCCTAGTGATGGAATTCGCCGCAGTTGACGTCGATACATTGACCGGTGATGGCATTGGCCATCGGTGACGCGAGGAAGATTGCCGCGTCGGCCACTTCGTCGGTGGTGGGGAGGCGCTTCAAGTCGGTATTGGCGGCAGTGTGCTCGTAGATCTGTTCGACGGTCATGCCGAACTTCTCGGCTTGATGGGCGAAGTAGCCCTTGAGGGTGTCGCCCCAGATATATCCGGGTGCAATAGAATTGACGCGGATTCCCTGCGGACCGAGTTCGGTGGCCAAGGACTGAGACATCGCGAGCAGTGCCGACTTTGCCATCTTGTAGCTGCCGTACCGCTCCTGTGAGTGTCGCAGAACCATCGAGTTGATGTTCACAACCGAGCCGTTCGACTCCGCGAGCGGCGCTGTGAAGAGTTGTGTCAGCCGAAGTGCACCGAGAACAGTGAGTTCGATGCTGTCGCGGATGTGCTGATAGTCGGTGCGCGCCAGCGGTTTCATCGACGGTACGGAGAAGGCGTTGTTGATCAGCGTGTCGACTTTGCCGTAGGCGAATAGGGATTCGGCCACCAGGTTTTCGGCGGACGCCTGATCGGTGATGTCGGTGGCAACGGTGACAGCGCGTCCACCGGCGTCGACTATCTCCTTGGCAACGTCGTCCAATCGGGACTGTGTGCGCGCTGCGAGAACAAGATTCGCACCGGCCGACGCGCAGCGTAGTGCCAGTGCGCGGCCCAGTGCGGGGCCGACACCGGAAATGACAACTACTCGGTCTTTCAGCAATTCGGTCATCTGTTACCCCAGCATTCGATTGTCGATGGCGGCCTGGCGGGCGGCGATTCGCTCTGCCCAGTTGTCGGCGGTGATGGCATTGGTGTCGAAATGCGGCAGATGTTTCGGAATATCCTCAACGGCAACAATTTCGACGGTCGGCCCGTCCTCGGGCGTCAGTCCACGCGAGACCCGCTGCCAACGGAACTGAAGAATGCCGCGCGGATGCCCGACGGTTTCGACCCAGTTGGTGACGCCGGGATTCTTCTCGCTCACCACCATTCGGATCATGCCGTCCGGATCCACCTGAGCCTGACCGTTGTTGAGTGACGTCTGGTGATTGATGTAGTCGAGCGAGATGTACCACAGGCTACCGAGTTGAAAGCCCTGGTACGGCGCATCCGAGGCTGGAACGGTGATGATCATGGCCTGATCGTCGGTAAGTTCGTAATGCCCGACCGAGGAGTACTGCGTGGCGAGACCACCTGGGGTCAGCCGAGGCTCGGTCATCGTGTTGACTGGGAGCTTCATGTAGAACCATTCCGGGAACTGAAGCCACGTCTTGACCCGGGTGACCAGAGCCTTCCCGGCCCGCGCAAAACGCTTCTCGGTTTCCTCGGCGGTGAGCGGCGCGGGCGCCGTGCCGATCGAATCCGTCCGCTCGATCCGGATGACTCCGCGTTCCTGGCTCCAGTCGCTGTAGACCTCTCGCGCGACGAGCTGTGACGATCCCGGTGCGAGGGTGTAGTAGTTGGCGCGGCCGTCGGCCGGTCCGGGGCCGAACCACACGACAAAACTGCCGTCGTCTGCGATCTCGAGTTCACGGTCGTCGAACGCTATCTCGCTACCCGGGACATTCGAGTTGGTGTAGTTGCCGCTCAGGACCTGGAAGCTGAGATCGGCTGTGGTGCCGCGCTTTCCCGTGACCTTGTATTCCTGGTCGTCGTTGATACGCGCACCGAAGTACATCGTGTCGGGGTTGTCGAGCCCCATCTTTGTGAACGGCCCGGTTCCCTGGATGAAACTGGGGTGGGTTCTCTCGACGGCCCACGCTGCGTGCATTGTCGCGATGATTCCGCCCGCCAGGTATTGGTACCCCTCGAGGAGATCCTGTTCGGATCTGATGTGTGGCGCGGTCTCGATGAGTTTCTCGGCCTCGGCGATGGCCTGGGCAAACGGGTCCGTCAGCACGCTGGCTCCTCACAGTTCCGGCAGTCCTGCCGGCCCAGAGCGTCGTGGTACAAATATGTACCTATGGGGTAGATCTTGGTATTCTGACAATAGAACGCGTTCTAGGGAGTGGTCAATGGGTGAGCTCGAGAAGTCCCGTTCGGCGGGACGTCAGTCTCCACCCACCGAACGCGTCGTGCAGGTTCTCGACTACCTGGTGGCGCGCCCCGACCAGCGTTTCGGGTTGTCCGAACTTGCCAGAACACTCGAGATCAGTAAGCCGACCGCGCTGGGAATCCTGACGGTGTTGGCGGACCGCGGGTATCTCACGCGGGACGACGCAGTGAAAACGTATGGTCTGGGGCCGGCACTGATTGCGGCGGGCCGGGCGGCTCAGCGAGGATTCGCTGTCGGGCCTATTGCCCGCGCTCATCTCGAGAAGCTGAGCGCCGAATTCGATACGACGTGCACGGCGTCGGCGGTAGTCGGTGATCGGATCAGTGTTCTCGAAGTCACCGGGCCGGAAGGCATACGGAAAGCGGCGAGGGTCGGTCAGGTGTATCCGTTCGCTCCGCCGGTCGGATTGATGTACGTGCTCTGGGGAAGTGATCACGATCTCGAGAGTTGGCTGGCGCGAGAACCGAGCCTGCCGGTGCGTCTCGATCGGGATCGGTTGTGGACCGTGGTGCGCGACTGTCGCGACTCCGGGTATCTCGTCGAGAGTCTCGATCCGATCGGTCAGCGCCTGCACACGTTGATGGCCGGTGTTGTGACACATGATCTTCCGTCCGAGGTGCGGGAGTTGCTCGGCGAAATGGTGTCGAGTCTGGGGGAGCGGGTGTATCTCGGGCGCGACATCAGTTCGGATGAGGAGCATCCCGTGTCGTTGATTGCGGCTCCCACCTACGACGCCGAAGGTCATCAGGCGTTGGTGTTGACGCTGTACGTGGGCGGCTCGGTCACGGGCTCCGAGATCGAGCGACGCGCTACGGCATTGGTGGCCGCTGCCGATGCCGTAACTGCTGAGGTGGGCGGACGGGCTCCGGTTCGCAGTCATTGACCTCTAGGTAGAACGAGTTCTATTCTGTGAGTGCGTTCGTTCTCGAACCAGTCCGGTACAAAAATGTACCGACGCCGAGTAGGAGCTGAAGCGATGTCCGCACTCCAGGCCCCACCCGCCTATGAACTGTCCCATCTACGGGCGCTCGAGGCCGAGGCCGTCCATGTCTTCCGGGAAGTTGCCGCGACTTTCGAAAAGCCGGTACTCCTGTTCTCCGGCGGCAAGGATTCCGTGGTGATGCTCCACGTCGCGGCCAAGGCCTTCTGGCCGGCACCGTTGCCGTTTGCCGTCATGCATGTCGACACCGGCCACAACTTCGACGAAGTGATCGAGTTTCGTGATCGAACCGTGGAGCGGTTCGGCTTGCGAATGGTGGTTGCCAGCGTGCAGGACGATATCGATGCAGGCCGTGTCTCGGAGGAGACCGGCGTCGGGGCGAGTCGTAACCGCCTGCAAACTCACGCACTTCTCCGCGGAATTCGGGACGGAAAGTTCGACGCCGTATTCGGGGGAGCGCGCCGGGACGAAGAGAAGGCGAGAGCAAAAGAACGAGTCTTCAGTTTCCGGGACGAATTCGGCCAATGGGATCCCAAGATGCAGCGACCGGAACTGTGGAACCTGTACAACGGCAAACACCGTAAGGGCGAACACATTCGGATCTTCCCGCTCTCCAACTGGACCGAACTCGACATCTGGCAGTACATCGAAAGCGAAATGATCGACCTTCCCGGCATCTACTATGCCCATCGGCGTGAGGTGGTGCCGCGCGACGGAATGCTGTTGGCGCGCACACGGTTCCTCGAACTGCAGCCGGGAGAAGAATCTTACGAAGCGCTGGTGCGGTTCCGTACCGTCGGCGACGCCACCTGCACCGGTTGTGTGGAGTCGTCTGCCGAAACGGTCGCCGCCGTCGTAGAAGAAGTAGCCGCGAGCCGGATCACCGAGCGCGGAGCCACCCGTGCCGACGACCGAATCTCCGAGGCGGGCATGGAAGATCGAAAGAAAGAGGGGTACTTCTGATGCCGCAACTCCTCCGAGTCGCGACCGCGGGCAGTGTCGACGACGGAAAGTCGACGCTCATCGGCCGATTGCTCTACGACTCCAAATCGATCTTCGAAGATCAACTCGAAGCCGTCGAGCGCAGCAGTCGTGAACGCGGCGACGAGTACGCCAACCTCGCATTGCTCACCGACGGGTTGCGGGCCGAGCGTGAGCAGGGCATCACAATCGATGTGGCGCACCGATACTTTGCCACTCCGCATCGCAAGTTCATCATCGCGGACACACCCGGGCACGAGCAGTACACCCGCAACATGGTGACCGGTGCGTCGACGGCCGACCTCGCCCTCATCCTGGTCGACGCACGCAAAGGTGTGCTCGAACAAACGCGTCGGCATGCCTTCCTGTCAACACTTCTCGGGATTCCTCACCTCGTTCTGTGCGTGAACAAGATGGACCTGGTGGGCTGGTCGCAGGATCGGTTCGAGGAAATCAAGGAAGAGTTTCGGCAGTTTGCCATCAAGCTCGATGTTCACGATCTGTCCTTCATTCCCGTATCGGCGCTGTTGGGGGACAACATCGTTGCACGCACCGAGAACATGTCCTGGTACGACGGCCCGTCGCTGCTGCACCATCTCGAGCAGGTGCACATCGCGTCGGATCGCAATCTCATCGATGCGCGATTCCCGGTGCAGTACGTCATCCGTCCGCAGCAGCAAACCGACGCAGACCTTCATGACTTCCGCGGATACGCCGGGACAGTCGCCAGTGGAGTCTTCAAACCCGGCGACGAAGTAGTTGTTCTCCCTTCAGGTTTCACGTCGACGGTAAAGGCTGTTCACGGACCGGGCGGAACTGCGATCGCGGAAGCATTCGCGTCGTCCGCCGTGTGCATCGAACTGAGCGAGCACCTCGACGTCAGTCGCGGAGATCAATTGTGCCGGATCAACAACCGGCCGCAGGTGGGTCAAGAGATCGACGCGATGATCTGTTGGCTCACCGACCAATCGACATTGTCCGAGAACAACCGGTACTCGTTGCTGCACACCACGCGCTCGACCAAGGCGCAAATTGTGCGCCTCGACTACCGTCTCGATGTCAATACACTGCACCGCGACGAAAACGCGGAGGCGCTCTCTCTCAACGAAATCGGGCGCATCGCGATCAAGACGCAGCAGCCGTTGATGTTCGATCCCTACCGTCGCAATCGTGTCACCGGCAGCTTCATTCTGGTGGACGAGACCACCGGAAATACCGTCGCCGCTGGAATGATCAACGGACCGACACTCAAGGATTCCCACGTCGTCTGGCACAGTTCCGAAGTCTCGCGGGAAGAGCGCGCGACCGCAGGCGCCACCGTGTGGCTCACCGGGCTCTCGGCCTCCGGTAAATCCACGATCGCAGTGGAACTTGAACGCAGACTTGTCGCTGCAGGAACTCCGGCCTACCGGCTGGACGGCGACAACCTGAGGCACGGACTCAATGCCGATTTGGGATTCAGCGCCGAGGACCGGGCTGAGAATGTGCGACGAGTTGGCTCGGTGGCGCAGTTGTTCGCCGATTCCGGCGCAGTAGCCGTGGCCTGCCTGATCAGTCCGTACCGTCAGGATCGAGACCGCGTCCGCGCTGCTCACGAAGCGGCAGGACTGCGCTTTATCGAGGTGTACGTGGACACCCCGATCGAGCAGTGTGAAGCCCGCGATCCCAAAGGCATGTACGCCAAGGCCAGAGCCGGGGAAATCAAGGGCTTCACCGGAGTCGACGATCCCTACGAGGCTCCCGAACACGCCGAACTGGTAATTCGACCCGAAGACGGAACGCCTGCCGAACTGGCGCAGCGGATTATGGAAGTCTTGGCCAGGTGAGCGAACCTACGCACAGCCGAACTGCAGACGCCGAATTGGCGGCCGAACTGGCGGAAGCGGCCGGAGCGATTCTTCTCGGTATTCGGGCCGAGGGACTCGGTGTCAGCGATGGTAGGGAATTGGGCCGGCGCGGGGACAAGGCAGCCGACGTCTACATCCTCGAGCAGCTGGCCAAGACCCGTCCCGGTGACGCCGTCCTGTCCGAAGAGTCCGCCGACGATCGCACCAGACTCGAAGCATCTCGGGTGTGGATCATCGACCCTCTCGACGGATCCAAGGAATACGGAATGCCTGATCGTTCAGACTGGGCTGTACACGTTGCGCTCTGGGAGCGGGGACATGGCATCACTGCGGCGGCGGTGTCGCAACCGGCGCTCGGACAGGTCTACTCGAGTAACGATGCCGCGTTGGATGTACCGGCAAACCACCCGCTTCGCATCGTTGTCAGTGGTTCTCGTCCGCCGGCATTCACGGACGGCGTGGCAGCTGAACTCGATGCCGACGTCCTCTATATGGGATCGGCCGGAGCGAAGGCGATGGCCGTCGTACGCGGTGACGTCGACGCCTACCTGCATGCCGGTGGGCAGTGGGAATGGGATTCGGCCGCGCCCGTCGGAGTTGCCCAGGCGGCTGGATTGCACTGCAGCCGCATCGACGGTTCGCCGTTGTCGTACAACGAATCCCATCCGTATCTGCCCGACCTCGTGATCTGCCGACCCGAATTGGCCGAGTCGATCCTGCGCGCAATTGCCACGCACTCGGACGTGGTTGCCGTCAGTGGACGCGTCGCCATGGCGCGTGAGTACGTGAATGCGTTGCTCACCCACGACGCAACGAAGGTGCGTTTTGCGGCCGACGCGTGGCGCGTCGAGAACGGTCAACGGACCGGCGACACGGGCGCTTTCATCAGCAACGAACTCGAACAGGGGCAGCAGTACCGCGGAATCGTCGCGATACGTGAACTTGCACTGCGTGAGTGGGGCGAGAGCGTTGTGGCGCGGTACCTGCTGGACCTCGGAACGCCAGGACAACAACCGGCTACCACCGTGTTTGTCACCGAGTACTTCGCGATACCGGCCGGCGAGATCGAGAGCATCATGGCAATTATCGAACCCCACCCGAAAGAGGCTGACACACAATGACACCCGATACGTTGGTGACCGAATTCTGCAAAGAGTGGGCCGACGCGGACATCGCGAAAATCGTCGACTACTTCACCGATGACATCGTCTACCACAACATTCCGATGGAACCCGTGGTCGGGCGCGAGGCCGTCCGGGCGTTCATCGAGCAGTTTGTCGGCGCCTTCGGCAACATCGACTATCAGGTCAAACGTCAGGTTGCGAACGGCTCTGTGGTCATGAACGAGCGCGTCGACGTCTTCGCCATCAACGGCGCGGAGGTGGCGCTACCGGTCATGGGTGTGTTCGAAATCCGTGACGGGAAGATCAGCGCCTGGCGCGACTACTTCGACATGGCGCCGATCACGGCGGCAGCCGGCCAGGGCTGACAGTTCGTTACGTCAGAATCGCGTGTGGGTAGTCTGCCGAACGGTGCTGGAATCGGGTGATGGCCGGATTCACGATGACGCCGTCACGGATTTCGATTGCCCGCTCCAGGGTCTCGTCTGCTTTCCACGCCGTTTCTCCTGCCATGACGGCAGGCAGGTAGGGGAGAAGTGACTCGCTGATCTCCCACGACGCGGAGTTCCACAGGTACGACGGGCTGTGATCGACGCCGTAGTACGTGATGTTGTCGCCGACGATGAAGGTCGGCTCCGCGAACGAGGTCGGCCGAGCCCAACTGAAGCCCATTCCTTCGTCGCATGACACGTCGACGATGAGGCTCCCGGGTTGGAAGTCCACGAGGTCTTCCTCGGTGAGGAACGTCAGTGGTGTATCCGTGTTCTGCAGTACGCAATTGACGACGATGTCGTGCTCGGCGAGGAAGCCCGGAACCGGAACGCTGTGATTGTCGAGCATCACGTGGCTGCCGCGGACATCGCCGTTGTTGTTGTCGAACGAGACCATGCGTGCCGAGTGGATGGGAGAGCTGACGGCAGTGACTCCACGTTGGGTGAGCACGTCGACTTCATGGATACCGTGCGCCTTGAGGGCGGTGACGGCGCCGCGGGCCGTGGCCCCGAAACCGATGACGGCAGCGGTGAGGCGACGCCCGTAGTCGCCGGTGGAACCGATCAATTGCAAGGCATGGAGGACCGAGCAGTAGCCTGCCAGCTCGTTGTTTTTGTGGAACACATGCAAATTGAAGGATCCGTCACTGTGCCAGTGGTTCATGGCTTCGAAAGCGATGAGGGTCAGTTTCTTGTCGATCGCGATCTGGGTCAGCTCGGTGTCCTGGACGCAGTGCGGCCAACCCCAGAGGACCTGGCCGGTGCGGAGTTCGGCGAGGTCACGCACCAGTGGTTTCGGAAGGAGGACCACATCGGTTTCTGCCAAAATCTGCTTCCGAGTGCGGATTCCGGCGACCATACCCGAGAGGAAATCGTCCGAGTATCCGAAGGCATGGCCGTAGCCCTCTTCGAGGTAGATGCGCGAGCGAAGTTCAGCGTCGATCCGATCGAAATGGGCAGGGTGGATCGGCAACCGGCGTTCTGCCGGTTTGCTCGAGTGTCCGATGACTCCAAGGGTGCGTGCGTTGTTCAATTGTGTATCTCTCGATAGGAGCAGGTAGAGATGTCAGGCAGGAGCCTGAAGGAAGTGCAGAAGCCGCAGGAACGCTGGCAGAATGCCTGGACCAGGAGCGTTGGACGCGTGCTGGGTGCGCTGCTGTCGATCGCCGACGGCATCAGAAAAGCGCGTCGGTACGAGGTCAGTCTAGCCGGGGCTGTTCATTGCCCGGGGGTTGGGCGTGCGAGGGTACGTTCGCGGGTGTAAAAGCTACTGCTCGCGCAGGTGTGAATTCAGCACGGACAGTTGAATTTTGCTGGCATCCGCGTGGACTTCGCGCCCTTTGTCGGTGATGTCGATGAAGACTCCGCGTCGGTCGGCTTCGCACAGCGCGCGCTGAACGAGACCGGCTTTCTCCAAACGCGCAACGCTGCGGGAGAGTGCGCTCGGGCTCAGGTACATCTCCGAAGCCAGATCGTGCATGCGTGGACGGTCGCACGTGGTGTCCATCAAGCGGTCGAGAGCTTCGAAATCGCTCATGCTCAAACCGTGGGCCGATTGCATCTGTCGATCGAGTTCGCACGCAATGTCGTTGTAGCTGCTCGACAGCGAGCGCCACGTGCTGCGTAGTTCGGATTCCGACGTCACGACCGCATTCTAGTTGAAGACACTATTACTTGCAACTGCATTAAATGCTTGTGCATTAAGTGCATGTGCATCTATTCTCGCTGACGTGACTTGCACAGACTCGACACTGAAACCATTCGATTCGCCGGAAACCCCGGCTTCCACGGAATTCACGGCTTCTGCGGAATTCACGGACCCGGCCGCAGGGGAGGGTTGGTCCCTCAAGCTGTGGGGCATCCTTGCGGTGCTCTGCCTCGTGTTGTTCCTCGACGGCCTCGATGTGTCGATGGTGGGCGTCGCTCTACCGTCCATCGGCAATGAACTGGGCCTGTCCACTACCTCGCTGCAGTGGATCATCAACGGTTACGTCCTCGGATTCGGCGGACTGCTGCTCCTGGGCGGGCGCACAGCCGACCTCCTCGGACGTCGGAAAGTCTTCCTGATCGCACTCGCCGTGTTCGCGATCGCCTCGCTGGTCGGTGGACTTGTCGACAACGGAACACTGCTGATCGCATCACGATTCGTGAAGGGACTGGCTGCGGCATTCACGGCTCCGACCGCGATGTCCATCCTCACCACGACGTTCAAGGAAGGTCCGGCCCGCAACCGTGCGCTATCCGTGTTCTCGGTGTTCGGTGCCAGTGGTTACTCGTCCGGCCTGATTCTCGGTGGGCTGTTGACCAGCGCCGGTTGGCGATTCACGTTCCTGATGCCGGTTCCGTTTGCCGTCATCGCACTGATCGGTGGGTACTTCCTCATTCCGCGGGACCGTCCCGCGGACAACGGGGGACACGACCTGGTCGGTGCCGTCACTCTGGTGACGGGAATGCTGCTCACGGTCTACACGATGGTCTCGGCACCGGCCCGTGGTTGGGCGCACCCGATGACGCTGGGATCGTTTGCCGTGGCAGCGGTGTTGTTGGCGACGTTCTTCTTCGTGGAGAAGAAGGTGGCGCATCCGCTTGTACGCCTTGGACTTCTGCGCGTCGGAACCATCGTTCGTGCGAATCTGGCCATCATCGCGCTCTTCGGGTCCTACCTGAGCTTCCAGTTCATGATGACGATCTTCCTGCAGTCCGCCCTCGGCTGGTCGCCCCTGAAGATGGCGATGGCCCTGCTTCCGGCCGGCATCATCGTCGCCTTCGGGTCACCGTTTGTCGGACGATTGGTCGACCTGTACGGCAGTGCCAAGCTCATCATCGCCGCACTGACGTCGCTGAGCGTCGGGTACCTCTGGTTCCTGTTTGCCGGGAGTGATTCACCGTCGTACGTCGTGGCGATCCTGCCGAGCGTCATCCTGCTCGGACTCGGATTTGCGTTGGGCTACACCTCGATCATGGCTCAGGCCACCTCCGGCGTCGACGATTCGGAGCAAGGTCTGGCCTCCGGTCTGGTGAACACATCGGCTCAGGTCGGTGCGGCCCTGGTGCTTGCCCTGACTACTGCCCTGGTGACCGCCGGATCGCATACCGCGACCGGTGCCGGAACCGCTGGGTTCGAGCAGTTCCATCCCGGACTGATCCTGGTCACCGGCGTAGCGCTGGTGGGCTTGGCCATCACCGTCTCGCCGCTGGTGCGTGGAAGATCGGCGCGTGGAGGGAGCGCCGAAGCAGAGGACGAGTTGACACCCGTCCCCTCGACGACAACCGTCTGACCGGAACGCAAAAAAGTTCAGCCGCGCAGGAATTCCTGCGCGGCTGAACTGGTGTCGTTTGTGACTACCGTGAAGCGGACCCAACAGCGCTAACGCGAAGCGGACCCAAGAGCACTGTCGAAGTCTGCAGTGCTCGCCTGCGAACCGAGGACCAGGGCCAGGCGTACCAACAGGCCTTCACGATCAGCCGGGTCGGCCTGATCGAGTGCGTTGGAGAGTTCCAACCACACGTGCTCACGGCGGGCTTCGTCGCTGTTCCCTACAGCGGTCACCGTTGCGGCCGCGTCGAAGTGCGTCGGCGCGGTGCCCGCGGTGAGGTGCTTGGTTACATCGCCCAACTGCGCGGGATCGTTGATCCGGCACAGCACCAAGCCGTCGGGGCGGATCACGAAGATCTCGCCGACGCGTGCGCCGAGGGCAGACGCGAGGTCACCGCGAGCATCGTCGATCGTGGCGTCGGTACCGCCCACCGTGATCACCCGCACGGTTTCCGGTGCAAGTGCGCGGGCAAGAGCGTCGGCTTGCGTGTCGAGTTCGGATACCAGTTTGGCCGGCAAACCGAAGGCCAGAAGTCCGAATCCCGTTCCGCGCAGACGATTCAATGAGGTTGTCGAACCGTCCGCCGAGACCTCGACGATCCTGTCTTCGAGCGGATCGCCGGGCAGCACGCCTTCGGTGCCGGGCGCGGTGGGCCACGTCAGCGGCGACAGGTGGGCGTGCGTTGCGCTGGACTGGCGCGGATTGATCAGGTGCGCGAATTCGCCTCGGGTGGTGGCAAGTTCGAGCACGGCGTCACGGGTGGTTCGGTGTCCGTGGCTGCCCGGGGACATAATGAGCGTCGACTTGCCTGCATTGTCGACGTTCTGCTGCCACGCGCTGCGACGTTCCGTCGAATACGCGTCGAGGATGGCGGTATCGGATGCTCCGTTGATGACGGAGGCCAGCTGCCACACCAGTGTTTCGGCGTCTTCCATGCCGGAGTTGAGGCCACGAACACCGAAGATCGGAACGAGATGCGCTGCGTCGCCGGCAAACAAGACGCGGCCGTGAGTGAAATCCTCGAGGGCCAGTGCATGAGCGCGGTAGAAGCCGAACCACTCGAGCGTCCACGGGATGTCGCTCTGCAGCCATTCGAGGTGGCGCGTGATGCGGTCACGGATGCGATCTTCCTGCGTCTCGGCTTCGGGATCGTCCGACGCGTCGAGTTGGTAGTCGATGCGCCAGATGTCACGCGGCTGGCGGTGCATGATGATCGTGGAACCCGGGTTGCTCGGCGCGTCGAACCACACCAGGCGCTCGGCCGGGAGTTCCGATTCCCAGTGGATATCCGCGATGACGTAGTTGCCCTCGTAGCTGTTGCCCTGCAGGCGGATTCCGCTGAGTTCGCGCATCTTGCTGCGGCCACCGTCAGCGGCAACGACCCAGGCGGCACGCAGTTCGCGAGTTCCGAATGCGGTGTCGACGGTCAAGGTCACCTCGTCGTCGGCGGCTGTGATGCCCGCGATCGACGATGACCAGTGGAAGTTCACCAGGGGGTGAGCGAGCAGCTTGTCGGTCATGATCTGCTCGAACTCGGACTGCGAGACGTTGACCATGGGACCGCGTGCGTCATGATCGGCGGACGCCATGCGGAAGTGCAGTACTTCCTGATCGCGATAGTAGCTGCGGCCACCCACCCACGGCAGAACGATGTCTTCGAGTTCGGCGCCGAAGCCGAGACGCTCGGCAACTTCGAGGCTGTGGCGGGAGACGCAGATCGCACGGCTGCCGAACGAGACCTGATCTGCCGCTTCGAGAATTGTGACGGGAATGCCGCGCTGGGCCAAGCCCATGGCAACGCCCATACCGACGGGGCCGGCGCCGACGATCACCACCGGAAGCGCATCAGCTGACGGAGCCAGGGACGCAAAATCCTCGGGAGCGTACTTTTTCGGATGAAAGTAGGTCGACATGATCACGAGGCTTTCTGTGCGGCAGAAGGTTCAGGGAGCAGCAGGATCGAGACGAGGCTGATCACGGCGATTCCCACGAAGTAGACGGTGATGGCAAGTGAGGTGCCGAAACCGGCAAAGAGTGCGGTGGCGATCATCGGGGCCAGGCCGCCGCCGAGGATGGCGCCGATCTGGTAACCGAGCGACGCGCCGCTGTAGCGGATGTGAGCGGGGAACAGTTCGGCGAACAGCGCGGACTGTGGGCCGGCGCAGCAACCGAGGGTGAAGCCCAGGCCGATCATGGCAAACAGCATCGCCGGAATGATCGCGGTGTCCATGAGCGGGAAGAACGCTGCCGCGGCGACTACCAACGCGATGGAGCTACGGATGTAGACGGTTCGGCGGCCGATCGAGTCGGACTTGTGCGCGCTGAACGCCATTCCGGCCATCCAGAAGGGGCAGGACGCGATGAGCAGGAACAGCATCGTCGTCTTGCTGAATCCGAGTTCCTTCTCGCCGTACTTGAGGACGTACACCATGTACGCGTACGCAATTCCGTTGGTGGCGATGAAGGTTCCGCCGGCGAGTAGCACCGTCTTCCAATGCTTGGTCAGAACCTCGAGGATCGGCAGTGTCTCGGCGGGCGCATCATCCTTGGATGCGGTGAACTCGTCACTTTCCTCGAGCCCAAGTCGAATCCACATTGCTACGCCCACCAGAACTGCGCTGAGCAGGAACGGAATTCGCCAACCCCACGAGTTGAAAGTGCTGTCGTCCATGAAGGCGGCCAGTGGCAGGTACACGAGGTTGGCCATCAGAACACCGGCCGGAACGCCGATCTGCGGCGCTGCGCCGTAAAGGCCCTTTTTGCCTGCGGGTGCATTTTCGGTCGCAACCAGAACTGCTCCACCCCATTCGCCGCCGACGCCGAGTCCCTGGATGAATCGGAACGTCACGAGGAGGATGGGTGCGAAGACGCCGATCGAGTCGTAGTTCGGCAGTAGGCCGATGGCAACGGTCGCGCCGCCCATCAGCAGCAACGACAGCACGAGCATGGACTTGCGTCCGATGCGGTCGCCGAAATGGCCCATCACGATTCCGCCGATGGGACGCGCGATGAAGCCGACCGCGAGTGTCGCGAATGCTGCCAGGGTTCCGGCGAGTTCGGAGGTGCCGGGGAAGAACTGGGTGCCGAGTACGAGCGCCGCAGCGGTGCCGTAGATGAAGAAGTCGTACCACTCGATGGCGGTGCCGACAAAGCTGCCGAGGGCGGCTTTGCGCGCTTTGGCGCTCGCGGCAGCGCGCACCGTATGCGGCGTGGCGGTGGAGGTCATGAATTGCCTTTCGACATGAATATCGCTTGAAGACAGAATGACGCGCGCCACAACACTTGAAAAGCTAAAGAATTGGAGGTTCTTCCACGGAAAAATGATGGAAGGAGAGATTTTCCCTGGTGGGGACGTTATTGCTGATCGTCCCGTTGTGAAACGAATTCTATAAAACTTCGCGCCACTCGGCTCAAGCGTGCGTCCTGGTGCCAGGCGAGAACCACGTCGACGGAAGCAACAGCGGGCGACCCGATCGTTTTGACGACTACTTCGAGCCCCTCGTACGTGATGTCCATCTTCGGGCGTTGCAGTAGGAGCGTCCAGCCGAGGCCGCGCCCGACAAATGCTCGCGCCGTCTCGAAGTTCCCGGTCCGGTAGGCGACGTCGGGGACAAACCCGCCGAGGCGGCACACGTCGAGGGCGTGTTTGGTGCTCGGCGGCGCGTTGAGGAGGACCATCGGAAAGCCGGCGAGATCGGGAAGATGAATGGGGTGCTCGGACTGAGCCAACGGGTGTTCGGCGCCCATCACGATCAGAGGTTCGCGAGTGGTCAACGGAATCGTGCGTAGCTCCGACGAGAGATCCAGGTCGTACGCGATCGCAAGGTCCAACTCACCGTTTTCCAGATGAGTCTGCAGGCGGTTCTGGTTGTCCTCACGAAACTCCACCTGCGTTGCCGGGTACGCGCGTGTGAAGCCGGCGATCATCGACGGCAGAATCGTCGGTCCCAGTGCCGGATAGCATCCGATCGCGATGGGCCCGGAGACGGTGCCTGCAGTTCCGAGTGCGTCGGATTCGAGTTCGTCTGCTTGTTGTAGGAGGGCACGTGCACGCACCAGAACGGATTCGCCGGTGCGCGTGAGCTGAACGCCGAATGATCGACGACGAACGCACAGTTGAACTTTCAGGGCGCGTTCGAGTTCGGTGATGGACGCAGACAGCGCCGAGGGGGAGAGATGCATGAGGTCGGCCGCGGCGGTGATGGTTCCGGTCTCTGCCACCGCCACAAACGCAGCAAGCTGACGCATCGTGTAGGTCGGGGCAGAATCGCGTCGCGGCATGAAGCCAACGGTAGTCGCTGAGAAATGAAGCACTGAGAGATGTGGCACCGGGACGCGCAGGTTGTAGAAAAACCTGCGCTGTCGTGGTGCCCCCGGCAGGATTCGAACCTGCGGCCTTTCGCTCCGGAGGCGAACGCTCTATCCCCTGAGCTACGGGGGCGCACCGATAGAAACCGGTGTGCCGACTTGGGCTGCGTTAGCGTAGCGCATCACACCCGCCTGTGGTCAAACCGGCCCCATGTAAGGGTGAGTCGAGTGCCGGTAACTAAGACATCCGTGCGATTTCCCCCTAGGCTCGCCTCTGGGCACAGGTTCGGGCGGACCGCTCGGGCACCCTCGTGAAGTACGGGAGTCGACGATGACCGATCACCAGTATTCCGACGACGATCTTGCGCTGGACCTGCAGTGGTGGGCGGCCGCGAACTATCTGACCGTCGCGCAGATCTACCTCAAGGACAACACTCTGCTGCGAGAACCGTTGCAAGCGAAGCACATCAAACCTCGACTGCTCGGGCACTGGGGAACCAGTCCGGGCTTGTCGATGATCTACACGTTGCTGAACCGGCACATCGTTTCCACCGACGCGGATTGGCTGTACGTGACGGGGCCAGGACACGGCGGGCCGGCGTTGGTCGCGTCGACGTACCTGGAGGGTACGTACTCGGAGATCTACCCCGACGTTCCGGCGGACGGCGAGGGCATTCATCGGATGTGCCGACGGTTCTCGGCTCCGGGCGGCGTGCCAAGTCACGTCAGCGTGCAGACGCCCGGCAGTATCCACGAAGGCGGCGAACTCGGATACGCACTCGCGCACGCGGCCGGTGCCGCGTTCGACCATCCGGACCTGCTGGTGGCGTGTGTCATCGGTGACGGCGAGGCGGAAACGGGACCGTTGTCGGGATCGTGGAAACTCCCGGCTTTCCTCAATCCGCGTCGCGACGGAGCGGTGTTGCCGATCCTGCACGTCAACGGCGCCAAGATCGCGGGACCGACGGTGTACGGGCGCAGCAGCGACGAGGACGTCAAGGCGTTTCTCAGCGGTCAGGGATGGGATCCCGTTGTGGTGAGCGGAGACGATCCCGGTACGGTCTTCCCGGAACTGTACCGAGCAATAGTCAACGCTCACAACATGATCCGCGACAGGCAGGCGAAGGCACGCGCCGGCGAGGAGTGGTCAGGCAAGTGGCCGGCGATTGTCCTGCGCACACCAAAGGGGTGGACCGGGCCGCACACGGTGGACGGAAAATTGGTGGAAGGCACCCACTGGGCGCATCAGGTGCCGCTCTCGGGAGTGCGCACCAACGAAGCGCATCTGCGCCAACTCGAAGAGTGGATGCGCTCCTACCGTCCGGACGAGTTGTTCGACGCAGACGGATCATTGCGCGAAGATCTGGCCGCGCTCGCCCCCGTCGGCGACAAGCGGATGGGCAGCACGCCGTACGCCAACGGCGGACGACTACGCGTCGACCTTCCCGTTCCGGCACTCGAGAAGTACGCACTCCCCATCGAATCTCCCGGTTCGACCTTCCACGAGACCACCAGAGTGCTCGGAGAACTGCTCCGAGACATCTACGCCGCCACCGAGACCGACGACGGCGGCGGAATCTTCCGGCTCTTCTGCCCGGACGAGACGTCGAGCAACCGACTCGGCGCTGTCTTCGAGACAACCGAGCGCTGCTGGCAATTGCCGATCACCGAATTCGACGACGGACTCTCCCCAGACGGCCGGGTTATGGAAGTGCTCAGTGAGCACCTGTGCGAGGGGTGGCTCGAAGGCTATTTGCTCTCCGGCCGGCATGGAATGTTCGCCAGCTACGAAGCTTTTGCGATGGTGAGCGTCTCGATGCTCATCCAGCATGCCAAGTGGCTTCAACACGCCGTGGAACTGCCGTGGCGCGCCCCGGTGGCATCACTGAACGTGCTGCTCACCAGCACGTGTTGGCGTAACGATCACAACGGTTTCAGTCATCAGGGGCCGGGGATGATCGACGCGGTGATTCCCTTGGCGCCCAGCGTGATCCGAGTGTGGTTGCCGCCGGATTCCAATACGCTGCTGTCGATTTCGGATCATTGCCTGCGCAGCACCGATCACGTGAATCTGATCGTCGTCGACAAACAGCCGCACCTGCAGTACCTCACGCTCGAGCAGGCGCACGCTCACTGCGCCGCCGGCGCTTCGGTGTGGGATTGGGCGGGAACGGAGATTCACGGCGAAGAACCCGATGTTGTACTCGCCGCAGCGGGAGATGTTCCGACACAGGAAATTCTTGCCGCAGCCCAATTGCTCCGAGAGCACACGCCGGACCTGCGAGTGCGGGTTGTCAACGTCGTCGATCTCATGGCACTGCTGACGCCGACCGAGCACCCGCACGGATTCGGTGAGCGGATCTTCCTCGATCTGTTCACCGCGCAGACCGACGTCGTATTTGCCTTCCACGGATACTCCCGCGCAATTCACGAACTCATGCACGGGCGGCCGTCGCCGGAGCGGTTCCACGTTCGCGGATTCAGCGAACAGGGAACCACCACAACACCCTTCGACATGGTCGTGCTCAACAAGATGAGCCGCTACCACCTGGTGATCGAGGCACTACGACGCTCGAAGCGGCGGACGGCCGGATCCCCGGAACTGGCAGAGTTCTGCCGGGCCCAGCTGGAAAAGCATTCCCGCTACATCGTCGAACACCTCGAAGACATGCCGGAAGTAGAAAACTGGACCTGGTCCTGAAGTAATTTTCAGGACCAGGCCCAGTTCGGGTCTGCAAGAAATGCCAGGTTAATTCATCGGCAGGGGAGCGGCTCCACGCGCGGCCAGCATGTTGGTCATCAGCGTGGACTCGCTCTGCTGCGTGTCGACCATGGTCTGGGCCAGGGAGCGCACGGGGCCCTCGGTGGCGTCGGCCGCGGCGTACTCCATCATCGGGAGTCCGCCCTCGTGGTGGCGCAACATCAGCTGCAGGAACAGAACGTCGAGCTCAGTGCCAGACGCGGCGCGCAGTGCGGCCAGATCCTCGGGAGACGCCATGCCAGGCATGGTGTCGACCGGGCCCGAATGATCCATGGTCATCGTCGACGACGTGCCGTGTGATCCGTGTCCGGACATCGAATCGGACGACATCCACTCCATGTACGGGCCGACCTTGCTGAGCGGTTGATCCCACATCGTCAACCAGGCCTGCATCTGGCCGAGCTGATTCTGCTGTGTGGTCAAGATGTCGTAGGCCAGCGTGCGCACGTCGTTGTCCGTGGACTTCGTCAGCGCGATGGAGGCCATGTCGACCGCCTGGCTGTGATGCACGCTCATGTCCTGCGCAAAGCCCACATCGACGGAGTCCGATGCCGGGACGGTCAATGAAGACTCCGCGTCGGGGCTCAACAGATTGGTGAGCGCACCGAGGGCAAAGCCGATGGCGATAGCGCCGATCAGCCCGATGATCAGCAGCGCAGTGCGCTGACTGGGCTTCGACGGCTGGTCGGTGTCCGGCACGTTATCCACCCGCGGGAATCTGCTCGTCGGTAGCTGCAACCGTGCCTGAGCCGTCCATCGGAACGGCGTCGGGACCCGGAGCGGTGGGATCGAACGGCGACGTTTCCGGACTGAACAGCGGGTTGGAGCAGCTCGCGCCGACCTCGGGGTAGGTGTTCGGGTTCTGGTTCAGCGCGGTGATGAACTGGTCGATGCGCTCGTCGTCGGCGTTGTCGACCTCGAGGCGATGGCCCCACGACTGGAGCGAGATGGGGCTGCTCTGGCCCGGGTACGGCGACATCAGCATGTAGGACTTGCCGTTGACGCGAGCCGCCAAGCTGTCGATCTGGTCCTGGTCGACAAGATCGGGGTTGTACGTGATCCAGATGGCGCCGTGCTCGAGCGAGTGGACGGCGTTCTCGGTCCGGATCGCGTCGGCGTACACGGTTCCGGTGCAGTTCGCCCACGTGGAATCGTGCGGGCCACCGAACGGCGGGGTCTGGTCGTAAGCCACGCGCTGAGTTGCCTCGACGTGCTGACCGGCGGGGTACTCGATCTTGAGGACACCGTCGATCTTGTCCGACGGATCCTGGTTCTCCGAGCTGTACTTATAGGGCTCGAGCGCCTGCTGCTCCTCCACCTTCGGCCACAAGTTGACGGCGAGTACCGCAATCAGGGCAACCACGACCGCACCGGCGCCGATCGTCAGCCACGGGATCTGGCGAGGGGCGGGAACGCCTCCCTTGCCTTTCTTGGCCGGACGGCCACCCTTGTTGGCAGCCTTGATGGCTTTGGCTGATTTGGCCCCGGATTTGTTCTTGGGACCACGACTATCCGAACCGCTTGGCATCGATTGGGCTCTTTCGGTGTGTGGGCAAATATGCAGCAGACCCTTCCGTCAGACGTACTTGACGGTAGCTCGGGCATTACCACTGTACTTTCCGAGTCTGAGGGCAATCTGGGAGAGTGGCGTGCGACACGCCCAAATCGGTCGTCAGCCTACCCGCAGGCGGCCGGGCGTGAGGCGAGTCTCCACCTCGAGTGTGCAGGCAATAAGATGAATACCTGTGACTCCAGCTGACCTTGCCGAACTGATCCGCGGAACCGCTGCGAGCGTCCTAGCCGAACGCGGCCTCGACGTCTCGGTGCTCCCACAAACCTTGACCGTCGAGCGTCCTCGCAACCCCGAGCACGGCGACTACGCCACCAACATTGCCATGCAGGTAGCCAAGAAGGTCGGCACGAATCCCCGCGAGCTGGCGGGCTGGATTGCCGAAGCCCTCACCGCCGCCGACGGAATCGAATCCGCCGAGATCGCCGGACCCGGCTTCCTCAACATTCGGCTGGACAAGGACGCCCAGGGCGCCATCGTCGTGTCGGTTCTCGAAGCCGGTGCGTCGTACGGCTCGGGTGACTCCCTCGCCGGCAAGAAGATCAACCTCGAGTTCGTCTCGGCCAACCCCACCGGCCCGATTCACCTCGGTGGAACCCGTTGGGCCGCAGTCGGAGACGCGCTCGGACGCATTCTGTCCGCACAGGGCGGCCTGGTCACCCGTGAGTACTACTTCAATGATCACGGCGCCCAGATCGACCGCTTCTCGCGTTCGCTGATCGCGGCCGCCAAGGGCGAACCGGCACCGGAGGACGGCTACGCCGGCGCCTACATCGCCGACATCGCCCAGTCCGTCATACAGCAGCGTCCGGACGTCATGGACCTGCCCGCCGACGAGCAGCAGGAAACCTTCCGCGCCATCGGCGTCGAATTGATGTTCACGCACATCAAGCAGACGCTCCACGACTTCGGCGTCGACTTCGACGTGTACTTCCACGAGAACTCGCTCTTCGAATCCGGCGCAGTCGAAAAGGCCGTCGAGTCGCTGAAGAGTTCGGGCAACCTGTTCCACGAGGACGGTGCCTGGTGGCTCAAGAGCACCGACTACGGCGACGACAAGGACCGCGTTGTCATCAAGAGCGACGGCAACGCCGCCTACATCGCCGGTGACATTGCTTACTTCCAGGACAAGCGTGCCCGCGGCTTCGATCTGTGCATCTACATGCTCGGCGCCGATCACCACGGTTACATCGGCAGGCTCAAGGCCGCCGCTGCCGCCTTCGGTGACGACCCGGACACCGTCGAGGTCCTGATCGGCCAGATGGTCAACCTCGTCAAGGACGGTTCCGCCGTCAAGATGAGCAAGCGCGCCGGCACCGTCATCACCCTCGACGACCTGGTCGAGGCCATCGGCGTCGACGCGTCGCGCTACGTCATGATCCGCTCGTCGGTCGACTCCAGCATCGACATCGACCTCGACCTGTGGACCAAGACCAGCAGCGAGAACCCGGTCTACTATGTCCAGTACGCACATGCCCGCCTCTCCGCGATCGCCCGCAACGCCGCAGACCTCGGACTCTCGGCCGACGCGAGCCATCTTGCCCTGCTCACGGTCGAGCAGGAAGGCGATCTCATTCGCACGATCGGCGAGTACCCGCGCGTCGTGTCCAGCGCTGCGAACCTGCGTGAGCCCCACCGCATTGCCCGCTACCTCGAAGAACTCGCGGGTGCGTACCACCGCTTCTACGGCGCGTGCCGCATCCTTCCGCAAGGCGACGAAGACGCCACCGACGTGCACCGCGCACGTCTGGCACTCTGCGCCGCCACCCGACAGGTCCTGGCCAACGGCCTCGAACTGCTCGGCGTCACCGCACCGGAGCAGATGTGAACGCGCACCCCGCCGGCCCCAAGCATGCCGAGCAGTTGCAGGCCCCCGGTCTGCCCGACCGTCCCACCAGCCCCGAGGCTTTCGGCGAACTCTCACCGCAGGTGTGGCCGCGCAATGCTTCTCGCGGCGACGACGGTGAAGTGACTCTCGCGGGCGTCAAGGTCAGCGAGCTTGCCGAGAAGTACGGCACCCCGCTGTTTGTCATCGACGAGGACGACTTCCGTTCGCGGTGCCGCGACATGGCCCGCGCGTTCGGCCCGGATGCCAAGGTGCACTACGCATCCAAGGCATTCCTGTGCGGCGAGATCGCACGCTGGGTCGCCGACGAAGGCCTCTCGCTCGACGTCTGCTCCGGCGGCGAACTGGCGATCGCGTTGCATGCCGATTTCCCGGCCGAGCGAATTGCCATGCACGGCAACAACAAGTCCGTCGCCGAACTGACAGCCGGTGTTGCCGCTGGTGTCGGACACGTCGTCCTCGACTCGGCGATCGAAATCGGCCGACTCGACCGTGTCGCCGGTGAAGCCGGAGTTGTTCAGGACGTGCTGATTCGCCTGACGGTCGGCGTCGAAGCACATACCCACGAATTCATCTCGACCGCACACGAAGACCAGAAGTTCGGATTTTCGCTGGCCGGGGGAGCGGCAATCGACGCCGTCCGCCGCGTCTTTGCCGCGGACAACCTGCGTCTCGTCGGACTGCACAGCCACATCGGATCGCAGATCTTCGACGTCGACGGCTTCGAGGTGGCGGCGCACCGCGTCATCGGACTGCTTCGCGACGTTGTCGCGGAGTTCGGCGTCGACAAGACCAAGCAGATTTCGATCATCGACCTCGGCGGCGGCATGGGAATCTCGTACATCCCGTCCGACGACCCGCCGCCCGTCGACGAACTTGCAGCCAAGCTCGGTCACATCGTTCGCAACGAGTCGGCACTGGCCGGACTGCCCGAGCCGACACTTGCCGTCGAACCCGGCCGCGCCATCGCCGGACCAGGCACGGTGACGCTCTACGAGGTCGGAACTATCAAGGACGTCACGGTGGGCAGCGCGCTGACACGCCGCTACATCAGCGTCGACGGCGGCATGAGCGACAACATCCGCACATCGCTCTACGGTGCGGAGTACGAAGCCAAATTGGTTTCGCGAACTTCCGAGGCTGATCCTGTTGTTGCACGTGTTGTCGGAAAGCACTGCGAATCCGGTGACGTCGTCATTCGGGACACCTGGATGCCCGAGGACGTCGGACCTGGTGATTTACTTGCGGTAGCAGCGACCGGTGCATACTGCTATTCGATGTCGAGCAGGTACAACCTGCTCACCCGCCCAGCCGTGGTGGCGGTGCGTGACGGAGTTTCACGCGTGATTCTGCGGAGGGAAACAGTGGAAGATCTGCTCAGCTTGGAGGTATCGCAGTGACGAGCCAATCGGCGCATCGCGCTATCGGTGTGGCCGTTCTCGGCCTCGGTAACGTCGGAAGTGAAGTTGTCCGCATCATTCGTGAGCAGGCCGACGAGCTCGAAGCTCGCGTCGGCGCTCCGCTGGAACTGCGGGGAGTTGCCGTTCGTCGTATCGGCGCCGACCGCGGAATCCCCGAGGACATGCAGACGACGGATGCAGAATCTCTGGTCGCCCGCGAAGACGTGGACATCGTCGTCGAGGTGATCGGCGGAATCGAGCTCCCTCGCAAGCTGATTCTCTCCTCGCTCAATTCGGGCAAGTCCGTCGTCACCGCCAACAAGGCGCTGCTCGCGGACCACACCGGTGAATTGGCCGAGGCTGCCGAAGCCAACGCGGTCGACCTGTATTTCGAGGCGGCTGTCGCCGGCGCGATCCCGGTCATCCGCCCGCTGACGCAGTCGCTTGCCGGCGACCGAGTCAACAAGGTTGCCGGAATCGTGAACGGCACCACCAATTTCATCCTCTCCGCGATGGCCGAAACGGGCGCAGACTACGAGGAAACCCTCGCTGAAGCCGGCCGCCTCGGATACGCGGAAGCCGATCCCACGGCTGACGTCGAAGGCTACGACGCCGCAGCAAAGGCCGCGATCCTCGCGTCCATCGCATTCCACACCCGCGTCACCGCCGCCGATGTGTACCGCGAAGGAATCTCCAGCATCACCTCCGCTGACTTGGCGTCGGCAAAGGCACTGGACTGCACGATCAAGCTGCTCTCAATCTGCGAGCGAATCGTCACCCCCAAGGGCAAGGAGCGGATCTCCGCTCGGGTCTATCCCGCACTTGTTCCGCTCACCCATCCGCTCGCCACCGTTAACGGCGCGTTCAATGCCGTTGTCGTGGAAGCGGAAAACGCCGGCCGGCTCATGTTCTACGGCCAGGGCGCCGGCGGCGCTCCTACCGCTTCCGCGGTGATGGGCGATCTCGTGATGGCGGCGCGCAACAAGGTTCACGGTGGCCGCGGCCCCCGCGAGTCCAAGTACGCCAAGCTCAAAGTCGCCCCGATGGGCGACATCCTCACGCGCTACTACGTGAACATGGAGGTGGCGGACAAGGAAGGCGTGCTGTCCGCAGTCGCCGCCGAGTTCGCGAAGCACGGCGTGAGCATCTCCGTCGTCCGCCAGGAAGGTGCCGGAGCCGGCGCCCGACTGGTGGTCGTCACTCATGTAGCAACCGACGCGGCTCTCTCCGACACCGTGGCGGCCCTCAACGAACTCGAATTCGTCACCGCTGTGACCAGCGTGCTGCGACTGGAAGGCACTGAACAATGACCGGCATCGTCAATCCCGTCCACAAAGCTTGGCCGGGACTCATCGAGGCATACCGGGATCGTCTGGCAATCGGCGACAACTGGAAGACCGTCACCTTGCGTGAGGGCGGCACGCCGCTCCTGCCCGCCGGTCATCTCTCCGAAATCACCGGTTGCGACGTCTACCTCAAGGTCGAGGGCCTCAACCCCACCGGTTCGTTCAAGGACCGCGGCATGACGATGGCCGTCACCGACGCCCTCGCTCGTGGCCAGCGCGCCGTGCTGTGTGCCTCCACCGGCAACACCTCCGCCTCGGCTGCCGCCTACGCAGCCAAGGCCGGTATGACCTGCGCCGTCCTGATCCCGCAGGGCAAGATCGCCATGGGCAAGCTTGCTCAGGCAGTCATGCACGGCGCCAAGATCATTCAGGTGCAGGGTAACTTCGACGACTGCCTCGAACTGGCGCGCAAGACCACCGCCGAATTCCCGACCATCGGTCTGGTCAACTCCGTCAACCCGGTGCGCATCGAAGGTCAGAAGACCGCAGCGTTCGAAATCATGGATGTCCTGGGTAAGGCTCCCGACGTGCACGCACTCCCGGTCGGAAACGCCGGAAACATCACCGCATACTGGCGCGGATACTCCGAGTACTACGCAGACGGCCTGACCACGGTCAAGCCCCGTATGCTCGGCGTCCAGGCAGCCGGAGCCGCACCGTTGGTCAACGGCGCCCCCGTCAAGGATCCCGAGACCATCGCCACCGCCATCCGGATCGGTTCTCCCGCATCCTGGAACGGCGCTGTCGCGGCCAAGGAAGAGTCGAACGGCGCATTCCGCGCCGCCACCGACGAGAAGATCCTCGAGGCGTACCGCCTGATCGCCGCTACCGAAGGTGTCTTCGTGGAGCCGGCGTCGGCAGCCAGCGTCGCCGGCCTGCTCGCCGCACGTGCAGAGGGCTGGCTCGAGCCGGGCCTGACCGTCGTGTGCACCGTGACGGGTAACGGCCTCAAGGACCCCGATACCGCTCTGAAGGGCATGCCGAACGTCGAGCCCATCGGTGTCGATCCCGTTGCCGTTGCGGCTGCCCTCGAGCTTGCATAGTGTCCGTGGACTCGTCAACCACTCCGCGGAATCCGGTATCTGACATGACCAGAACCCTCCCTGTGGGTATTTCGGTGACCGCACGCGTCCCGGCCTCGAGTGCAAACTTGGGGCCGGGGTTCGACACACTCGGTTTGGCTCTGGGGCTGTACGACGAGATCGTGGTCACCGCAACGGATTCCGGTCTGAACATTCAGGTCGAAGGCGAGGGCGCTGCAGACGTGCCTTGGGGCCCTTCGCATCTGGTCGTTCGGGCCATCGAGCGCGGACTCGAAGCTGCCGGCGTGTGGGCCAGCGGCCTGGATGTGCTGTGCCGCAACGCGATCCCGCATTCACGTGGGCTAGGTTCGTCCGCGTCGGCGGCCGTGGGTGGGCTTGCTGCCGCAAACGGATTGGCCCGCGCGCTCGACGCCGAGATCGGTCTCACCGACGAGCAGTTGGTCCAACTGTCCTCCGAGTTCGAAGGGCACCCGGACAATGCGTCGGCAAGTGTCCTGGGCGGCGCTGTCGTCTCGTGGAGTTGCCCGTCCGCCGTCGATGGTGACGAGCCGATCTACTCGGCCGCGAAACTCGACGTTCATCCCGATATCCGTGCGGTAGCACTGGTTCCGGAAGAACGATCCTCCACCGCGCATACCCGCGGACTGCTGCCCGAGATGGTTCCGCACCAGGATGCGTCGTTCAACGCAAGCCGCAGCGCCCTGGCCGTTGTCGCCCTGACGGCGCGTCCGGATCTGTTGATGGCAGCCACCGAGGATCGTCTGCATCAGAGTCAACGCGCTCCCGCGCTGCCGTTGACAACCCGATGGATCGCGATTCTTCGCGAAGCCGGTATCGCGGCCACCGTTTCCGGCGCCGGCCCCACCGTGCTCGCGCTCAGTACGGAACCGTTCCCCGCGCACTTGGCGGAAGCCGCGCGCGCCGACGGTCTCCGGGTGCTCGAACTCGAGATTGCTCCCGGTGTCGAGGTTCGTCCGACCCTGGCCTGAGTGGCGAGGTCGATCGGCCCGGACTGAGTCGGGGTCGGGGTCGGTCCGACCGTGACAGGGATTGCTCTCGGCAGGATGTCCGGTAAGTGAATTGACACACGCGGGTTTCGGATAATCTTGCCGGACTCGTGGATCGGCGCTATCCTGGGCAATGTCCGTACATCGTGCGCGTCAGTCGCCGGTGCATCATCAAGGGGCCAAACTCCTACCCAGTCGGGAATTGGGGTCCACAATCCTTGACGTGATCCTCGCACTTGTACCTTCTTGAGAAGGTCTGAATCCTCGATGGCCACAACCATCGATGTTTCGTCAGTCGCGGCAGGTGTGCGACAGCATGTCTGTTTGAAACAGGGGCGTTTCGAGCACCGGTTTCCGACGGCCATGTTGATGACGGGCAAGCCGGTAGTTCTTGACATGCAACTCTCGACATGCAACTAAGTACGGCACCTCCGAGTTCGGTAATCAATCGAAACTTCGGGACGAACCCTCGACTCTGCGCCGCGCAAGTGAGGGAAGGAAAGGACCTCCGTGACCGATACGGACCTCATCGCCACCACTGCACCCAAGGCGAATTCCGCTGGGGCACAGTCAGGCGACAATTCTCAGGCGTCATCTTCAGCACCCAGCGGTGCGGTGGCGACCTCCACGAAGCGTGCCGACGCACGTCGTGGCGCCGGACTCTCCGGCATGGTGCTCACCGAACTGCGCAGTCTTGCCGGTGAACTGGGCATCAAGGGCACTTCCGGGATGCGCAAGGGCGACTTGATCGCCGCGATCAAGGAACGTCAGGGCGGCAGCGCCAAGGCGGCACCCGCTCAGAGTGAACTCACGCTCGACGACGCACCGGTTACCCGCACACGCGCCAAGAGCACTCGCACCGCGCGCACCGAAACTGTTGAAGCGCCGGCTCCTGTCGAAACTCCGGCAGCCGAGCCCGCCGCAGCGGCACCTGCCACTGCTGAAGAAGCCGAGGCGGGAGCTCCTCGTCGTGGCCGTCAGCGTCGCGGCGCTGCACGTCGCGCCGGGTCGCCCGACCAGGGCGAGCTGAACATCGAGCAGGACACGGCACCGGCCGCCCGCGTCGAAGCCACACCGGCAACCGAAGCACCCGTCGAGCGCAAGCAGAACGAGCGCACCGAAACCCGGACCGATTCCGATCAGTCCAGCTCGGCCGAGCAGACCACCGAGCGTCCCCGTCGCGAGCGCAACAACCGCGACAACCAGGGACAGCGCGACAACCAGGGGCAGCGCGACAACCAAGGTCAGCGCGACAATCAGGGTCAGCGCGACAATCAGGGTCAGCGCGACAATCAGGCGCAGCGCGGTAACCAGGATCGTCAGGATCGCGGAAACCAGAGCACTGCCGGCCAGAACAATGCGGGCCCGCGTACCGACAACCGCAACAACGGTCCGGACGACGACGAAGAGGGTGGCCGCGGACGTCGTGGACGCCGCTTCCGTGAGCGTCGTGGCCGCGGTCGCGAACGCGGCGAGGGTGGTGCACCCAGCGAGTCACGTGAGACCGAGATCCGTGAGGACGACGTTCTTCAGCCGGTAGCCGGCATCCTCGACGTGCTCGACAACTACGCCTTCGTGCGCACGTCGGGATACCTCGCCGGACCCAACGACGTCTACGTCTCGATGAACCTGATCCGCAAGAACGGCCTACGCCGCGGCGACGCCATTACCGGTGCTGTACGCGTGTCTCGTGACGGTGACCAGAGCAACCAGCGTCAGAAGTTCAACCCGCTGGTGCGCATCGACACCGTCAACGGTGGCGACGTCGAGGCCGCGAAGAAGCGTCCCGAGTTCAACAAGCTCACGCCGCTGTACCCGAACCAGCGTCTGCGTCTCGAGACCGAGCAGCACATTCTGACGACGCGTGTCATCGACCTGGTGATGCCCATCGGTAAGGGCCAGCGCGCCCTCATCGTGAGCCCGCCCAAGGCCGGTAAGACCAGCGTGTTGCAGGCGATCGCCAACGCAATCGCAACCAACAACCCGGAGTGCTACCTCATGGTCGTCCTGGTGGACGAGCGTCCCGAGGAAGTTACCGACATGCAGCGCAGCGTGAAGGGCGAGGTTATTTCCTCGACCTTCGACCGCCCGCCGGGAGACCACACCTCGGTTGCCGAGCTCGCCATCGAGCGTGCGAAGCGTCTCGTGGAAATGGGCAAGGACGTCGTGGTTCTGCTCGACTCGATCACTCGATTGGGCCGTGCGTACAACAACTCCTCACCCGCGTCGGGACGAATCCTCTCCGGTGGTGTCGACTCCACGGCTCTCTACCCGCCGAAGCGTTTCCTCGGTGCTGCCCGCAACATCGAGCACGGTGGCTCGCTCACCATCATCGCCACCGCGATGGTCGAGACCGGTTCCACCGGCGACACCGTGATCTTCGAAGAGTTCAAGGGCACCGGCAACGCCGAGCTCAAACTCGATCGCAAGATCGCCGAGCGTCGTGTGTTCCCGGCCGTGGATGTCAACCCGTCCGGTACGCGTAAGGACGAGCTGCTCCTGAGCCCCGACGAAGCCGCTGTGCTGCACAAGCTGCGTCGTGTGCTGTCCGGACTGGACTCGCATCAGGCCATCGATCTGCTGATCGATCGTCTGAAGAAGAGCAAGAACAACCTCGAGTTCCTGATGCAGGTCTCGAAGACCGCACCAGGCGCAATCGACGACTGATCTTCAGTCAGATGCGAAGAACCCCACAGCCCACGTGGCTGTGGGGTTTTCGCGTCTGTGGAACAAACTGGCGGGGGAGTGCGTTATGGAGTTCGTACAGCCCACTTCCTTCAGGAAGTTCAGACGCGTATTACCGGCTCTACCACCACGTCTGGCATACTGAACGGCCGAGTCCGGTTCCGGTTCACGATGTCGATTGGCGACGTCGACCCGGCGACCATTGAAAGGGACACCATGAAGGCAGGAATCCACCCAACCTACGTAGCGACCACCGTCGTTTGCGGTTGCGGTAACACGTTCGAGACTCACAGCACCAAGGAGTCCGGACGCATCAACGTCGAGGTTTGCTCGCAGTGCCACCCCTTCTACACGGGTAAGCAGAAGATTCTTGACACCGGTGGACGCGTGGCTCGCTTCGAGGCTCGCTACGGCAAGCGCGCTGACAGCAAGGTTCAGACCGAAGACTAGCTGTTCCGCCGACGCCCGATTTGCCTTGTGCAGATCGGGCGTCGGCTTTTTTGTGCCTGCACTCGGTTTTGCGCGTTTCCCGGGTAGTAGCGTCGAATTATCTTTAAAGCGCGCACCGTAGGAAACGAAACTCAGAGCGGAGCGAACCATGGCAGGCGCAACCAAGCCCTCGGCCATCGACGACATCCTGGCAGAACATGCCGGTCTCGAAGCGCAGATGTCCGATCCGGCGCTGCACAACGATCCGACGGCTGCCCGCCGCGTCGGAAAGCGGTTCGCCGAGCTCTCGCCCATCATGTCGACGTACAACAAGCTCACTGCTGCGCAGGACGATCTGGAAGCCGCGCGTGAACTTGCCGCCGACGATTCCAGCTTTGCCGCCGAGATTCCGGACCTCGAAGCCGAGGTCGCACAGCTCGAGCAGACGCTGACCGATCAACTTGCCCCGCGTGACCCTCACGACGGCGACGACGTCGTCCTCGAAGTGAAGTCGGGCGAAGGCGGCGAAGAGTCTGCTCTCTTTGCTTCCGACCTGGCCCGCATGTACGTCCGCTACGCGGAACGTCACGGCTGGCGCGTCGAAATCCTCGATGCGACGGTTTCAGACCTCGGCGGATACAAAGAAGCAACCATTTCGATCAAGAGCAAGTCCGACACCCCGGACGGTGTGTGGGCACGACTCAAGTTCGAAGGCGGCGTTCATCGCGTCCAGCGCGTGCCCGTCACCGAATCCCAGGGGCGCGTGCACACTTCCGCCGCCGGTGTTCTGGTGTACCCGGAACCCGAAGAGGTCGAACAGGTTCAGATCGACGAGGGTGATCTGCGCATCGACGTCTACCGTTCGTCCGGCAAGGGTGGTCAGGGCGTCAACACCACCGACTCCGCGGTGCGAATCACTCACCTGCCCACCGGAATTGTCGTTACGTGCCAGAACGAGCGCTCGCAGCTTCAGAACAAGGCCCGTGCCATGCAGGTGCTGGCTGCTCGTTTGCAGGTTGTCGCGGAGGAAGCCGCGGACGCGGAAGCGTCGGCCGGGCGTCAAAGCCAGGTTCGGACCGTCGACCGCTCCGAACGCATCCGCACCTACAACTTTCCCGAGAACCGCATCACCGATCACCGCATCGGATTCAAGTCGCACAACCTCGACGCAGTGCTCGACGGTGAGCTCGATCCGCTCCTCGACGCATTGGGCAAGGCGGACCGCGAAGCCCGCCTTGCGGCCGAATAGGCGGGCGACATGACAACTCGCGAAGCGGTCACGCGTGGCAGGCTGTACGCGTGAGCAGACTCCCACTCCGTTTGGCGCTGATCGAAGCCGCCAAAGAGCTCGATGCGGCCGGCGTGCCCAGCCCACGTACTGATGCCGAACTACTGGCGTCGCACCTGCTCGGGGTCGAGCGCACGCGTTTGGGCCTGGTTCCGTTGGTCGATGCCGAGGTGATCGAGGCGTTCAACGGCATGGTTGCGCAACGCGTGAAGCGAATCCCGTTGCAGCACATCATCGGCAGTGCGTCGATGGGCAATATCGACGTCGCCGTGGGCCCAGGTGTGTTCATTCCCCGTCCGGAAACCGAGTTGCTGATGGGCTGGGCGCTCTCGTTCCTCGAAGGATGCGGCAGTAGGCCACCGGTCGTGCTGGATCTGTGCACCGGCTCCGGAGTGCTTGCGCTGTCCATCGCCGAGGCGAGGCCAGACGCCGTGGTGCACGCCGTGGAGAAGGAACCGGCAGCGCTCGCGTGGGCGCGTCGTAACGCCGCGGACCGCGAAGCCGCCGGGGATACCCCGATTCATCTTCATCAAGGTGACGTCACCGATCGAAATCTGCTGCAGGCACTCGAAGGCAAAGTCGATCTCGTCGTCTCCAACCCGCCGTACATTCCCGAAGGGGCGCAGTTGCAGCCCGAGGTCATGGATTACGACCCGCACACGGCTCTCTTCGGTGGGCCGGACGGTTTGTCCGTGATCAAACCCATGATCAGCAACATCGCACGCTGGCTGCGGATCGGCGGTGCCGCGGGGATCGAACACGACGACACCAACGGTGACGGCGTCGCGGCACTGTTCTCGGGTCGACGGGTATTCGGCGAAGTCGAGCAGCATCCGGACCTGGCCGGTCGCCCCCGTTTTGTTGTCGCGAGACGCGTCGCCACGAGTGTGGAAGCCCAGCGTGAGCGAGACCACGGAATGCCGAGTGACAGGATGGTCCAGTGAGCACCGTTTACGACTGTAGTGAAATTGATACCCGCACGGCAGGTCTAGCTGCCGCTAAGAATGCACTCAAAGCCGGACGCCTGGTTGTCCTTCCGACGGACACTCTGTACGGATTGGCTGCCGATGCCTTTGACAGCGAGGCGGTCACGAGCCTCCTCCGCGCGAAGGGGCGCGGCCGGGACATGCCGGTTCCCGTTCTGGTCGGATCCTGGAACACCATCGACGGACTCGTCTACAGCGTGCGCCCGCAGGCACGCGATCTCGTTCGGGCATTCTGGCCGGGCGGGCTGAGTTTGGTTGTCGAACAAGCGCCCTCGTTGGCCTGGGATCTCGGCGATACACGCGGAACGGTCATGCTTCGGATGCCGCTGCACCCCGTCGCCCTCGAATTGTTGCGCGACGTCGGGCCACTGGCCGTGTCCAGCGCCAACATCTCCGGACGGCCACCGGCCACCACGGTCGACGAAGCCCGCGATCAACTCGGCGGCTCGGCCAGTGTCTACCTCGACGGCGGCCCGGCAGCACATGCAGTGGCGTCGACGATCGTGGATCTGACCGGCGACTCGCCCCGAATCCTGCGGGTCGGCGCTGTGTCCGCGGAAGACATCGCCGACGTGTTGGGCACCACCCCGGAAAGCCTTGTAGAGGGAGTTTCGTAACGATGGTCGGTGCCCGCCAGAACACGGGTGATTATCCCCAGTGATCACGACGCACCGGGCCACCGAGATCCTCGCGCAGTCCAGCGGGGGAGTGGGCGTACCGATCCGAGAACTCCTCCTGGTTCTGTGCACCGCTGCTGTGGTCACCTATCTGGCTACCGGCGCCGTGCGGGTCCTTGCCATCCGGTTCGGCGCGGTTGCGATACCGCGCGACCGTGACGTTCACGTCAAGCCGACCCCCCGTCTCGGTGGCGTCGGCATGTACGTCGGCCTGGCTGCCGGTCTGCTCTTCGCGCAGCAATTGCCTGCTCTGACACGAGGATTCGAGTTCGACAGTCATGACGTTCAAGCGGCTCTGGTGTCCGGCGGAGTCATAGTCCTGGTCGGCATCATCGATGACAAGTGGGGGCTCGACGCTCTCACGAAGTTCGTCGGCCAGGTGACTGCCGCCGGAATCATGGTGGTGATGGGCGTCAGTTGGTTCATCATCTACAACCCATTCGGCGACGGCGGATCGACAATCATTCTCGATCAGATTCAATCGGGTCTGTTCACCGTCGCTGTTGCCGTCGCGACCATCAACGCCATGAATTTCGTCGACGGTCTCGACGGTCTGGCAGCGGGTCTCGGCCTCATTGCAGCGGTCGCGATCCTGCTCTTCTCGATCGGACTCCTGCACGATCAGGGCGGCGATGTGAGCGTGTACCCACCGGCGATGATTGCCGCTGCTCTCGCCGGAGCGTGCCTCGGATTCCTGCCGCACAATTTCAATCCGGCACGGATCTTCATGGGTGATTCCGGATCCATGTTGATCGGACTCATGCTCGCCGCGATCTCGACTTCCGCGTCGGGACGGATTCCGCTGACGGCCTACGGTACGCGCGACCTTGTCGCTCTACTGGCACCGTTGTTGCTGGTCGGTGCTGTGATGTTCATCCCCATGCTGGACATGCTGCTCGCCGTCATCCGTCGCACGCGGGCAGGTGTCAGTCCGTTCAGTCCGGACAAGATGCATCTGCATCACCGGTTGCTGCAGATCGGTCACACCCATCGCCGGGTTGTGCTGGTCATCTACTCGTGGGTGGGCGTTCTGGCGTTCGGCGCCGTGGGATCTTCGCTGTTGGATCGACAGTTGGTTGTCGTCCTCGTGGCCGCCGGAATGCTCGCAGCATTTCTGTTCACCGCGATCCCGTCGCTGCGTGATCGTCGGCAGGAGCGGCAGTAGCCAGCTTTTCCGATCCATTACCCTTGGCATCGTGACGAACACCCCGCAATCAGTGCCGGCATCGCAGCCCATTCCCGATTCGACCGCAGCAATGCGTTCTGCAGTGAAGTGGGGCGTGATCGGACTGGTTGTGCTGACCATCGTCGGGTCCCTGCTCGGGTGGCTGATCGGTGGTAAGGAAGGCCTGTACGGCGCGCTTCTCGGCGCGGCTGTTGGCGGCGGGTTCATTCTCTTCACCGCGCTCGGCGTGCTTCTCACATCGAAGCTGCCTGCTCTGACCGCCGGCGCCGTTCTTCTCGGCACCTGGTTGCTCAAGATGATCCTGGCGATTGTGGTGCTCGCGATCCTGAAACCGCTCGACTTCTACGACAAGACCTCGTTGGTACTGGTCATGGTATTTGCGTTGGTTATCGTCCTCGGGGCGGAAACGTACGGCGTTCTCGGAACCAAGACTCCGTACGTGGATCCCACTCCCAGCGCTCCGATCAACGACGACGAGTAGTACTACAAAACGTAACAAACTGCCCCTTCAGGTACCCCATCTACACAATGTCGTAGATGACTTGGTAGGGTCAGCGTCAAGCGAGAGCAAAGGCAGGCTAGGTAACCCTCAGCCGACGATGCCATGTGCTCGCAGGTGGTCGATATTCTGGGCCACTGAGTCGACGAGAGTCGCCGACACCGACAGAAGCCAGGCCCCGCGAGGGTTCTCCAGCAGCTGACGAATGCGCGAGTCGAACTTGTCGACTTGTAGATCGTCAATGTCCGATCGAACCGCAGTCAATGATGGCTGCGGACCGACTACGGGAGAGAACGCTGAGCGTCACCACCCTGGCCGCCGTGGAGTTCCACGCGCCGTCACTAGACGATTTTTTCCCCGAATCAGTACTGATTCACGCGGGTCCGTTCGAGCTCGACCGACTGATGCTCATCCGCATCCTGATGTCGGTGTTGGTAGCAGCGTTCTTCGCAATTGCGATGCGCAGCCCGCGGTTGATTCCGCGTGGTGTGCAGAACGTAGCCGAGATCGCGTTGGACTTCGTTCGCGTGCAGATCGCCGAAGACGTTCTCGGTAAGGAACAGGGCAAGCGATTCCTGCCTGTCATTGCCACGATCTTCTTCGTCGTTATCGCCAACAACGTCTCCGCGATCATCCCCTTCTTGAACATCTCACCGAACGCACGTATCGGCATGCCGTTGGTTCTCGCGGCGCTCGCATACATCGTCTTCAACTACGTGGGCATCAAGAAGTACGGCTTCTTCAAGTATGTGAAGAGCAGCATCGTTGTTCCGGGTGTTCCGACTGCCCTGCACTTCCTGCTGATCCCGATCGAGTTCATCTCGACGTTCGTACTGCGCCCCTTCACGTTGATGGTTCGTCTTATGGCCAACATGTTGGCCGGCCACATCCTGCTGGTGCTGTTCCTCGGAGCAACGAACTTCTTTGTCCTCAACGGCGGCTTCCAGGCACTCTTCGGTGTTGCCTCCCTGGCCGCAGCCATCGCCTTCACCTTCTTCGAAATTCTGGTGATCGTTCTGCAGGCCTACGTTTTCTCTCTGCTGGCCGCGGTCTACATCGACCTCGCGCTGCACGCCGAAGATCACTGACCACACCACATTTCAGCTACACCAAGAACTGAGCCTTCCGTCGACACCGGCGGAGGTCAACTGAAAGGGAATGGAACACCATGAGCGTCGCTTACCTGGCACAGGAAGTTGCCGAGCAGACCATCACCAACAAGGGTTATGGCGCCATCGGCTACGGCCTCGCGGCAATCGGCCCCGGCATCGGCATCGGCATCGTCGTCGGTAAGGCAATCGAGGGCATGGTTCGCCAGCCCGAGATGGCCGGACAGGTTCGTACCACCATGTTCCTCGGTATTGCATTCACCGAGGCCCTCGCGCTGATCGGCCTCGTCGCCGGCTTCATTTTCTAAGCGACCGACATGGCAGCCACCATTACTCTGCTCGCGGCCGCTGAGGGTGAGACTCACAACCCTCTCGTGCCCGCGACGTACGACATCGTATGGTCCATCGTCTGCCTCGTCGTTGTCGGTTTTGTCTTCTGGAAGTTCGTTCTTCCGATGTTCCAGAAGGTCCTTGCCGATCGCACCGAGCAGATCGAGGGCGGGATCAAGAAGGCCGAAGAGGCACAGGCTGAGGCAAAGGAAGCGCTCGAGCAGTACCGCGCGCAGCTTGCCGAAGCTCGTACCGAGGCCGCGCAGATCCGTGAGGAAGCGCGCACCCAGGGTCAGCAGATCATTGCTGACATGAAGGTTCAGGCGCAGGAGGAGAGCGATCGCATCGTGGCCGCAGGCCACAGCCAGCTCGTCGCCCAGCGTCAGCAGATCGTCGCTGAGCTCCGCTCGGATCTCGGCAGGACCGCTGTAGACCTGGCCGAGAAGGTCATCGGAGAGTCCCTCGCCGACGACGTGAAGCGCGCCGGAACGGTTGATCGATTCCTCAACGAGCTCGACGCCGTCAGCGCTGATTCAGCCAGGAAGTGAGCAACATGTACGCAGCGAGCCGTGAATCCTTGGCGCAGACGCGTTCTGCGCTGAGCAGCGCCCTGGGCGCAGTCTCTGCAGGTGCCGCTACCGCGGCCGCTGCGCAGGCTGGGTCCGAGCTCTTCTCGGTGGTCGAGGTACTCGACGGCCAGCGCGCTCTTCGTAGCGCGCTGGCTGACGCTTCGGCACCGGTCGCTGGTCGCCAGGGCTTGGCTGAGCAGTTGTTCTCCGGGAAGGTCGGCGCGGAAGCGTTGGCAACCGTGAAAGCAGCTGCAGGCCAGGATTGGTCAGCGGGCCGCGACCTGGTCAACTCGCTCGAACTGCTCGGCCGCGAAGCTCTGCTCCGCGCCGCAGCAGATCAGGGTCAGTTGGACACCGTCGAGGACGAGCTGTTCCGTCTCGGTCGCATCGTGGCAGGGGATCCCAGCCTGGAGCAGACGCTCTCGGATCTGTCGGTTCCCGCAGCCCGCAAGCGTGAGTTCCTTTCGCGCCTGCTCTACGGCAAGGTCACCGCGGTCACCGAGGCACTTGCCGGACAGGCCGTCGGCCGGTTGAAGTCTGCACCCGCAGACACTTTCGACCAGCTGTCGAATCTTGCCGCCGCGCAGCGTGATACCGCTGTTGCCCACGTGCGTAGCGCTTCGGCGTTGAGCACGGAGCAGACGGATCGTCTGACGAGCACACTTACCCGCACCTACGGGAAGCCGGTAACCGTGCACGTCGAGATCGATCCCGCACTTCTCAGCGGCTTGGTCGTCCGGGTGGGCGACGAGGTCATCGACGGCAGCGCAGCGGGACGACTCGCAGCACTGCGGAAGAACCTCAAATAGTCCTTCAGCCGAACACACACTCCAGATCTTTTCGAAGACCAGATACCGAGAGCAGGAAAAACATGGCGGAGCTGACGATCTCCTCCGACGAGATCCGTAGCGCGATCGACAACTACACCGCGAGCTACTCCCCGGAGGCCTCCCGTGAGGAGGTCGGCACAGTGACCGACACCAGTGACGGCATTGCGCACGTCTCTGGCCTGCCTTCGGCTATGTCCAACGAACTGTTGGAGTTCCCCGGTGGAATCGTCGGCGTCGCGCTCAACCTGGATGCCACCGAAATCGGTGCAGTCATCCTGGGTGACTACCAGAACATTCAAGAAGGCCAGGAAGTAAAGCGCACGGGCGACGTTCTGTCGGTTCCCGTCGGCGACGCTTTCCTCGGCCGCGTCATCGACCCGTTGGGTGCTCCCATCGACGGCCTCGGCGAGATCGAGAGCACCGAAAACCGTGCACTCGAACTGCAGGCCGCTTCGGTGCTCGAGCGCCAGCCGGTCGAAGAGCCGCTCCAGACGGGTATCAAGGCTATCGACGCCATGACCCCGATCGGCCGCGGCCAGCGCCAGCTCATCATCGGCGACCGCAAGACCGGCAAGACCGCGGTCTGCATCGACGCGATCCTGAACCAGAAGGCCAACTGGGATTCCGGCGATGTCAACAAGCAGGTTCGCTGCATCTACGTTGCCATCGGTCAGAAGGGCTCCACCATCGCGGGCGTCAAGGCTGCCCTCGAGGAGAAGGGCGCGATGGAATACACCACCATCGTTGCTGCTCCGGCTTCTGATTCCGCAGGCTTCAAGTGGCTCGCACCGTACACCGGCTCGGCCATCGGCCAGCACTGGATGTACCAGGGCAAGCACGTTCTGGTCGTGTTCGACGACCTGACCAAGCAGGCAGAGGCGTACCGCGCCATCTCGCTGCTGCTGCGTCGCCCGCCGGGACGTGAGGCATACCCCGGTGACGTCTTCTACTTGCACTCCCGTCTGCTGGAGCGTTCGGCGAAGCTGTCCGACGCACTCGGCGGTGGCTCGCTGACGGCTCTGCCGATCATCGAGACCAAGGCAAACGACGTCTCGGCTTACATCCCGACCAACGTCATCTCCATCACCGACGGCCAGGTCTTCCTTGAGTCCGACCTGTTCAACAAGGGCGTTCGCCCCGCGATCAACGTCGGTATCTCGGTCTCCCGAGTCGGTGGCGCTGCACAGACCAAGGGTATGAAGAAGGTTTCCGGTTCGCTGCGTCTGGAACTGGCTCAGTTCCGTGAGCTCGAAGCGTTCTCCGCCTTCGCATCCGACCTCGACGCTGCCTCCAAGGCTCAGCTCGAGCGCGGTGCCCGTCTGGTCGAGCTGCTCAAGCAGGATCAGTACAGCCCGATCCCCGTCGAAGACCAGATCATCTCGATCTACCTCGCCGGCGAAGGCACCTTCGACAGCGTCCCGATCGGCGACGTCCGTCGCTTCGAGAAGGAACTGCTCGAAGACCTCAAGCACTCGGCTGCCGGCGTTTACGCCAGCATCAATGGCGGTAAGGCACTCGATGCCGACAACGCTGCTGCGCTGATCGCTGCAACAGACAAGTTCAAGGAAGGCTTCATCGCATCCGACGGAAGCCGGGTCGTGAACGAAGCCGAGGCCGCCGCTCTGGGCGCAGACGAGGTCGAGAACGAGCAGATCAACGTCAAGCGCAAGACCGTCAGCAAGTGACGTACGCGCCCATGACACTGCGAATTCCGAAGGGAGAGTGATTGATCGATGGCAAGCATTCTCGAATTGCGGTCCCGTATCAAGTCGGTCAACTCGACCAAGAAGATCACCAAAGCACAGGAACTGATCGCGACTTCGCGTATCACGAAGGCTCAGATTCGCGTCGCCGCATCCAAGCCGTATGCCGAGGAGATCACGAAGGTACTCACCGAATTGGCGAGTGCGTCTGCTTCGCTCGATCACCCGCTGCTCAACGAGCGTCCGGAGCCCAAGCGGGCTGCGGTGCTCGTTGTCACCAGTGACCGCGGCATGTGCGGTGGCTACAACTCCAACGTCCTCAAGCAGGCAGAAGAGCTCATGACTCTGCTCCGCAGCGAGGGCAAGGAGCCGGTTGTCTACGTGCTCGGTTCCAAGGGACTCGGGTACTACACGTTCCGTGGCCGCAACGTCGGTGCTGCGTGGACGGGCTTCTCGCAGGATCCGGGTTACTCGGATGCCGCGAAGGCCAGCCGCCACCTGGTGGAACTCTTCATGGCAGGTTCGGGCAACCAGGTCGATGCTCCGAACGGCGAAGGCACCATCGAGGGCGTCGACGAACTCCATATCGTCTACACCCGCTTCGTGTCGATGCTGACGCAGACCCCCGAGGTTCGCCGTATGGCTCCGCTCGAGGTGTCCGTGTCCGAAGAGCACATCGAACTCGGTGACGACATGCTGACCAACGGTCACGACGACGACCACTCCACCGGTCCCGTCGCTGACTTCAGCTTCGAACCGGAGCCGGAGAAGCTGCTCGGCGCACTTCTGCCGAAGTACGTCAGCACGCGAATCTTCTCGTCGCTTCTCGATGCTGCGGCATCGGAGTCGGCAGCCCGTCGTACCGCTATGAAGGCCGCGACGGACAACGCAAACGAACTGGTGAACACGTTGAGCCGTCAGGCCAACCAGGCTCGCCAGGCCCAGATCACCCAGGAAATCAGCGAGATCGTCGGCGGCGCCAACGCGCTCGCCTCGAGCGCAGGAAGTGACTAGCACATGACCGCAGCAGTAACCGAAAACAACGGGGCAGGTTCGGCTTCGGCCGTAGCCGGCCGCGTCGTGCGGGTCATCGGTCCCGTCGTGGACGTTGAATTCCCGCGTGGCGCTGTTCCTGAACTGTTCAACGCCCTGAAGGCCGAGATCACGCTTCCCTCGGTCGCCAAGACGCTGACGCTCGAGGTTGCTCAGCACCTCGGTGACAACCTGGTCCGCACCGTCTCCATGCAGCCCACCGACGGCCTGGTCCGCGGCACTGCAGTGATCGACTCGGGCAAGCCGATCTCGGTTCCCGTCGGTGACGTCGTCAAGGGCCACGTGTTCAACGCACTGGGCGATTGCCTCGACACCCCGGGCCTCGGCCGCGACGGCGAGCAGTGGGGCATCCACCGCAAGCCACCAGCCTTCGATCAGCTCGAAGGTAAGACCGAGATCCTCGAGACCGGCATCAAGGTCATCGACCTTCTCACCCCGTACGTCAAGGGTGGAAAGATCGGTCTGTTCGGTGGTGCCGGCGTCGGCAAGACCGTTCTGATCCAGGAAATGATCACGCGTATCGCTCGCGAGTTCTCGGGCACCTCGGTGTTCGCAGGCGTCGGTGAGCGTACCCGTGAGGGCACCGACCTTCACCTGGAAATGGAAGAGATGGGCGTCCTTCAGGACACCGCCCTTGTCTTCGGCCAGATGGATGAGCCGCCCGGAACGCGTATGCGCGTCGCCCTGTCCGCACTGACGATGGCGGAGTACTTCCGCGACGTTCAGGGCCAGGACGTTCTGTTGTTCATCGACAACATCTTCCGCTTCACGCAGGCAGGTTCCGAGGTTTCCACTCTCCTCGGCCGTATGCCTTCGGCAGTGGGCTACCAGCCCACGCTGGCGGACGAGATGGGTGAGCTCCAGGAGCGCATCACCTCGACCCGTGGTCGCTCGATCACGTCGCTGCAGGCTATTTACGTGCCCGCCGACGACTACACCGACCCCGCGCCGGCTACGACGTTCGCGCACCTCGATGCCACCACCGAGCTCTCGCGCCCGATTTCGCAGATGGGTATCTACCCCGCTGTGGATCCGCTGAGCTCGACCTCCCGCATCCTGGAGCCCGGCATCGTCGGTGCCGAGCACTTCCGCGTTGCCAACGAGGTCAAGCGCATCCTGCAGAAGTACAAGGAACTGCAGGACATCATCGCCATCCTCGGTATGGACGAGCTTCAGGAAGAGGACAAGGTCCTCGTGGGCCGCGCCCGTCGTATCCAGAAGTTCCTCGGCCAGAACTTCATCGTTGCCGAGAAGTTCACCGGTGAGCCCGGCTCCGTCGTGCCGCTCCGCGACACGATCGAAGCCTTCGACCGCGTCTGCAAGGGCGAGTTCGATCACCTGCCCGAGCAGGCATTCAACAGCTGTGGTGGACTCGACGACGTCGAGGCTGCAGCCAAGAAGATGGCCGGGAAGTAGTCCACGATGGCTGAGATGACCGTAGAACTCGTTGCCGTCGAGGAGCGCTTGTGGTCGGGTACGGCGACGCTGGTCAGCGCTCAGACGACCGAGGGCGAGATCGGCATCATGCCTGGGCATGAGCCGGTCCTCGGCCAGCTCATCGAGGGCGGTACCGTATCGATCACGCCTGTTGACGGTGAGCGTATCGTCGCAGCAGTTCACGGCGGTTTCCTGTCGGTGACGGCTACCACCGTCACGATTCTGGCCGAGTCTGCGGACATGGCCGAGGACATCGACGTGAACGCTGCCAAGGCAGTTCTCGCTGACACCCAAGCAGACGACGAGGCGATTGCGGTCGCCAAGGGTCAGCTTCGGGCAGTCGAGCGCGCGTAGTTAATCAGAGCAAAGCCGCGACGGGAGCCGACGAACAGTGACATTCGGAATGACTGTGTTGATCATTCTGGTTGTGCTGCTCGCGGTTCTCGTCGCGGCTTTTCTGTACCGTCTGGTGATCCTCCGCCGCGGTGGTACTGCAGCACTTCTTCGTGTTCTGCCCTCGCCGGGGGACAGCGGGTGGCGGCACGGAATCATTCGCTACGGCGAAAGCTCGTGCGTATTCTTCAAACTTTCTTCTCTCCGGCCCGGTCCGGATTCACGTGTCGACCGTCAAGGCATCGAGGTCGAGAGCCGTCGCTCTCCCTCGGGTACCGAATTCGACATCATGAGTGACGACATCGTTGTCCTGCGCGTGCGCGACGGGGAGTCGAACTACGAAATCGCTTTGGACAGTGGAGCGTTGACTGCATTCCTGTCCTGGGTGGAATCTCGGCCAGACGGGCGTGCCCGTAGGCGACGTACCGCCTGACCGAAGGCGTCGTGTCAGGCGCCGGCGCCTGGCTTCCAGAGAACATCACCGTTCGGATTGGCAACTCTTCCCATGATGAAGAGCAAGTCCGACAGCCTGTTGAGGTATTTCGCGGGCAGAACGCTCGTGTCGTCCGGGTAGGAGTCGATAGCCGACCATGCCGCTCGTTCGGCCCGACGAGAGACGGTCCGAGCAACGTGCAGTAGTGCACCCAACGGCGTTCCGCCGGGCAGAATGAACGAATTCAGCGGTGCTAGTTGATCATTGAGCTCATCGCACCAACCTTCGAGACGATCGATGTATGCCTGGGTGACGCGAAGCGGTGGGTACTTGGGATTCTCCACGACCGGGGTAGACAGGTCCGCGCCCGCGTCGAAGAGGTCGTTCTGAATCTGTCGAAGTATCGCAACCAGATTCTCCGGCGGGTTTCCGAGAGCCAACGCAACACCGATCGCCGCATTGGTTTCATCGCAATCCGCATATGCGGTCAGGCGTGGGTCGTTCTTGGACACGCGCGAAAAGTCGCTCAGTCCTGTGGTGCCGTCGTCGCCGGTCCGGGTGTAGATCTTCGTTAGGTGAACACTCATACGCCAACGGTACCGGCGCGGAGTTTCGGCGGTTGTGGCTCTAGGCTGTGAACCGTGAGTGAGCA
>NZ_VCBX02000002.1:300000-490908 GCF_005938745.2 Rhodococcus sp. KBS0724
GGCATGCAGCCAACTATCACCACCGAGCGTTGGGGCGGTCCACGCACTACGATCCGCTATTTCAACTCATGGGTCGCGAGGGGACGGAGATGGGTCATTTTGCTTGGACGCATGTCGACTGGAGGCCTTTCTGCTGTTGGCTGGCCAAGCGGTGACGGGCAAGGAGACGAGCTTTCTGGGTTCTGACATGGCGTTTTACCATGATCAATTGGACAATTGTCATCATCAGGCGACGTCCTTGCCCGTGCACTCCGCTTTGAGGTCAGTGACGTCTGGCGCAAGCTGGAGTCGCGTGGATGTCGGATTCAGCGTGTGGCGGATCGTACGTATCCAACATGAGGTCAAGGGCGACAAGAGACCGCGAGCAACGGCTAGCGGTGATTCGGCCTCGAAAGCCTGTGAACGGCTTTTCACGTTGGGGGTTCACCGCCTTTGTGGCGCCTCGGGCCGACGTACCGCGGCACAATCCCACTCGATCAGCTCACACCTAGCTGTTTGGCAGGAAAGGCGTTTTTCATTATGACCTTTGCAGATACCCCCGCTGGACGTCGCAAGGTGGTGGTGATCGGTTCCGGTTTCGGGGGCCTGTTCGCAACCAAAGCTCTGCGCCGCGTCGATGTTGACGTGACGGTCATCGACCGTACGACCCATCATCTGTTTCAGCCGTTGCTCTATCAGGTTGCAACCGGCATTCTCTCGGAAGGTGAGATAGCGCCCGCGACCCGCATAATACTCAGGAACCAATCTAACGCGACGGTACTTCTCGGTGACGTCACGACGATCGACCTGACCGAGCAAACGGTGATCTCCATTCACCAGGGGCGCACGACGGTCACCGAATACGACGAACGCATCGTGTCTGCCGGCGCTCAGCAGTCCTACTTCGGTAACGACCACTTCTCTGAACACGCACCAGGGATGAAGACAATCGACGACGCCCTCGAACTGAGAGGTCGGATTCTCGGGGCGTTCGACCGTGCAGAACTCGCTGCCGACCCCGTGGAACAGGCGAAACTACTGACTTTCGTGGTGGTCGGGGCAGGCCCGACAGGCGTCGAAATGGCAGGACAGATAGCCGAGCTCGCTCACCGCACCCTCCTCGGTGCATACCGTAGCTTCGACACGCGCGATGCCCGAATAGTCCTGATCGACGCGGCTGCTACCGTTCTGCCCCCGTTCGGGGATCGATTAGGTGCGAAAGCGGCAGCAACCCTTGAGAAACTCGGCGTCGACGTCCGCCTCGGCACCACGGTCGTCGATGTCGATTCCGAAGGACTGACCGTCCGCGACTCCGACGGCAACGAATCCCGTATCGACTCCGTATGTAAGGTGTGGTCCGCTGGTGTGGCCGCGAGCCCGCTAGGCGCTCAACTGGCACAACAAACCGGGGCCGAACTCGACCGATCCGGTCGTACCGCCGTCCAGGACGACCTCACACTTCCCGGCCACTCCAAAGTCTTCGTCGTCGGTGACATGATGTTCCGCGATCGACTTCCCGGAGTTGCTCAAGTCGCCATCCAAAGCGGTCGCTACGCGGCACAACCGATCAAGACCGAGAGCGCCGCAACCACCGAGAATCGGCCCTGTCACCCCCGGGTCCCGTTCGAGTACCGTGACATGGGATCGATGGCGACCATCGCCAGATTCAAAGCTGTTACCAAGATCGGTGGCTTTGAGCTGTCCGGACCGCTGGCCTGGGCCCTGTGGTTGGCCGTGCACGTGGCTTATATTGTCGGATTTCGCAGTCGGATCTCCACCCTTCTGTCCTGGACGTGGACGTTTCTCGGGTCATCGCGTGGGCAACTGACCATCACCGATCAGCAGATCGCAGCGCGCAACCCGATCGTGCAACTAGACGACCTCAAACGCAATGCCTCCGAGCCCAGTACTCCAGTACCTCATGGGAGCTGACCCCTTCCGAGCGTCGCCACGGATGACACGCGCCACGCACAGCCCCGCCGCGCTCCCGGCGGCCCTCGTCTCCCGAGAAACCCACGGATTGGATATGAGTGAATGAAGGGGTTCCGTGATGCGGTATGGGGTCAATCGTCAACAATTCGTGCGACAACCAGTAGTGCGCGGACAGACGCGTCAACCGGTTCGTTGTCCTCGTCGATCCCGCCAGGACAACCCAGAGAGATTCTCGTGCGCCCGGTTGCGCGCCGACAATACAAACTCTGTTTCCCCACCGGGGGCGGGTACAGGAACGTCGTCGACGCTTCGACTCCCACGAAGGGGAAGTCGACACCGATTTATCCGCCACCGTGCCAGAAATCAACTGAAGGCTCTCCTTCCCAACACATTAGGTATCAGACATGAACGAACTCGACCGCGATTTCTCAGATGGAGGCATCGCCATCGCACGCGAGACGAAGAGTGAGTCACTTGGGCAACCAGAAGCGCTTGGGCAACCAAAAGCCTTGTGGAATCTGTCATTCACCGAACTGTGGGAGCGTTTCAGCTTCTATGGCCTGCAGGGTGTGTTGACCTTCTACCTGTTGTATTCGCTCAGCGACGGCGGACTCGAACTCGCCCCGACTACGGCGGTCAGCATCGTCGGAGCCTACGGCGGCGCAGTGTACTTGTGTCAAGTACTCGGAGGGTGGATCGCAGATCGACTGGTCGCACCGCGACAGATGGTCCTGTACGGCGCTGTCATCATCGCGGCCGGCCACATCGCACTCGCGGTGGTCGATGGGATTTCAGGTCTAGCACTCGGCCTGATCCTGATTGTGTTCGGTACCGGCGCCCTCAAAACAAATATCACCTCCATCGTGGGAATGCTCTACGCGGACAATCGAACCGCACGCGATGCAGGGTTCTCGTATTTTTACATGGCCATCAATTCCGGCGCCGTTCTCGGACCGCTGCTGACCGGATTCACCCAAAATCTCTGGGGTTTTCACGCAGCCTTCAGCCTTGCTGCCTTCGGAATGGTCGGTGCAATAATCCAGTTCACCCGCAAGATGCGCGATCTTCCCCCAGCGTCTGCCCTGGTAAAGAATCCGATCGCACGCGGTCAGCTGGTCTACATTCTCGCGGCGGTATTCGGGCTTGCACTCTGCGCGACGACACTATGGTGGCTCGACGTCGCGAACGGCAACAACGTCGTGAATTACATTACCGCCATCGCGGTCATTGCAGCGATCGTCTACTTCACGGTGATCCTCCGCGCACCTAATGTGACGCCCACCGAAAAGCGCCGGATGCGGGGCTTCATCCCGATCTGGCTTGCTACTCTCCTGTTTTTCGGCATTTTCTTGCAGCAATTCACTTCTATGCCATTGTTCATTACAGATCGGGTAAGTCTCGACGTCGGTGGTTGGCAGATTCCCGCGCCTTGGATGACCGCAATCGGAGCCCTCTGCTCAGTCGCAGTGAGCCCGTTCGTTGCGATGCTGTGGATGAGACTCGGCGCCCGGCAGCCAGGAACCCCTGCCAAGATGGCTATCGGATTGATGCTCGTGGGAGGGGCGTATCTTCTGCTTCTTCTATCGGTGTTGTTTCCGGGTAAGACGGTGCCGCCGGTGCTCGTGTTGGTGTGTATGGCGATCGCGGGGGTGTCCGACATTTTCGTTGTACCGCCAGGGCTTGCGATCGCGACGCGTATTGCACCCGAACATTTTCAAGCGCAAACCGTGGCATTGCTTTTCCTGGCGCTTGCTGCCGGATCATCCATTTCCGGATTGCTCGGTACGTTGTTTGCCAAGGTATCCGCCGAGGAGTACTTTCTGTTGGTTGGTGGTCTCGCCCTTCTAGCCGGAATATTGCTGGCCTTGTTTGCCAAGAGAATTGGAGCATTCACCGATCGACAATAATGAACGGGAGGGTAATCCGTCACAGCCTGGTGCCGTTCAGTTGTCTGGCTTGAGATCGAGGAACTCAGGGTTCCGCGGATCTGCGCTCAACCTTCTCCGATCACGAGATCTGTAGAGGCCACGATCGACGTGAAAGGTGCAGTCATGCAACGGCGGTGCTCGACAATGCTGGAGACCAACACGATCTTGTACGCCTGCTTGCGCTAGATACGGACTTCAGTTGTCGGCTTGCCCAAAGGCAAGCCCATGAATGCGGTCCTCAGAGTCTGGACTCGGTTCGAGTTGGCGCTCGAAGCATTTGTAAAGATCGACCGTCATGTTGCTCGGCCGGACTACTCTGAGATGTGGATGCACGAACTGCGGAATCGGGTGGTCTGAGGACAGCTGGAGACAATGCGGAACCCACTGAGGTTTGACGTGGATGGGTGATTTCGATCCACTCTCGACACAGCAGGACGTCGCCCGTGTGATCGCCGAGGAACTCGGTGCGACGGGATTCATCGATGTCCATGAGATCGGTCGTGGTGGGTTCGGTGTGGTGTTCCGTTGCCGGCAGCCGTCGTTGGATCGTGTTGTCGCGGTAAAGGTCCTCACTGCTGACGTCGACTCGGAGAACGTGGCGCGTTTCTTGCGTGAACAACGTGCGATGGGCCGTGTCTCGGGCCATCCTCATATCGTGACCGTGCACGATGTCGGTACCACCGACAGTGGTCGCCCGTTCATCGTCATGCAGTACCATCGGCGTGGGTCGCTTGAGGTCGAGATCCGCAGGAACGGTCCGCTTCCGTGGACTGAAGTCCTTCGGATAGGTGCCAAGATGGCGGGGGCGCTCGAGACCTTGCACAGGTTGGGTGTGCTTCACCGGGACGTGAAGCCCGGAAATATCCTCATTGCTGACTACGGCCAACCCCAGTTGACCGACTTCGGGATCGCCCGTATCGCCGGAGCGTTCGAGACCGGCACGGGAACAGTCACGGGTTCGCCTGCCTTCACCGCACCGGAAGTACTCCGGGGAGATGCTCCGTCGGTATTCTCCGATATCTACGGTCTGGGCGCGACACTGTTCTGCGCGCTCACCGGCCATGCGGCCTTCGAGCGGCTCAGCGGTGAACATGTCGTGGCGCAATTCCTGCGGATCACCTCGGAACCGACCCCTGAACTGTCCGGGTGGGATATCCCCGAGGATTTTCGCGCGATCATCGAACGATCGATGGCGCGCACAGTGGGCGAGAGGCCGGGCTCCGCGGAAGAACTGGGAAACCTTCTCGTCGATGCCGCTCGTCACAACGAGCACAACATCGACGAGATGGCGCTCCCGGCAAGGGAGCGCGAGTATCGGGCGGATGTGGTGGTGGGCACGGCCCGTGGCGCTGCGCCGGCGGGACATGATCAAGATTCCGTAGGTGAGAGTTCGTCACTACTGGGCCTGCCACGTCGTAGTAAGGACGGAAACCTCCCGTACGAGTTGACGAGCTTCATTGGCCGCCGCCACGAGTCGGCAGAGGCCAGACACCTTCTGTCAGGGGCGCGGTTGGTGACGTTCACCGGTATCGGCGGCGTCGGCAAGACGCGGCTGGCGTTGAAAGTCGGCTCGGATGCACGTCGCGCTTTCGCCGACGGTGTGTGGTTGGTGGAGCTGGGACAGCTTCGCGATCCAGCGCTACTGGCAGATACTTTCGCCGGTACCTTCGGCTTGCAGGAACGCTCCGCCCGCCCGCCGTCGATATTGGTGGCCGAGTACCTCGCCGATAGGCAGCTGCTGCTGATCGTCGACAACTGCGAGCACATGATCGCGGCGGTCGCGAAACTGGTGGAGGCGCTGCTGCGGGTGTGTCCGGACGTGAAGGTCCTTGCTACCAGCCGGGAGCCTTTGGGCATCGGCGGCGAAATGGTGATGAGGGTGCCTCCGCTCACGGTGCCGGACACCACCGAGCCGGCGCCGTCCCGGCGTGGAGCAGCGATGTCCGATGCGGTCGCATTGTTCGTCGAGCGGTCCCGCTCGGCGGTCCCGGATTTCGTCCTCACCGACGACAACAAAGCAATCGTCACTCAGATCTGCCGGCAGTTGGAAGGACTGCCGCTCTCGATCGAGCTGGCGGCGGTGCGGTTGCGATCGATGTCAGCGGTACAGATCCGCGACAGGATAACCGACAGCTACGCGTTACTGACCCGGGGGCATCGCGGAGCCCCGAGTAGGCAGCAGTCGCTGCGCTTGTCCATCGACTGGAGCTACTGGCTGTGCACCCCGGACGAGCAACGGTTGTGGGCGCAGGTCTCCGTCTTCGCAGGCTCCTTCGACCTCGACGGCGTCGAAGGGGTAAGCGGTCAACTGTTCGGCGCGGTGCCGCTGGTGGATCTGGTCGAATCCTTGGTCGGTAAGTCGATCCTCATTCGCGAAGAAACTGCCGCCGGGGTGCGATTCCGTCTATTGGAGACTCTCCGCGCCTACGGCCGCCGACGACTCGACGAGGAGGCCGGTGAATATGCAGCTCTGGCGCGTCGGCATCGGGACTACTACCTTCAAATGGTGAAACATTCTGAGTCCGAATGGATCTCACCGAAACAGACCGACTGGATCGCTCTGCTGAGGCAGGAACAACCGAACATTCGTGACGCCCTCGAATTCTGTGCCTCGGAGACCGGTGAGGCTGCTGCCGGCCTGGAAATGGCAAACGCCCTGTACTTGTTCTGGTTCACCCGCGGCATGTTCAGCGAAGGCAGGCGTTGGCTGGGACGACTACTCACCCTCGACGCAGAGTCACTGACGGCGGAGAGGATTCACGCCCTGTGCTGGAGCGCCGAGATGGCAGGTCTACAGGGAGATAACGCTGCGGCAACGCCTTTGGTGGTGCAAGCACGAAATCTGGTTCAACGTCTCGACCAGGACGATATCGGTGCGGAAGTGTTCTACATAGAAGGGAACTCGGCGTTGTACAGCGGTGACCCGGGGCGAGCGGTCACATTGTTCGAGCGGGCTCTAGGGGGTCTGCATCCCGAAACGAACCTCGTTCGACGGATCGAAGCCCTGGTATCTCTCGGAGTCGCCGGATGGGTGCTCGGCGATGCCACCCTCGCTGTCGCGTCGCATCAAGAAGTGCTGGCTCTCACCACCGAGCACGGGGAGTCCGTGTACCGCGCGCATTCACTCTGGTCACTCGGCCTGGTGTCGTGGAATCGAGGACGAGCGCGGGAAGGGTACGAGCTTCTGGAAGAGGGAATACGATCCGCTCATCGTGTCGACGATCCGGTCAGCGGGGCGCTCTGCGTCGAAGCGCTGAGTTGGATTGCGGCAGACGAAGGTCGAGAGGAAAGAGCTGCGGTACTCATGGGCGCTGCCCGAGCGCTCCGTAAAACCATGGGTGCTTCGTCGGTGCGCATTCCGGCCATGGTCGACTACCACACACAATGTGTGCGCCGAACCCGCACAGTGCTCGGCGCCGCCGCATACGCAACGGCGTTTCGACACGGACAGGCCCTCGATTTCGACGAAATAGCCGCGGTAGCGCTCGACGACGCGCCTCCCGAGACCTCCGTCGAGCCAACCGAGGCAGAGAATGCTCTGACCAAACGCGAACGTCAGGTAGCGGAACTGATCAGTGAGGGTTTGACCAACAGAAAGATCGCGGAGAAGCTATTCATTTCACCTCGCACCGCGCAGGGACATGTCGAGAACATACTGGTCAAGCTAGGATTTAGCTCGCGAACCCAGATCGCCGCATGGTTCATCGAACACGCTCGGTAGTCGTCCCGGTCTAATAGCCGCCTCGATGTTGAATCAGTCCCTTTTTGTGCCAATTCACTGCGCTGGGAAGAGAATCTGGACACCCGGCAGAACACCGTGACAGGAATTTCGTCGTCGCCGAGGTCGCAGGCCCAGGTGGGCCCGCGACCAGGGGAACGCCGAATTGCGTAGGGTCGATGAACTTTCGAGACGGCATTCCTGTCACCTGATCGCGACCCGATCCTTGATACCGAATAATGACCAGGCGCGGCATCAGCATCGTCCCGCCCGCTACCTTCCCGCCAAGATCTGCGCGGGTGTCGTCTCGAACGCTGCACTTGTCAGGGCACCAGTGTTTGCTGGCGACCCTGAGTGGAGTTGATGTTCAGTTCCACCGATCGGATGAGGTTCTCGGGCCGGAGGATTTCCGTGATCTCGGATTCGGTGAGTAGTCCTCGTTCGAGTACGAGCGAGGGGATGCTTCGGCCGGTAGCGAGGGCATCGGCGGCCACTGACGTTGCAGCCGCGTAGCCGATGTAGGGGTTGAGTGCAGTGACCACGCCGATCGAATGCTCGACCATGCGCCGTAGGTGTTCGACGTTGGCGGTGATTCCGGCGATGCACCGAGTGGCGAGAGTGTCGCAGGCATTGGTCAGATGAGTGATCGATTGGAACAGGCTGTGGGCGATGATCGGTTCGAATGCGTTGAGTTGCAGTTGACCGGCCTCGGCAGCGAGTGAGATCGTGACATCGTTTCCGATGACTTCGAACGCGATTTGGTTGACAACCTCGGGAATCACGGGGTTGACCTTGCCGGGCATGATCGACGAACCTGCCTGCATGGCGGGGAGGTTGATCTCCGAGAAGCCGGCTCGCGGCCCTGAGGACAGCAGGCGTAGGTCGTTGCAGATCTTCGACAGCTTCACTGCAGTTCGTTTGAGGACTCCGGAGAGTTGTACGAAGGATCCGACGTCCTGGGTTGCTTCGACGAGGTTCGCGGCGGTCGAGACCGGCATGGCCACGACGTTATTGAGATGACGGCATACGAGTTCTGCGTAGCGAGGGTGGGCATTGAGCCCGGTACCGATTGCGGTGCCACCGAGGTTGATTTCACCGATCAATGCGCCCGCTTCGAGGAGTCGGTCCGCGTCCTCACCCAGCATGACCTCGTAGGTGCCGAATTCCTGGCCGAGGGTCATCGGTACGGCGTCCTGCAGTTGGGTGCGGCCCATTTTGACCACATCTGCGAATTCTACGGCCTTGCCGTTGAATGCTGTTGCCAGTGACCGCATCGACTGTTGCAGGCGCACCAGCGCGAATGCTACGGCCACTTTCAAGGCGGTCGGGTAGACGTCGTTGGTGCTTTGGCTCATGTTGACGTGATCGAGTGGGTGTAGGGCTGTGTAGTTGCCGCGGCGGTGTCCGAGGATTTCCAGTGCTCGGTTGGCGATGACCTCGTTGGCGTTCATGTTTGTCGATGTTCCTGCGCCGCCTTGGATGACGTCGACGACGAACTGGTTGTGCAGGGCTCCGTCGCGGATTTCCGAGCATGCCGCGACGATGGCGTCGGCGATTCCGGAGTCGAGCAGACCTAGATCTCGATTCGCCAATGCTGCAGCTTGTTTCACACAACCGAGGGCGACCACCAGATCTGGGTAGGTCGAGATCGGTATTCCGCTGATGGGGAAGTTTTCGACCGCGCGCAGGGTGTGGATTCCCCAGTAGGCGTCGGCGGGGATGTCTCGGTCGCCGAGCAGATCGTGTTCGATCCGGACCGTATCGGCTTTGATGTTGGTCATGACAGACCCGCTGGTGTCGCAGCCGTGTTCAGTGTGGTGCCGAATAGTTCCCCGAACCGAGCTGTGTCGTCGCTGTTGCCGTGCACGCCGAATCCCTCGCGTGTGTCGCGGTAGGAATGTGCGCGGGCGGGTTCGCTGGGGCGATAGGCATTGGTGAGGGGCAGCATGTTCTCTCCGTCGCGGTGGGGGCCGGGAGGGCGGATCACTGTCATAGTGTTTCCATTCGGTGAGCGTGGCGGGTGTCGGTCTTCAGGTCAGGCAAGGGTGAAGCGAAGCTGTTGGCCGGGTCTGGCTTGGGCTGCGAGGTCGATGTCCGCGCTGTGAACGACTGCGACGACGGGGTATCCGCCGGTGATGGGGTGGTCGGCCAGGAAGATCACGGGCTGTCTGGAAGGAGGAACTTGTACCGCTCCGAGTGGAACTGCTTCGGTGGGCAGTTCATCGAGCCGCGTGCGCTCGAGTACACACCTTTCTGAGGTGCGATCGAGCCGCACGCCTACTCGGTTCGACTGGCTCGAGACCGTCCACAACACTGTTGTCAAGGATTGCGGGTCGACGAACCAGTCCTCGCGCGGGCCCAGCGTCGCGCGCAGAGTGATGGTGTCGGCACTGGGCAGCGCGATCGGTGCCACGTCGATCGGAGGAAGCGGCAGACGAGGCCGCCCGATGGGGATCACATCGCCCTGCCGGAGGGGGGAGGGGCCGATACCGGAGAGCGTGTCGGTGCTACGAGATCCGAGTACCGGCTCGATGTCGAGCCCGCCGCGGATCGCGACGTAGCTTCGAAGACCCACTTGCGGGGTGCGCAGCGCCAGGTGTTGACCGGCACGAACCATGATTGTGCTGGCGTGCGCGACCTGCACACCGTCCAGATAGGCGGGCGCCGGAGCGCCGGTCACGGCCACGATGAGATCCTCCGTGCCTCGGAGAGCGAGCCCTCCGAGGAGAGTCTCGATGCATGCCTCGGACTCGACATTTCCGACCATCCTGTTCGCCAGTGTGAGCGCGCCCCGATCAGCGGCGCCGGAGCAGCCGACGCCGGATTGGAGGAATCCGATCCGGCCGAGGTCCTCGATGATGCTGAGCGGGCCGGTGTCGAGGATTTCAACCGTTTTCACGACTTGTCCGCATCGACGAAGCGAACAACTCGGCCGGGCTGCACAAGAGCGGGAGGATCGTTGTCGATATCCCACATCTGCATGTCCGTCCGGCCGATGAGCTGCCAGCCTCCCGGGGACGAGCGTGGGTACACCGCGCAATATCGACTGGCCAGTGCAACGGAGCCGGGGGGAACGGAAGGTCGTGCTTGTTCTCGGCGGGGGATCGTCCATGGGGTAGCTGATGTGGGGCTCAGATACGAAAATCCCGGTGCGAAACCGATGAAGGAGCACCGCCACAGCTCGTCGGTGTGGCGGGCGATGATGTCACGGACAGACAGTCCGGTGATGTGTGCGAGCTCTGCGAGGTCTTCACCGTCGTAGTGCACAGGAACAATCACGACGTCGTCGGACTGCGCGTGCTCCAGGATCGATGTCGAGGTGAGGGAGAGCCGACCGATCTCGGAGCGAAGCGCTGACATGTCGGCGTCGGGCCGAGCGAATATCATCACTGTCGTCTCGGCTGGTAGGAAGTCGATCATGCCCGAGGGCGGGCAACGCCGAAGCTGCTCGACGAGCCCGAGAGTCTCGGTGGGACTGTCGGTCTCGACGAGAATGCTGGATTTCCCGGCGGTCAGCAAGCGTGGCGTCCCGATGCTCATGCAAAGGCCCTGATCTCGATGCCGGCGCCTTCGAGAGCATGTTTCACAGATCGGGCGATGTCGGTGGCATCGGCGGTGTCGCCATGAACACACACGCTCGCGACGTCGACGTCGACAACTGTCCCGTCGATACTGCGGACGGTCGAATGCCGAGCCATGTCCAGTACCTGTGTGCAGATCGCGGCACGATCGTGCAGTACCGCGCCGGGTCGACGACGGTCGACCAGTGTGCCCAGTTCCGTATAGGCGCGGTCCGCGAAACCTTCTGCGACGAAACGAATGTCGTATTCGTCAGCGGCGACCCTCTGGAGCCAGGAGTCGGAGGGGCCGAGTATGGCTAGATCCTTGTTGTACAGCGTCACGGCATCGAGCAATGCTCTGGCTGTGTCCGCATTGTTTGCCGCTGCGTGGTAGAGGGCTCCGTGTGGCTTGAGGTACCGCACGTTCGTCCCGGCGGCGCAGGCGAAACCGTCCAGCGCGGCGAGCTGATACACCGTCTCGTTGCACAGATCGTCGGGATCGATCGTCATCGCACGGCGTCCGAAGCCGACAAGATCGCGGTAACCGACATGGGCGCCGATGACAACGCCGCGGTCTGCTGCCCAACCGCAGACCTTCCGCATGATCGACGGATCTCCGGCATGAAATCCGCAGGCAATGTTGGCGCTGGAGATGACGGCGAGGAGGCTCTGGTCATCCCCGGAACGCCAGGGGCCGAATCCTTCCCCGAGATCGGCATTGAGGTCGAAGGTCGCGGCCACAGCATCTTCTTCCAGGTGTGTTGAACCGCGATGAGCGGTGGACGGTGCCGGTGGGCAGTCCAGAGGTTGCTTCGCTGAGACGGTCGGGGGATGGGTCATCGGACCCTCCTTCAGGGCGGTATGTAGCGGAAACTCGATCATTGGACGCGGGATACCAGTCCGCCGAGGTCGATTCCGTCGATTCGATCGACTGGGGAGGCGCTGTGAGGCACAGGATTCGCGCCAGTGCAGTGGCACATGATGCGATTATGTATTCTAAGGATTGTAGAACGATTCTACAATACTACGTGTTGCCTTTACTCATTTCGGGCTTTGAACCTCATGATGTGCCGAGGGCGGCCACATGTACGGAAGGAATTTCCGTGGTTGCTCCCACGTCCGAAGTATCCGAGATCGTTCGCATCAGCCTCGCTGCGCAGCCTGAGTTGCTCGAACGCACAAGCACGGCTGGGCGAGTGGCAACAGCAGTACGCAATACCATCATCGATGGGACCTTCCCTCCCGGCACACGGCTGTCCGAACCTGAGATCTGCAAAGTGCACGGAGCCTCGAGAAACACTGTTCGTGAATCCTTCAGAGTTCTGGAAAAAGATCGACTCGTCGATCACAAACTCAACCGTGGAGTATTCGTCCGGATGCCTACACTCGAGGACATCGCAGACCTCTACCAGTGCAGGCGTGTAATCGAGTGCGCTGCCGTCCGGACGCTTCGCCGGTCCGAACGCGACATCACCCCCATCGTGGAAGCGCTCCAGTCAGCGGTAGCGATGCGCGACGCCCAGAACTGGGCAGGGGTCGGAACCGCAGATGTTCACTTCCACCGCGCGGTTGTTGCACTGGCTCGGAGTCGTCGCGTGACCGAATTGATGGAAGGCGCTTGGGCAGAACTGCGCTTGGTGTTCCTGGCCATGGGGGATCCACAGTCCTTTCACCAGCCCTACTTGGAGCGAAACAGACAAATCGCCGAGGCGCTCATCGTTAACAACGACGACAGGGCGGAACGACTACTGCTGAGCTACCTCGACGACGCAGAGCACGAGATCAGCACCATGTACAGGCGTCACGTAACAACGACCTGACATATCGTCTGTCGAATTGAACGCGCGCTACGCGATCAGGTGCTATCGGTATGACATCCGGAACTTTCACATTTCGGCCGGATCAAAGACCTGACCGGGCATCGCCGACGAGCTTTCCGAACGTGCAGAACGAGAATTGCGGATTGAACCGCACCGAGCACAGGCGACGAATACCCGACCGCTTTCCGGGTGCATTGGTCGTGCGTTCCTGCTTGATCAACTCCAACGAACCTGGCCGAACTGTTTTACACGCTCCCTCGGAGGCAGTCGGACGGCTTGCGGTGGCTACGCACGATTTGCCAGCAGCGATGCGATAGTGCTCCGGGCTTGCCGGGTCGGATCGTTGCAAGCCCGGGAAGCTAGGTTCGTTGCCAATTTTGACATTTATTGTAGTATGACTGTGTTGTTATACAATTTGTGGAGGTAGCCAGTTGAACGCAATTTATGGGCCAGAGCACGAGGACTTCCGCAATACTGTCCGGTCGTTTTTCGAGCGCGAAGTTAAGCCTCACCACGATCAGTGGGAGAAGGACGGCGTGGTCTCCCGAGACCTGTGGACCAAAGCAGGTGAGTACGGACTTTTATGCTTCGATGTGCCCGAGGAGTACGGTGGCCCGGGTGTCGACGACTTCCGATTCAATGTGATCCTGTCTGAGGAACAGCAACGGACCGGCTTGACCGGACCAGGATTTTCCGACCATTCCGACACAATCGTTCCCTATATCAGCGCAATCGGGAATGAAGAACAGAAACGCCGGTGGTTGCCGGGCTGCGTCAGCGGTGAGACCATTACCGCTGTTGCCATGACAGAACCAGGTGCAGGCAGTGACCTGCAGGGAATCCGTTCCACGGCGATCGACAAGGGCGATCACTACCTGTTGAATGGTTCCAAGACGTTCATCAGCAACGGAATCTTGTCCGATCTCGTTATTGTGGTCGCCCGCACCGATCCGGAGGCCGGTCACAAAGGAATCAGCTTGCTTGTCGTCGAGCGCGGCATGGAGGGTTTCGAGCGCGGACGAAACCTAGAAAAAATCGGTATGCATGCTGCAGACACCGCCGAGCTCTCGTTCACCGACGTCGTTGTTCCCAAGTCCAACCTCCTAGGCGAGGCGGGTCGAGGGTTCACCTACTTGATGCAGAACCTACCGCGAGAACGGTTGATTGTTGCTGCTCAGGGAATTGCTGCATCCGAAGCGATAGTCGAGATGTGTCTGGAGTACGCCAAGTCCCGGCAGGCATTCGGTAAGCCGATCGGAAGTTTTCAGCACAACAAGTTCCTGCTCGCGGAAATGGTCACTGAAGTTCGGGTAGCACGCGCATTCTTCGATAATTGCTTGCGTGCGCAACTCGATGGCGAACTCAGCAGTGTGGATGCGGCCATGGCAAAGTGGGTGACTACCGAATTGCAGAATAAACTTGCAGGCCAGGGAGTTCAGTTGCACGGTGGCTACGGGTATATGACGGAATATCCCATTGCGAAGGCATTTCTCGATGGGCGGGTTTCAACGATATACGGTGGTACTACAGAGATAATGAAGGAAATTATCGGTAGATCGCTGGGACTGTAAAGAAGCTGGCGATCAGGGTCTTTCGAAAACCAGGCAGAGGCGTTGACGTTGCCGTCAGTATCGACGTCGGCCCATCGGGTCGGGATGTGGCGGCTGTATGGCTGTGCAATCTGTACCGCGCAACACTCGGGTTGACCGCCGATGCTGACGGTCTATTTCGCCTACCCAGAAACCTTCCACCCGTGATCTCGACGGAATTGATGTTGACCGGTAGGCGTATCACAGCCAACGAGGCATATACCCGCGGCTTGGTCGCGTACAGAATTGCTTCCTGCTGCAATCACCCTCGCCGCACAAGCCGTAACGCGGCACCGTTGGCGGTCGCCGCGTTCAAGGAGGTGGTTCGCTCCACCGAAACAATGCCCATTCCGGATGCACACGATGCGTTGAGGTCCGGAAATTTCCGACCTACGACGCGATGCTGTCCTCGGACGACTCCCGTGAAGGCCCCCGGGCTTTTGCTGAGCGCCGGCAACCTCGCTGGTCAGGACACTGACGCCTGGTCATGTGCTCCCTCGCCGCTACGAGATGAAGGACTTTCGCCGAGATGACCAATTCTGATCCGCACAGCGGTGCCGCCACACCTGGCTCTCGCTTGCCGTTGGACGGTGTGCGCGTGCTGGATTTGTCGAGCAACGCCCCGGGACCATTCTGCACAATGGTGCTCGCCGATCTCGGCGCGGACATCGTCGTCGTCGACCGCCCACCAGTGGCATCCGAGCTCGGCGCACAAGTGTCCATCCCGAACGCCCAGGTCGACGGGCTCGCTAGGCCTCACTTCGATGCATTTGCTCGGAACAAGCGACGGATCGGGGTCAATATCAAAAAAGATGGCGGCGCCGATATCATCCGATCTCTGGCAGCTCGCTCCGACGTGGTTCTGATCGAGATGCGGCCAGGGAAAGCAGAGGCAGCCGGTATCGGGTATTCCGATCTCAGTGCACTCAACCGCGGACTGATCTACTGCTCCATCACGGGGTTCGGGCAGAACGGGCCTTACCGCAACAGACCCGGACACGACGTGAACTATCTCGGGTATTCCGGCGCGTTGTCGCTCTTCGCGCGACGAGACGCGGTCCCGCCGCCCCCGCCGAACATGATCGCAGACTACGGCGCTGCCGGGCTGCTCGCTGCGACATCGATTCTCGCGGCACTACAGGCTCGACATGTGACAGGTGAGGGACAGTTCGTCGATATCTCGATGCTCGATGCGACCACTTACCTACTCGCGGAATGGATGTCGACCACTTTCGACCCGATGGGCGATCCCACCGTGCTCGCCGACTATCCGCCCTACGACGTTTACACCTGTGGCGATGGACGTCTAATCACCGTCGGCTGCGTGGAGCCGCGATTTTGGACCACGCTGTGCGAGGTCATCGAACGGCCGGAACTCGTTGCTTTGGCCGGTGATGTCACCAGACGCACCGAACTACGTACCGAGCTTCAACGCACCTTCGAACGCAAGACGGTCACCGAGTGGCTCGATCTCCTCGATCCTCATGATCTACCTGTCGGAGCAGTCAATTCTCTCGACGAACTCGAAGACGACCCCCAGATCCAGGCCCGCGACATGGTCACAACCCTCTCTTCCGAACACGGACCCGTCCGTCAAGTCGGCATCGGACCGAAGCTCTCGGCCACTCCCGGAAGCATCCGCCGGCTCGGCGTCCCTCTCGGAGCTGACAGCGATGAAATCCTTGATGAACTGGGATACTCAGCTGCCACAGTCGGACAACTTCGCGGTGCGGGTACGGTCTTCGGGTAAACCGTCTCCAGATTGGAGGTCTTGGGAAAAATCCCCGCGCGGCACCGAGCTGTGGCGAGGATTCGAACTCAACCCTCCCACGTCTCTAGCTCTGCTCTGACAGGATGCAGTTGTTATTGGCGGGGTAGGGATCCCGTGGCTTCTTCGACTGCAATGTTGATGTATTCGGCGAGGTTGGCGCGGAAGGCCTCGCCTTGGCCAGCCACGAGATTGCCGAGCAGTTCGCGGTTGCGCTTGATCCAGTGACCGCCGGCTCGCTCTTCCATGCTCGCGTGGATGAGCCGAGTTTCGGTCAACAACTGCACGAACGTGTTGTCGATACGAGTATTGCCGATCAACGACACAAGTTCGCGATGGAATGCGAGGTTGCCGTTGGTACCGGACTTGCTGTCCCCCTGTGAGAAGGCGTGCTCACTGTCACTGAGCGCGGCCTCCAAGCGCTCGATCTCCTCAGAGGTCAAAGTCCCTGCCCGCCGAGCAACCGACTCCTCGATCAACGCCCTGAATTCGAAAATGTCTAGCACCTCGGCCGGGGAAACCATTCGAACAGTCACACCACGATGCACTTCGTGGGTACCGAGTCCGTCCCTGGTCAGCAGTCGCAATGCTTCCCGCACTGTGTTACGCGCAACGCCGAACTGTTCACACAGATCAACCTCGCGCAACGACTGTCCGGGACGCAAACTGCCATCGAGGATTTCATTCTTTAGTTCAGCCACCAAGAGCTCGGACGCCGCTTGCCGTCCAAGATCCCGCGGTCTACGTGTCGCCGCAGCAACGGAAGGTTTCACCACACCGACCAGGCTATTGCATACCACGGGCTTCATCGCTCAATCGCCGCCCGCGTCGGAGGAAGCACGAATCCAACACGCCCCGCCCCGCGCTTCGGGACATCACCTGAATTGGTCAGATGGGCCGATTCTCCGGCGCGCAGAAAACCAAAACTGGCACGCCTCAGACGACGGCGCGGTCGGCGCCCTTTGGCGCTGTGTATGTTGTGGAGGCTCGGCGCATGGTGTACGCATCGGTTCCACTGGGCTGGTAATACTTGGTCCGGGTGCCAATGACGTCGAATCCGTGCCTGCGGTAGAGCGCGAGAGCTGAATGGTTGTCGACTCGCGCGTCCAAGAACACCGGCCCTCCGTGTTTGTCTGCGTGACTTAGTAGCTCGCGTAACAGTAGTGAACCAAGGCCACGCCCCTGGTGCGCCGGATCTACACCGATGTTGTGTATTTCGGATTCGGGACAGAATGAGTTGCCTAGCAACGCTATTCCTGCGTATCCAACCACGGCGCGCTGGTTGTCCCGGATCACGATGTACTCGGTGTGCGATTGCTCGAGCTCGGAGTGAAACGCCGCCGCGCTCCACGTGCTGTCTCCTGCGAACAGTTGGGCGTCGAGTTTGGCGCAGCGCTCGGCATCGATGGGATCCATGGGCGAGGGTTGTGCGCTTACTGTTGAGCATTCCGATATTTCGGTGTGGCCGCAGTTCATACCTGTCCTTTCATTCGCACACAAGGGATCCCGTTGAGTTTCCGATTGCCCGGCCTGCGGTGCGCTTTGGAGAGCCGTGTTCGAATTCTGGTATCTATGCTGCCAGGTGGCTTTCGCCTTCGCCCTGCGCGCCGACGGCCGCGACCACAACTATCAAGATTCCAATTAACTGCATGGTCTTGGGAACTTGGTTGAGGATCAGCAGCCCTAGAACGAGGGCTATGGCGGGCTCGAGTGCCATCAGAGTTCCGAAGGCCGTCGGTTTCATACGGCGGAGGACGATGAGATCGAGCGCGCACGGGATCACCGGAACCAATGCTGCGAGTCCTAGGGCTGCAGCTATTCCCGGAAGAGTGATCGATCCTGCTGCCTGTGGAATTCCGAACGCGGCTGCGGTGATCGCGGCAATCGGAATCGTGAACGACAGACCTCGAATCCCGTCGAATCGGCCTCCCACGTGTTGGGTCAACACGATGTAGATTCCCCACCCTAGACCGGCGAAGGCTGCGAAGACTACTCCCGCAAAGTCGATGGTGTTCTGCCAGGGTTGAGTCACCAGTACAACACCCATCAGCGCCAACAACGGCCACGCAATCGCGCGCTTGCTATGAGCCCGAACCGCGGCGACGGTAAGCGGCCCGAGAAACTGTATGGCTATCGCTGAGCCAAGCGGGATGCGTTCGATGGCAGCAAGGAGCGCAATGCTTGTGAGCCCGGTTGCGACACCGAGACCTATCAGACCTGGTAGATCCTGTCTACGGACCGAACTCAATCTTGGGCGAAAGAACGCTATGAACATGCCGGCGCCGGCCATGAGCCTCATCCATGCTGCCCCTCCGGGGCCGACCGACTCGACGAGGCCAACAGAGAGGGCAGCGCCGAGTTGGACTGAAATCATAGCGGCGACGGCCAAGGTCCACGGCGGAACCGGACGATCAGATCGTATCGTCATCCGTGTTGAAGGTGTTCGTGAAGTGGGATAGGAGTCTCTTTCTGGAGAGTCACAGCTGGCCCGACCGAAACGTCGGAAGGGCTTCGGATTCGCTTTGGATGCGGTCATACCGCGCTCGAGACCGGTCCGAACGCTGACCTAGTGGGCGTTCGCCGTCGTCCTGCGTGGCCTCTGCCGCGGCAGCTGGGGGTGAGGTCGACGACGAGCGCGATCAGCATCAAAGGCAGGCGATCGCGGTAGCGAGACTGCGGTCGCACTTGCCGAAGATGAACGAAGGAGCGATTTTTGTTCGGTTAAGTGTGCCCGCACCCACCATCCAGCGGTCGCACTTACAGGCCACTCCAGTCACGAGGAGGAACGCCGCGCGCCATCGTCTCGTGTTTCGCGCCGGCCCGTGTGAATGCGCCTCGAAGATTGTCGGTGAAGGTTCGGACACCGGTACCGACTGCCAGCCGCAGCAGGCGGCGCCATGCGGTGCGCGGGAGCAGGCCGTTGCGGAGTGCGACGGCCAGTAGCCGAGGGGCGGTCCCCTGCCGTCGACGGACATGGTGCGATTGCATCGCACTGAGCTCGTCCAACGTCAGCTCCCGATCGATGGCAACGTACCGATCGACTTCGGCGGCGGCGAGTGCATCGAGTCCTGCTTTAGATCGTGCAATGAATCCGGACTCTCCTGGAAGTTCGCCGTCGGGAGTCTTTTCCGACCACACGTCGAAGGCGACGACATCGGCCTGCTCACCGACCGCGTCCGGACACACTTTGCACCGGAACGGGATTCCCCAGTGCTCCTCGTCGTCTCCCCAGAACTCGCCGAAAGGGTATTCGCGACTGGATCCGTCGGCGAGATCGATATGGGTGGGCCCAGGGCAGCCATGTCCACGACACCGGAATCCAGTGATCTGCGAGCGATCGATGTTCTCCTTGTCGAGCATGTGTTCGAGCCGCTCGGCGCCGATTCCGCCGCAGAGGAAGCTGATTGTCAGTTTGACGAGGTTGTCGACACGGGGATCGATCTTGGCGAGATTTCGTACAGCGGCAATGTCGCACGGTTTACCGACGACCGCAAAAGGTTCGCCCAAGGCGAGGACGTCACTGAAATCGGCGAGGGGGCTTGATGTCCCGTAACGCGACCCGGCGCCTCTCATTACCTCCACTGAGTCGTAGCTGAGTTGCCGAGTCGAAAGCAGCGGAGCAGGTATCGACTCACGTATATGCAAGACGAAGTCGACTGCCTTGGTATCCAACAGGTGCTGTGTCAGCGCGGAGATACCACCGCCTGACGACGCAACGAATCTGGTCTCGGCGTCTACGGCGTACCCGGCTGCTATCCGGTGGAGCGGTCCCCACATGGGGTCGTTGACCGGGGCTGATGGGTCGGGTGTTTCCAGGTCCATCCGGACGCCCGGGCATACTGCTCTGATCGTGTTGTCCACGTTCTGAGGTACGACATCGAGAGCCCAGGGGCGGGATTCTCCGTCAGGACCTGGGCCCATCCGCAGCACGTCGGGTCCGGCGATGCTTGCACATAATCCGCATCCGATGCACATTCCGCTTTCGACGATCCGTTCGACATTTGGTGTGCAGGACCGTTGCGTGTGGATGAGCAGGTTCTTACCCAGCATCAGCTACCCACCGGGATGTCTCCGCCGTTAATGGTGACGGTCTTGATCAATTCGGATTCCGGGACATTGTATTTCGCTGCAATGTCCGCATATTCACCCGAATCGATGATCTGCTGCAATCCTGCTGCGAGCTCCTGCGCGAGTGCAATGTTGTCTTTCTTGACCATGAACGCGCCTACGTAGGGATCACCGTCGGTCACCTTCACCGAGTCACACTCAAACTTCGGTGCTTGATAGCTGGCCTGGATGAGGTTTCCGAAGTACGCGTCGGAGCGACCGGTACGTACTGCATCGTAGGGGCCATTGGCGTCCGAGAGCGAGATAATCTTAACGGGGTTATTCCCGCACTGCTCGCTGATGGCTTTCAACGTGTTCTCGAACTCCGATGCTGCGAATACCGAGATCGGATGCCCGCACAGGCTCGCCTTGGTGCCGAGCCCCTCGGGGTTTCCCTTTTTGACCATCAGCCCAGGTGAAGTGTCGTACTCGTCGATGAGGGTTACCTGTTCGCGGCGGCCAGGGCTGTCGACGGTTCCACCAGCCATGAAAACGTCAAATCGATTGGCCTGCAACGCGGTAATGCCAGCGGTGTACTTGATGTTCTCGAACTTGACCTCCTTGCCGATCGCTTTGCCGATGGCGCGTGCGGTATCGAGCTCGAGTCCCACGAATTCGTTGTTCTCGATGTACTGATAAGGCGGGTAAGTCGGATCGGTTCCGACTGTGAGGGTTTCGGTCCCACCCGACGCCGAGGATGCGGTCTCGGAACCCGAGTTAGATCCGGAGCTACAGGCGGAGGTCGTGACCAGAAGCGCAACGAGCATCAGACCAGATGCCAGTCGGCGGCTATTGACGGTGTTAAGGGGGTTCGACATTGTGTCCTCGATGCGTTGGGTTAAAGGAAAGTTGTTGTCAGAGAAGACCGAAGCTCATGCTGCATACCTAGCCATGACGTGAATGTCGGAGATGTGTGTCGTCGATCGCTGCCCGATTCCACAGCACCGGCATCGGACGATCTACGAAGTCGAGTCCACTATCGCAGTGACTCGGATTTCGACTCGCATTCGTCTCTCTCCCAGGGCCGGTACTCCGATTTCAGTCCAGATCGGTGCACGATCACCCATTCGTTCGCGAAACTGTTCGACCATTACTCGTCCGTGAGTATCTCCGATGTAGTCGGGTGACTCCGGTACGTGATAAGAGTTCACTGCGATCACATCGGGCCAGGTTGCTCCGGCCGCTGCGAGGGCACGTTCGACGTTGTCGAATGCGAAACGAATCTCGTCTTCGAGCAAATCCGGAAATGCACAGTTTTCGTCCCATCCCGGCTGGCCGGATGTCTCGACGCGATTGCCGACACGCACAGCCTGGCTGTAATGCATATCCTTGCGCATGGTCTCGCCGAATCCTGGCGTGACGTAGAAATTCGTTTTGGTCATCTTTACCTTTCGGTTTGGAACTCGTCTCGGCACCCGTACACGGCTGCCCGGGGCGTGATGTGCAAGCGTCGGGTTTTGGCGGTTTGTCGACTGCATTGGACCGATCGGGAACAATGAGTACCGACGATCCGGGTCAATTGACCGCATTCAGAAAAGCTTTCGTGCGTTCGTGCTGCGGCGCACCCAGTACCTGGTCCGGAGAACCTTCCTCGACGATGTAGCCACCATCCATGAAGACGACGCGGTCCGCGACACTGCGTGCGAATGACATCTCGTGCGTGACTACGATCATCGTCATACCGGACCGAGCGAGATCTCTCATCACCTCGAGGACTTCACCGACGAGTTCGGGATCGAGCGCGGACGTTGGCTCGTCGAAGAGCATCAGCTTCGGTTTCATGGCCAGAGCGCGAGCGATTGCCACACGCTGCTGTTGTCCGCCGGAGAGGTGGCTGGGATATGCATCCACCTTATGACCTAGACCGACTCGGTCGAGAAGTTCGGCGGCGAGTTGCCGCGCTTCGGAGGTTTTCTGCCCCAGAACAACTTTGGGCCCCAACGCAACGTTTTCCAGAGCGGTCATGTGGGGAAACAGATTGAAGCGCTGGAAGACCATGCCGATACCAGCACGCTGTTGAGCTGTCATCTTGTTCGACAATTCGTGCAGATGAGAGCCCTCACGTCGGTATCCGATGAAATGCCCGTCTACCTCGAGCAGCCCCCCGTCTATGGTCTCCAGGTGATTGATGCAGCGCAGTAGCGTGCTCTTCCCGGATCCGGATGGACCCAGCAAGCAGACCACTTCACCGCGGTGAACCTCTATGTCGACACTGCGCAGGACCTTGACTGTGCCAAAACTCTTCTCGACCTTGCGGCCGATCATCAGTGGGGTTGCAGAACTCATGAGTGGCTACTCCTGAACTTGAGATTCGACCATAGACGGGAGCCGAAGCTCGGGGCTTGAACCGAACTTCCGTATCCCTTGCCATATCGGCGTTCCAGCACGTATTGACCGATCGACAGGATGCTCGTCGCAACGAAGTACCAGAAGCTGATGACGATCAGTAGTTCGACGTTCTTGAGATTGACGGAATAGATTTGCGCTGCGGTACCGGCGAGATCGGTGAAGCCGATCACCGATGCCAATGACGAATACTTGAGCATGGCAATGAGTTGGTTCCCGGTAGGCGGCAGGATAACTCGGATTGTTTGCGGTAGAACGATTTTCCGGAAGGTTTGCAAACCGGACATCCCGATCGCCTGAGCGGCTTCCCGCTGACCGGGGTCGACGCTGATCAACCCACTTCGCACTACCTCCGAATAGTAGGCACTTTCGGACAATCCGAGACCGATCACCGCCGCAACGAGGGGCGTCATGATCACGTTGGTATCCCATTGGCCCAGATTGAAGTTGGTCCCCGGGATACCCAACGTGATCTCCGGGAATATCAGAGCGAGGTTGAACCAGAAGAACAACTGAACCAGAACCGGTGTGCTGCGGAAAGCAAATGCGAATGCCCAAGCCAACCATCGAGCCAGGGGATTGCTCGAAGTCCGCATGGCTGCGACAACAGTTCCGAGGACCATCGCAATCGACATCGCCAGCACGGTGATGATCAGCGTGTTTTCGAGACCTTGGAGAATCTCCGAACTGAACAGGTAGTCGACAATGACTGCCTTGTCGATGTTCTCGTTGTTGAGCAGGCTGCGAAGTAATGCTGCAGTGACGGCAAGTAGCAGAATGCCGATTGCCCAGCGTCCGTAGTGTCGTCGCGGAGTGACTGTCAGCGCAGACACTTCCGAGTCGCTCAGACTGCGGGCATCATGCTCCCCGGAGGTGTCCGGCGGGAGGGTGGCTAGTTGATGTTTCATGATCAGTCTCCGATTGCGGCGTGTACATGACAGTGACGCTGCGGGCGTTGATGGTGACGGGCGCGATGGTTGCGGGTTCGGTGGGTTCCCTCGTGTGCCACGACTGCTCCCGGTGTTGAACGATGAAGTGACCAGTCCGCGAGGGGATGTGCACTACCTAACTCTGAAATTGTAGAACAACTGCGCAAAAATGTGTGCTAAATAACGGAATTTATTGTAAAAACCGCGTAACTTTCATGAGTGAGTGATGGCATGTGAGCACAGGCCGGTGCCAGCCAGTGCTGGTCTGAGTGCGAGGCTTTCCGCCTGTCTCGTATGCGCCATGCGAAACGAACGGTCGGGCATCGAACGAAACCAGGGTAAGCGCGCGATCGAGGGGCTACAGGTATGGATCCTCCTCAGGTTCTATAGCTGCCCACCGTGCCCTGAGGCTCTGCAGTATCGATAGCGCAGTTTTAGCCATCCAAGTACTGAAGTCGAATTACGGTCGCGTTCGCGGACGTGCTGTGCCTTTTCTGCCGCGTATTCGCCGGCGCCTGTTGCCGAGACAGGCCATCTCTGAGGAAGGCTGGGATCCGCGCACAGGGAGATCTAGTCTGACTTCTGCCGCCCAGCAACCGTTACTTTGATGCTCGCTCGATATCGAAAGTGCTTGTGACAGAGCATTATCGGGCAGTATGCCTGTTGCGCCGTTCGGGCTCGATCCAGCGGAACCGCACTTAGAAGGACTCGTCGTCGCTGACGAACGCGGGATTGAAAGCCGCCGCGGCGTGGAATGGGATGACCGTCGCCAGGCCTTCGGCCTTGAACTCGGTCAGCATGCGAGACGAACGAGCGAGGGCTTCTGTGCGGGCGGCGCCGATGACGCTGAGCTTGTGAACATGGAATCGAACTAGCGATCGATCACACTGCGGGATTCGACCTGCAGGCGTCGAGAAGCTCACGAGATCGTCGTGACCGACGCGGTATTCGACGGTGCCTGCGCCGTAATAGCCGGTGCGAGACGGTGGACTTTTCCATATGGGTATTGGCGCCGAGTTCTTCTGTAGTGACGCTTGCCGGTGACGGTCTTGACGACCGTCGGGGCCGGCGACGAACGTCGAGGAGGTGCCGTCGAGCATCTCGACGAAGTCGGACAGAGTGGGGGTAGACGTGTCCGTCGGCAGCTGCGGGACAGTTGTCGGCGAGGCCGAAGTTGACCGAGCGGTGGTGGGCGAGTGCGTCCATCTCGGCGACGTTGCCCGTCGCGCGGCGCGGTCAGCTCGCCTTTGGCATGCACATTGCCGATTGCGGCTTCGGTCGATTGGGTCTTGTTTTGCGCCAACCATTTTCGCTGCTCATCGAGATTTCCTCCGATGGTGCGAATGCCTGGTGCGCTCAGTGTTCTGATCACTGCAATGCAGATTGAAATCTTGTTCGTTGTTGCTTTGCACTACCCCTGCGTGCCGCATTCGAGCAGCCTGTCGCGATGTACAGGACAGCGATCAATCCAACGGTGCGTACTTCGGGTTTATGCGGGCTGGACCTCGGTGACGCGGTATGCGTGGTTGTCTGTGCGAACTGAAAACCGAAGACGACCATATCGATATACGAGATGGCCGTCTTCGGTTTTGATCGTCAGTTCGGACTGCCGTCGTCGTGCAACGGGGTTGTTACGGGAGGGGTAACGATTCGGTGGCTTCCTTCAGCGCGACGTCGATGTACTCGGCGAGGTTGGCGCGGAAGGCATCGTCTTGGCCGGCCACGAGATTGCCGAGCAGTTCGCGGTTGCGTTCGATCCAGTGGCCGCCGGCGCGTTCTTCCATGCTGGCGTGGATGAGTCGGGTTTCGGTCAGCAATTGCATGAATGTGCTGTCGATTCGGCGATTTCCGATCAGCGAGACCAGTTCGCGGTGGAATGCGAGGTTGCCGTTGGTACCTGATTTGCTGTCGCCGCGTTGGAAGGCGTGCTCGCTGTCGCTGAGTACGCCTTCCAACCGTTCGATCTGCTCGGCGGTCAGTGCCCCGGCGCGGCGGGCGACCGATTCTTCGATCAGGGCTCTGATCTGGAAGATGTCGCGTACCTCGGACGGTGAGAAAACCCGTACGGTCACACTGTGGTGCACTTCGTGGGTGGCGAGGCCGTCTCTGGTGAGTAGCCGCAAGGCTTCTCGGACGGTGTTTCGTGCGACGCTGAACTGTTCGCACAGGTCGACCTCGCGTAGTGACTGTCCTGGACGCAGGCTGCCGTCGAGGATCTCGTTTTTCAGTTCTGTCGCCAGAAGTTCGGATGCCGATTGCCGTCCAAGATCCCGCGGCTTACGTGTCGCCGTAGCAACGGAAGAATTAACCACACCATCCAGGTTATTGCATGCCGCGGGTTGCATCGCTAGATCACTATCCTCGCGTCGAGGGCCACAAGTTCAGAGGGCCCGGCCAACAAAGGGTTCACATCGAGTTCGTGGATCTCGGGGTGCTCGGCGATGAACTGCCCGATACGAACCACGTTCTGCGCAATTGCCTGCAGATCAATCGCAGGCTTGCCGCGTGCGCCGAGAAGGAGGCTGGCCCCACGCAATCCCAGGAGCTTTTCGATGACAGCGTCTTCGGTGGTGGGTGCGAGGAGCAGTGCTGTGTCTCGCAGTATCTCCGAGTAGATCCCGCCGAGGCCGATGAGCAGTACCGGTCCGAAACGCGGATCTTGGTGGGCGCCGACGATCAGTTCTACCGAGTCGTTGATGGAGACCATTTGTTCCACTGCGAATCCGGTCGGGTGGAGCGCATCGTGCATCCGTGTGACGGCTGCGTTGACGGTGTCGGTTGAGTCGAGTCCGAGTGCAACGCCGCCTGCGTCGCTCTTGTGGAGCAGTCCGAGGGCCTTGACCACGACAGGGAAGCCTAGGCTCTCGGCTGCTTCGACGGCGGCCTCAGGTGTTGCCGCGTGCAGAACTCGGGCGAACGGCACTCCGGCGGCCGCCAGTGCTTCGCGAGCACCAAGATAGTCCTCGGGTGCCAAAGCCAACGGGTTCGACGCGCTCGGTATCTCAGGCGGGCCCGCCGGCTGGACGCGGTGCAGCTGCGCTAGTGCAGCAAGCGCGAGAGCGGCGGGCTGCATGTCTTGGTAGACGGGAACGCCGGCTTCGGCAGCAGCTTTCGGGCCCGGCAGTGTCGAGTCGGTGACCGAGAGCACGATCGGTTTGCCGCTGTGAATGGCGACGTCAGCGAGTTCTCTGCCGACTTGTTGCTCGAGTTCTGGTGTGTCGTGCACGAATGCAGCGATGTTGACCAAAGCCCCGTCGACTCCGTCTCCGTCGAGGATGTTGGACAGCATCGACGGCACATCGCGTACGTCCATGATGCCGACCAGATCGACCGGATTGGTCACACCGGCGCCGGGCATGAGTTGTTTGGCGAGAATATCTTGGGTGTAGGGCGGCAAGGAGGGCACGTCGAGTCCTGCCTGTGCTGCAGCGCTGGCGCCCAATACCCCGAATCCGCCACCGTCGGCGACAATCGCGGTACGGTACCCGGGTGCGCGTACGGGGCTCAGAACTGCTTGCACCATGTGCACGGTCTCGGCGAACGACGAAACGCGAAGGGCTCCAGCTTTCCTGGTTGCCTCCTCGATCACGTCTTGCGAACTCATGAGAGCGCCGGTGTGAGACATGGCGGCGCGGTTTACGGCCTCGTGCGAATCGGGGGTGAGGACGATGACCGGGGTGCCTGCGGCTGTCGCAGCAGCGATTTCACGGAACAGACTTCGCCCGTCGATGGCATCTTCGATGTAGACGACCATCGCTCTGGTGGCTTCGTCCTTGGCGCAGTTGCGGACCAAGTCTCCGAGGTTCACGTCAGCCTGATTGCCCAGTGACGCCGCTCGGCTTATACCGAGGCCAACACGCTCGAGGCGCACTGCCAGATCGAGGATGACCGAACCGCTCTGGGAGATGATTCCGATGCTGCCCCCGGCCGGCTGTGCCCAGGCCATCGAGCTGAATTCGGCCGCGGCGTCGAATGTCCCGTTGCAGTTCGGCCCGAGCAGCACACCATCGTGGTCGCGCACCTTCTGGACGAATGCCTCTTGGCGTTGACGTCCTTCGTCACCGAGTTCGCCGAAACCGGCTGTAACGGCCACAATTGCGCGCGTTCCGATAGCGAGAACATCGTCGATTGTCTGCTCGAAGATTCGCTCGGGAACCGCCACCACTGCGAGGTCTGGCACGTCAGCGATGTCGGTAACTCTGGCAACCGAGGGATGGCCGAGGATATCGGACCCCGAGCGGTTGACGAACGACACCGTTCGACGGTGAACGCCCGTCAAGGCGCTTTTGGCGAGCATGTATCCCCATTTACTGGGATCACTCGATGCACCGACGATTGCGACGGAACGCGGTTGGAACAGGCAATTGATGGCGTCGTCGCGCGTTGCACTACCCACCGAAACTCGCCCCCCCACAGACGTAGATGAGCTGGCCGGTGACGTAGGCAGCTTCCCTGCTCGACAGGAACTCGACCACGGCCGCTACTTCGTCGGGATCACCGAAGCGCTGCATCGGGATCTCTGCCTTGTACTTTTCGAGGTGCTCTTCGGACATCGACAGCATCAGTGGAGTGTTGATGCTCCCTGGTGCCACGGCGTTGGCAGTGATGCCGTAACGGGCGCCTTCGAGCGCGAGAGACTTGGTCATGCTGACCAGTCCGCCCTTGGCTGCGGAGTAGTTGGCCTGTCCGAAGATTCCTTGCAGTGCAGTCGACGATGTGGCGATCAAGCGTCCGAACTTCTGATCGGACATGATTGGGAAGACCTCCCGGGCGCCCAGGAACGCGCCCTTGAGCGAGATGTCGACGACCGCGTCCCACTGCTCTTCGGTCATCTTCGACACACGAGAGTCCTGGAAGATACCGGCGTTGTTGTAGAGCACGTCGACGCGTCCCCATGCGGAGACTGCTTTTTCGACTGCTTCCTTCCAGCCAGCTGCGGAACGGACGTCGAATGCGGTGAAGTCGGCGGTGCCGCCGGCGTCAGTAATTTCGGTGGCGACGCGAGATGCTGCATCGGCATTGATATCGACTACAAGTACTGCGTGTCCGGACTTGGCGAATCGCTTGGCCGTTGCTTCACCGATTCCGCTGCCGGCTCCGGTGATGACGGCTACTTGCTGAATCTCGCTCACGGGTTCTCCTTGGGACGTGTTGCGACGAGGATCGTGTCCTCACCGGTCTGAGTGATGGTGCCGTCTTGTTTGACGACGTCGAGCCCGAGGCGTACCACCCCGCGCGACGCGCCTGAAGTGGATGGCTCGGTGCTGTTGACTCGGTATCTGATTCGGACAGTGTCACCGATGAACACCGGCTTTGAGAACGAACGATTGGTGTTGAGGAAGGCCAGCATCGCGAAATCGTCCAGGTCGGACCGCAGACCGGTGGAGATCGACGCGATGAGCATCCCATGGGCGACCCGTTGACCGAAGTGCGTTGTGGCAGCGAACTCGGCATCGGTATGCAGCGCGTTGAAGTCTCCGCTGAGCCCGGCGAAGGTGATGATGTCAGCCTCACCGATCGTGCGTGCAGCCGATTCGAATTCCAGTCCGACAACTATGTCGTCGAAGTAGATGGTCCGGCTCATGTCGCGGGCCTGAAGACCGGTAGGCGGTTGTCTCCCAGATCGATGAACGTGAATTCGACCTTCATACCGATGGTGACTTCGTTCGGTTCGATCTCAACGATGTTGGTCATCACTCGCGGGCCGTCGTCAAGCTGGACCAAACCGACGACGAATGGCGCTGGCAGATCGTCGTAGGGTGAGAATTGCATGATCGAGAAGGTGTACACGGTGCCGGTGGTCGAGGTCTCAGCCCAGTCATAGTCCGCTCCGGTGCCCGGTCTCGGGTACGGCTCCCAGGCGGTACCGCCTCGGCGGGGCAGTTCGAGTCGGTCTTCCGCTGCCGCCGCCCAGTACGGTGCGGTCGAGGGGATGACGTGCGGCTGAGGACGTTTGGCGTCTACGTGAATCATCAGGCCCCCAATACCAGTGTTGCAGCGGACGAGAATGTTCCGCCCCAGCCGTGAACGAGTGAAATTTCCGGGTTGTCGATCTGCACACCGGGTCCTTCGCCACGCATTTGGCGTACTCCTTCGATCATCGCGAAAATCCCTCGCTTACCTGTGTGGTTCGACGACAAACCGCCGCCGTCGGTGTTGATGGGCAGCGATCCTCCGGCCGAAATGGCGCCTGAGGCAACGAATTCGCCGCCTTCACCCTTCGCACAGAATCCCAGATCTTCCAACGCCAGCAGGACGGTGATGGTGAAGGCATCATAGAGCTGAGCTACGTCGACATCGGCGGGCGTGATGCCAGCCATGCTCATCGCACGTGGGCCGGAGATGGCGGCGGGAGTGAGCGTGACCGGGTCCATGCGGTTCATGTGGATCCGTGAGATGGCGGATCCGAAACCGAGGATGGGCACCGGTTTGGTCTTGAGGTCTTTAGCGCGCTCGGCGCTGGTGATGACCACAGCGCCACCGCTGTCGGTGACGACACAGCAGTCGAACTTGTGCAGCGGATCGGCGATGGAGCGTGAGGTCAGGACGTCCTCCACGCTCAAGGGGCTGCGGAAGCGGGCATCTGGGTTGTTTGCCGCGTTCTCGCGGCACGTCACTGCAATCTGGGCGAGTTGTTCTGGTGTGGTGCCGAATTCGTGCATGTGACGTCGGGCGATCATCGCGTAGTTGCTGACCACCGATCCAGCGTAGGGAACTTCGAATTCCCCGGGGCCGAGTGGATAGCTCAGGGTGTTGAGGTCGGGAATCGGCAGTGGCCACCACCGCGGACACGCAGCGTGGGAGACGACGACGACCTCGGCGAGGCCTGCGGCGATAGCTGCGGCGGCGCGTCCGGCTTGCGCGATGTACGAGCAACCACCAATGTCGGTGGAGTCGAAGTACGTCGGCTGGATACCGATATATTCGGCGACCTCGATGATGTTTTCGACGGCGCCGCCTTCGGCGACATCGCCTGCGGTGGTGCAGAATCCGTCCACGTCGGAGAGTTCGAGACCGGCGTCGTGCAGTGCAGCTGTGACGACCTCGGCCTGGATTTCGAACGGGTGGACGCCATCGGCTTTGCGTCGTGGGCTTTCGTAGGCGCCGACAATGGCGGCCTTACCGCTTAGTGATGTAGCCATCGGTATCCTCTCAAATTGCGCAACAATGGGACAATTATAGGTGGTGGGACCGCGCCGTGTCTAGGGAGGCATGATCGGGCAATATCTGTGTTGTAGTGCTGAAACTCCAAAATTTGGTAGTCGTAATCACACGTGGCGAGCATTCAAATATCGGTGGGAGTTCGGCTACTTGTGAGCCAGTCCCGGTCGGATCGCTGGCTCGATGAACCCGTGTCGACCACCAGATGCTCCGTGGTAAGCGGCTGGTGTGGATGCGGTCCATTGTTCGAGGAGAGAAGGGGCGAGGTCGAAGACCTCAACGCGGATGGGGTTGCAGATCGGTTCGGCGCCGGCGTCGGGGCCCCATAACGGCACGCTGAGGTCACCGCCGGGGCAGGTCGAAGCTGCGACGAGCAGATCGGTTTCGGCGAGGAGTTCGAAGTAGTCTCCTGGCTGAGCCGGGCATGCCTTCATGTAGTAACGCTCGTCGTCGTGCATGAGCCCGGTTACCTGGAAGACGTTGATCACGTCGTGGACATCGAGCTCGGTAAGACCGTATGGAGCCACTGCCCGAGTGAGGTTGGAGTGGCAGTGGAAATCGTAGGAGCTGTCCGAGAGGACGGTGCTGACGTACGGATCGCACCGGGTTCCGAGTAGATCGTGACATCCAGCGCCATCGTCGTCGAGCCCGTAGTTCAGCGTATCTGCGACAACTGTGGCCAATGGGCGCAGATACGGAAGGTTCGACCAAAGCCGGGCACCGACACCGACATGCGCTCCGTAGAATTGTCGAGTCCGTGCGGCCCAGAATCGTTCTCGGGGATTATGGAGGCTCCACAGGTTGACGTCGAGAACCTGTGGTCCTTCGTGTGTAGTGAATCGGATGACTGATCCCGCGGGCGCTACGAATGCCGCCCCGCTGCGCACCGGAATCACGAAATTTTCGCGTTCCTGTCTGGCCGATAGATCGAGTCCTATGGGACCGTAGATCTTCGGATCGACTGTCAACGGAGAGTCGATCCCATCTGCGACATACGACGGTGTGGGGTGAATCCGGGTCTTTTCCATATGAGCTCTCCTTCTGTGGCAACCTTAAAGATTGTATAACAACTCTACGATTTTGTAATCGAGCTGAGGATTGTTTCTTCGAAATTTGGGCGGTGGTCACCGCAGGCGGACTCGGCGGAGTCTGCCTGCGGCGGATCGGAATTGTTGGCATCCCCGTGTGCAGTACGAGGGCATCTCTCGCAATTATTAATGTTGTTGAGTATAAGCACATTTGGATATTCTCATGGCGAAAAATTTATTTCGCCGCTTGTATTCGTCGGAGGCGCTTACGGATCGCCGAATTATGCTGGAGTAGTTGGAATTTCGTGTTGCCGACGGTTGAAAACTGGTTCTGGCCTAATTTCCGTTTGCGCCGTGAGGCGCTGTGATTCGAGTGGAGGTGAGAGACCTTCGCCGCTGACCTGTCGTAGCAGGTCGGTGGAGCCGAGGGCAGCCTGATCCGGGTGGTGCCGGGGAGGGTAGGAGCAGCCCTGACAACGCCGGGACGTGGCTAGTACTGCCAGATGGTGCGGGTCCGGCAAGCGAGATGGAGAGGAGTACGCGAGGAACCAGCGTCATTACGTCCCTCAATGGGCCGCTTGCTTGAACCTGGCGGATCGGGGCAGGATGCGGTGCGCACCCACCGAGATTGGTGGGGAACTTCTGGGTTGGTTTATGGAAGCCGAGCTGGAGGCCACGAGGAAGGTCTACGGCGTACTCGTGAGCGATGCCGCAGGGACACAGCTGGACTCCTACTTCGTCGAGCGAATCACAGTGAACACGGGAACCGCCTGTCACGGCTCCCGACTTGGCGGGCAGCCAGCTCGCCGGGCCGGGATAGACGCATCGACCGTCGAACGTGTCGGGTGGGGCGGAGTCGCTGTAGTAGTCCGAGGCCGGGAAAGCCGGCCACATGGCGAAGGGCGGCAGCGGTTTTGAGAAGGGCGGAGACTGTAATGCCGAAAGATGCGCCACCGAACGGTGACGCCACGTCCGAGTCGGTCCCTGCGGGACCTTCTCGGCGGGTATCTTCAGATGCAGGCCAAGCTTCACTGTTGGGCGGCGGCCGAGCCTGGCCGCCGGTTCGACGACCTGTTCAACCTTGTGCACGACCCGGCGACGCTGATCGTGGCGTTCGACCGGGTCGCGGGCAATCGCGGAGCAATGACTCCTGGCGTCGACGGTATGACTGTCGTCGACGTCGAGGAACACGTCGGGATTCCGGGGTTTGAAGAACGACCTACGCGCCAGCTTGAAGGATGGTTCGTTTTGGCCGTTACCGGTGCGGGAGAGAATGATTCCGAAGCCGGGCGGGGTCGGGGAAGGTGCGCCGTCTCTTCGATACCGACGGTGGCGGACCGGGTCGTTCAGGCCGCGCTCAAGTTGGTGCTGGAACCGATCTTCGAGGCCGACTTCGAGCCGGTCTCTTACGGGTTCCGGCCCCACCGGCGGGCGCAGGACGCGATAGCCGAGATTCACTACTACGGCACCCACGGTTATCGCTGGGTGCTGGATGCGGACATCGAGGCGTGTTTCGATCGGATCGAGCACGTCGCCTTGATGGATCGTGTCCGGTTGCGGATCAAGGACAAGCGGGTCCTGGCGCTGGTCAAAGCGTTCCTGAAGGCCGGGGTTCTCACCGAACTCGGCGATCGACGGGACACCACGACCGGCACGCCTCAGGGCGGCATTCTGTCGCCGTTGTTGGCCAACATCGCGCCCGTGTGCTCGACGAGCACGTGATGGCGACGTGGAAGCCGGGCGGCACGATGTCCACCGAGGGCAAGCGGGCATATCGTCGCCGAAAAGGGTCACCGACGTGGCGGCTGGTCCGCTACGCCGACTTTGTCGTCCTCGTCCGCGGAACCGAAGACGACACGAAGGCGATGCGGGAACAGGTCGGCGAGGTCCTCGCACCGATGGGTCTGCGGCTCTCTCCGGAGAAAACCCAGGTGCGAAACCTCAGCGACGGGGTCGACTTCTTGGGATTCCACATCCGGTGGCGTCGCAAGCGAGGCTCGGACAAGTGGTTCGTCTACACCTTCATCGGTGACCGGCCCATCCGGTCGTTGAAGGTGAAAGTCCGTGCCCTGACCAATCGGCAGTCGCAGCTGAGTTTGGAGTACGTGATCGTGTGGCTCAATCAGATTCTGCGCGGCTGGTCCAACTACTTCAAGCATGCCGTGGCGAAGGGTCGCTTCACCGCGCTGCAACACGTTGTGTGGCAGCGGGTGATTCGGATGCTGCAAACCCGGCATCGCTGGGGGTGAAACGATATTCGCCGCCGATACACCACCGGTGATGGGCGGTGGTTGCCTATCACGGCGGCGGACGGGACGGTGTTGTTCGACATGGCCAGCGTGGCGGTCACCCGTTATCGATGGCGCGGCAACACGATCCCCAACCGATGGACGACCCTGCGGACAGCCTGACGGCAGAGACCGTGGAGAGCCCGTTGCGTCGATAGGTGCACGGCGGGTTCGGCGAGAGGTCCGGGGAAACGGGGTGGGAGCAATCCTGTCACCGCGCCCCGGGCCTACTCAGCGATCAGTTTTGAATACGTCAGCCGCTGAGGAGTATTCATCTGTCTCAGCTTGTGAAGCCGCCCTTGTCTCAAGTGGTGTGTATTCGCGGGTCTTCGTCTCATTTTCAGGCGATAACGGCAGACGCGAGACGAGGGGGTGCCGTAGATGGGCCGAGGCTGGGCTGGCAGACAGCTCGTCGAGGGCCTCGTGCGCGAGCGGTACTCGCCCGCCGGTGAGGTCCGGCAAGACCGTGGCGACAGATTTCTTGGTCAGCGAGCGCGTCGCGGTGATGTGGTGCTCGGTGGTGGCGACGTTGCGGCGCAGCGCTTGTAGGCCCGGAACGAGAGGGCCTGTGGGACCCGGTACCTCGTCGAGGCGCTTGTCGATCAGGCGCCGTGCGCATTCGCCGGGTGTGGGTGGTCGGGATCGCTGCAGTCGGCGCAGAGCGGACGCTCTGTGGTGCCGGAAACGATGGCATCATCACGGCTGTAGACCGAGCACGCGGCCAACCTGCGCTGGCAGTCGTGACACCACGGAAGTCCCGTGATTCGCGATGTGCCGCAGGGTGTTTCCTGTCTGCAAATACTGCGTATTGCCGGCAACCGTGTTGGACAGCTCCCGCAGAGCGGGCACTGGGGTGTTCGGGTGCAGACAGCACGGCGGCGCCCGCAGTTAATGCAGGTTTCAAGGTTGTCCGGATCAGTGATCAGGCAGTTCGGGCACAACGGTCGCCCGTTACTGTCGCCGGTGGCGGGCTCACGCGTGTCACCCCGCGATTGAATGTGCGGTGACCGACGAGAAATATCATTCCCGTACCGTCTTCATGTTATTGCCAGTTCAACGCGCTTTTTGTTCGTTCTGGCTCGGCGACGGACCAGTGGGTGTGATCGCTTGTGCTCGCTGTGTGATTTCTGGCCGGAGTGTCGAGAGCACTGCTCACTTTTGTGCGGTACGGTGCCGATGTGTTGATCCTCGCATGGTCCATATATGTCCTTCTCTTCCTTCTCGAGCTTGTAACGCTTGTGGCGATCGGCACTTACGTCTGGTCGCAGAGTGGCAGCATACGTCGTCGCGTGGTGTCGACTGCTGTTGTCGTTGTGGCAGTCATGGTGGTGTGGGCGGTCTTCGCCTCGCCTGAAAACCCAGTCGATAATCCGTGGGTTACAGGCGTGGTCAAGGTTGTTGTTTTCGCGGTGGCGGCAGCGGCAGTATGGGCGTTGTTCGGTCGGGTGCGCGCACTTACGTTTACGGGCGCGGTGGTGTTGATCAATGGTTTTGCGCTCGTTCCGGTGATCCGTGAGGCGGTGGGTTGAGCCTTGGCGATGGTGGTCGGGGAAGTGGCATGCGGGGCACGGTGATCGCGAAGGTCGGTGCCGGGGTTTGAGGGGTGTGTGGTGGGTGGATCGGGCGTGGTCAAACTTCGGGTGTTGGTGGGTCGGTTGGTCTTCTACGTGCTTGTCTGGTGCATCATGCTTTCATGGGTTGGGAGATTGTCGAATCCGTTTTCTGTTCAATGGGTTTCGAAGGATATGACGAGTACGAATTCGTTGGCGTCGTTTGGAGGGTGTCAGATAATTTGTGTAAGAGCGACGTCGCGGGCGGGGCCGGCGGCGTTGCGCGGCGTCGGTGAATACTTCGAGGTGGATGCGGGCTGATGACTTGGATGGCCGATGGCCCTGGCCTGCTACTGCGGCGGTTCGGCCGCTCGTCTGGAGCGGTGATCAAAATGCCGCTTTCGATGAGGGTGTTCGCGGGCACTGTAGATGAGGCTCATTCACTGGTTGACGGGCATTCCGCCGATGGCTAGGCTTGTGTCAACACGACAGGCCCGCTTCTCGCGACGAGACGCGGGTCTGTTCTCTATTCCCAGCCCTTAGAGCCGGTGGATCAGGAAGTTGAGTGTGACAGCTCCGGAGAGCAATTACGCCAAGCCGTTCCTGACGGTGCCCGAGAGAAATGATCAGAACTTGTGGATCACGTGAAAGCGTACCTTCCCGGAAGATGATCTGCAAGGAATCGAAAATTCTGATCAAGACCAGCGCGCCAACGCTGGCGGGAAGGTACGCCCGTGCTCACGGTAGTACACGAGAACGGCCAGTCCAACAGACGACAGCGGGCGGTCGCTGCTCGACGAGATCGTCCGCGACGGCGCCCGGAAAATGCTTGCCGCAGCACTGCACGCGGAGGTTGCCGCCTACATCGAACAGTTCGCCGACCACCTCGATGAGAACGGTCGCCGCCTGGTGGTCCGCAACGGATACCACACAGAACGCGACGTCCTGACCGCCGCCGGCGCGGTCAACGTGAAAGCTCCCCGGGTCAACGACAAGCGTCTCGAACCGGAAACAGGTGAACGTCAACGGTTTTCGTCGGCGATTCTGCCGGCCTGGGTGCGCAAGTCCCCGCAGATGAACGAGGTCCTGCCACTGCTCTATCTCCACGGCCTCTCGACCAGCGACTTCGGGCCTGCATTGGAGCAATTCCTCGGAACCGGCGCAGGACTCTCACCGGCCTCGATCACCCGGCTGACGACTCAGTGGCAAGACGAAGCCAAGATTTTCCAGGATCGGGACCTCTCCGGAACCGACTTCGTGTACCTGCGGGTCGACGGGATCCACCTCAAGGTGAGGCTCGAGCAGGAGAAGCTGTGTCTGTTGGTGATGATCGGTGTCCGCGCGGACGGACGGAAGGAACTCGTCGCCCTCGCCGACGGCTACCGCGAGTCGACGGAGTCTTGGGCGGATCTGTTGCGCAGTTGTCGCCGGCGCGGCATGGCCGCTCCTGTCCTGGCGGTCGGCGACGGAGCCTTGGGGTTCTGGAAGGCATTGCGGGAGGTGTTCCCCGAAACCCGTGAACAACGGTGCTGGTTCCACACGCAATCCAATGTTCTTGCCGCGCTGCCGAAATCTGCACACCCAGGCGCGCTCGCGGCGATGAAAGACATCTATATGGCGGAGGACATCGACAAAGCGCAACTGGCGATCAAGGCCTTTGAACTCGACTACATCGCGAAGTACCCGAAAGCAGTCGCCAAGATCACCGACGACATGGATGTACTGCTCGAATTCTACAAGTATCCGGCCGAACATTGGGTGCATCTGCGCACCAGAAACCCCGTCGAATCCACCTTCGCCACAGTGCGATTGAGAACCAAGGTAACCAAAGGACCCGGATCCCGTGCCGCCGGACTCGCCATGGCCTACAAGCTGATCGACGCCGCACAAGCGCGTTGGTGTGCGGTCAACGCACCACATCTGGTTGCGCTCGTGCGGGCCGGCGCGGCCTTCCACAAAGGCAAACTACTCGAACGACCCGCCGACATCACGCCGGAATCAACACCGGAACAAGAAGGTTCAACCGGAGCGGAGGTCGCCTGACTGATCCACAGGTCTTGACAATATCTCTACCGGGGGACGGTACCACGGTGGTACGTACCGTTCTGCGCGGTCGCCGACATCTTGGGCGCAGCAGCCATTTTCGTGGCCATCCTGTTGATCTGAGGAGACTCAACCGGGTTGTGAGGCAGAAGATTTCAGTATCTCGACAACTCGCAAGATGGTGGCACGTGAATGCCGGAGGTCCCCGCTCGCCCCGGAATTGCTGCGAAGACGATCGCGGGTGAGTAGAGAACCCTCGCACGAATCGCGTGGCTGTATCCGTCGAACACCTGCGTGCCGCTCGGCTCGTCACACCAACGCGGGCGGCTTGCTCCGATGGATCACGTCGAAGGCCTTCGACATCGGTAACCGACGCAAGAATGTTCGCATACGCCCGTCAACGAGGACGCCCCGCTGTGGCAAACAGGTGGGCGCGGGTGAAGACGTTGTCGCACCAGGCGAATTCGCATGCACGGTCGGGCCTTACCGACTGCACGCGCACTGAGATGTCACCGCCGGAACGATCTCGCAGGCACGTACTTGTCATTGAGCGAGCCTGCGGACGCCGAAAAGTCACATTCGAAGCGGCCACATCGTCCTATAAGTATGAATAACAAGATGATTCGTAGAGTGGTAATTCTGGGCGGTGGATACGCCGGCGTGATGTGCGCCAACCGACTAGCGGGAACCCTCCGAGATGAGGTCGAGGTCACACTTGTCAACCCGATCGATGATTTTGTGGAGCGACTCCTTCTCCACGAAGTGGCCGCCCGCGCGAACTCCGATTCTGCGACGCGTCACAGTTTGACCGAATTGCTCAATCCTTCTGTCCGACTGGTCATTGGGTCGGCGACGACGATTCGACACGACCGTAGCGAAATTGACGGTGTCGATTCATCTTCGGGGCAACAGTGGACTCTGCAGTACGACGACATGATCTATGCGATTGGCAGCGGTGCCGTGCTCGATCCGGTGCCGGGTACCCGTGAGTTTGCGCTCGACTTGTCTAGCCTTGAACAGGCTCACAAACTGAGGGACGCACTCGCCGAGTGCGTTGCGGGTGACAGCGTCATTGTCGTCGGTGGCGGGTCCACGGCGATCGAAATGGTCTCGGAACTCGCTGTCGCACGCCCAGATCTGAGTCTGAAAATGATCACGTCTTCGGTGCTGGCACCTACCGTGTCGGAGAAGGCACGCTCCTACATCAGGAATGCTCGAGCGATGCGCAATGTCGACGTGATCGAAAATGTGTCCGTCGCAGAAGTCATATCCGGCGGAATTATCACCGGCAGTGGCGAACATGTCGTAGGCAATGTTGTGGTGTGGGCCGCGTCCTTTGCTGTACCTGGTTTGGCGCGTGATAGCGGACTGGCCGTCGACAAGTCCGGTCGATTGCTCGTCGACGCCAGTATGCGCTCGACAGCGCATCCGCGAATTCTCGGTGCAGGCGATGGAGCGGTCGTCACTGGATCGGTAGGCAGGACCCTACGTATGGCATGTGCAACTGCTGCACCGCAGGGAGCGCATGCCGCCCAAACCGTCATTGCTGACTTGAAAGGTGTTGAACCCAAGCCCTTTGCGCTACCTCGTTTTGAGTTTGAGTTTGGGGCCTGCAGACGGACTGATTCAATCGACCAACAGCGACGATTCGCCACGTGATTTCACCGTCAAGGGTAAGACCGGTGCGTTGATCAATGATTTGAACAATCGATACGCCCGCATGATTCTGTCGTGGGAGCGCCGTCGAGCGGGAACCTATCACTGGGCCAAACCCAAGAAACAGCATCCGGAAAAAATCGACGTGTAGACCTTCTACATATACCAACTGCAACCCGATTCGGCAGAATGCATTGCCGAGGTAATGGATAGGAATCTGATGAGTACATCGTCAATGGGCGCAGCACTCTCACCCTCAGAGCTTGCGACCCGGATTGTGCAAGCGGCCGGACATCCTGAGCGAATGATCGAGAATTTGGCACCAGATGTGACATGGTGGATCACCCCGTCGATCCCCGCTCAGGTGATGGAAAGCTTCACATCCGGCCGAGGTGAAGTGCTCGCTAATTTGCATCGTGTGTTCGGTGACCTGTACGACCCGAATAAGATGACTGTCGAAGTGCACCATGCGATTACCGACGGAAATATCGGAGCGGTTCGCTTCAAGATGAGTGGTGAATTCTCCACTGGTGGGTTCTACGAGAACGAATACAGTCTCTGGCTGGAGGCGATCGATGGCTGGGTCGTCAGAGTGTGGGAGTACGTGGATATGGCACACACGACTGCCCAAATCTACGCGGCTGCGTCAGATCGATGACCCAGTTGCAACCGACTACGACCAGCACTTGCGTGAGGTCAACGACCGACGCCGTGACGAAGCAACGGGAAGGTTGATTCATGTCGAAGATCTTGATTGTCGGGGGAGGTTTCGCCGGCGTATGGAGCGCCGCCAGCGCCGCGAAACTGCGGGGCGAGTGCGGTGTGGTTGACTCGGAACTGGAAATCGTTGTTGTCAGTGCCGGTGACGATCTGGTGATACGCCCGCGTTTGTACGAATCGGAACCTCACAATAAGCGCGTCCCACTCGACTCTATCCTGGGGCCGATAGGTGTCCGACGCGTGCCGGCAACTGTAACCGACATCGATACCGACGCCCGATCGGTCACAACAGTCGGTAGGGACGGGCGCAGCGCCGTAACAGCCTACGACCAGCTAATACTGGCGTCCGGCAGCCAGGTCGTGATGCCGAACATCGCGGGGGCAGAATATCTCTTTGACGTCGACACACTTGCCGGTGCTGCCCGACTCGATTCACATCTGCACCGACTTCCGCATGAAAGTGTCAGCACTGGGCAGTACACGATTGTGGTCGTGGGGGCAGGATTTACCGGACTCGAAATTGCTACGGAGTTGACACAGCGAGTTCGCGAGATCGCCGATGACCAGGCAGTAGTACGGGTGGTCTTGGTGGAGAGAGAGCGCCAGGTTGGGCTCGAGTTGGGCTCGGGCCCGCACCCTGCAATCTCCGCAGCACTGAGCGACCTCGGAATCGAGGTACTCCTCAACGTGAGTGTGGACAGTGTTCGCCCACATGGGCTTACTTTGTCCGATGGTACTGAAATCGACGCTCGCACGGTGGTGTGGACAGCGGGAATGACAGCAAGTCCACTGACGAAGTTCATTCCTGCGGAGCGTGATTGGCTAGGACGACTGTCAGTCGACGAGTACCTTCGTGTATGCGATGTCGGCGACGTCTATGCGGCGGGCGATACCGCGGCGGCGGTTGCAACGCACGGCCGGACAGTGATGCAGAGCTGCCAGTACGCGGTACCCCTCGGCAAATTTGCTGGCCACAATGCTGCAGCCGATCTGCTCGGAGAACCCCTCGTAGCCTTTTCCCCGGATGAATATCAGACGTGTCTGGCGCTAGGGGCGGCAGGGGCCGTGGTCACGACAGGTTGGGATCGCACAGTTGTGATGACTGGCAGTGCCGGACAACATCTCAAGGTAACCATCAACACAGAATGGATCTATCCGCCAGCGGATGACAAAGAGTCGCTTTTGGCATCGGCAGGCCCGAATGGTGCTCTGCCGGAATATATTCCACCCGTTCCGGCGCCTTGACCAACCTGATCCGTCGATTGTGCTGCCGATCGAGAGCCTGTGGCAGCACAATCGGTTCCGTAACGTGGCCCCGGTTCCAACATGCAATCGAATCCGCTGAAGGATCTACGTCTCGCGGTGAGAATGCGCGCTGGTAATACCTGATGAAACACCCCAACCGACACTGCTCCCCATGTCGGGTAACGGCAAGCCATACTCGAATTCTCAGTGGGTTGAGCGCGTTACGTCGCGAGCTGAATTTCGAAAACTAGTTGTTGTGGGTACGGACGTTGCTGACCTGGGGCTGAAGTAGACGGGCAGGTACTCGGTGTAAGAATGGGATTGCGACACAATCATTCTCGACCAGGAAGGGCCAGCCCTGCGTCGCACCGTAAGGACTCCTGACTGTGGAAGGAAGACGCCGCCTGATCGAGCGCTGCCACGACCGCCCGATCGCCCACATCGCCACATGGGTATCTCCCGTCAATGCGCCTCCAAGTGGGTCAACCGATTCAAACAGGTCGGCGACCTGGGATTGCAGGACCGATCCAGCGCGCCAGACCATCATCCGAGCGCCACAGTGACCGACATTGTTGTGCAGATCGAAGCCATGCGGCGAACACGAAAATAGTCTCCCCTCACGAATCGCGTTCGAACTACACACCGACGGCGCTGTCAACGCTCGTCGAAACGCCTGCAAAATCCGGCGAGGTCTGGGATTGCATCGTCGCGGGATCATAGACCCAAACAGCGAAAACACCTGAAAACACGAGTCATCGCCGCGAAACGGCCAGGTTAGATGGTCCACGTCGATGTGAAGAAAGCCAGCCATATCCCGGACGGTGGTAGTTGGCGTGCCCACGGACGCGGTTCCGCGCAGGCCAGCGATCGTAGCGCCGGAAAACGAAGAACAAGAACGCCCGGATCCCCTACACCTGACTGCATTCTGCGATCGACGACAACACTCGTTTGGCGTACGCCGAGGCCGGAGACAACGAAACTGCGGCAACGGCAATCGATTTCAGGAGCTGCGCCCGCGTTTCCTTCGCCGCACACGGCATCAGCTGCATCGAACGGGTGATCACCGGCAACGGATCATGTTATCGGGCAGCAGATTTAACATCCTCACTCCGCGAAGCTCGACACTATCGCATCAAGCCGTACATCGCGAAACACAACGAGAAGACCGAACGCTACAACCGCACCCTCTCCGAAGAAAGGCTCTACTCCCGCGAATACACCAGCGAGCAGCAACGGGTACTGCCGTTGAGGTGTGGAACGTTCACTACAATTACTGTGAGTCTTGGAGTAGCTGATCTGGAACTGGCTAGCAGGGTAGGCATCGTGCCGCTCCCTCGCCGTGGTCGTGACTCATACAATTGCTGGTGCGGACTTACACTCGCGAAGAGATGAGTTCATTGGCTCTGCGGAGCGCGAGAACCGCACTGTGGCGATCACGAGCGATCTCGAAACTTCCGGCGAGGAGAAACCACAGCCGCCAGTCAGCGGAGTCCGAATCGACGTCGGAACGACATTTCTCTACGTACGCCTTCGCATCTTCGGGAAGAACTCGGCCGGACGGGCGCCGAGGGAGGTCCGGGAAACCTCGATCGTCACCTTCCTCGATGAGCACTTTAAGTAAACGATCTGCTGATAGACCGAATCGAATCTGGTTCACGATCAATGCTGCGGCGACAGTTCCGATGACGACAAGGGAGACCCCCAGCGAGACACCCACCGGTGTACCTGTGAGTATTTGTGCGGTAGCTGGTGCGAGTAGGGCAAACACGCCGAGAAGGGCGAGAGTGGCTGCCATCAGGGAGACTAGTTTCTTGTTCATCGTTTGTCCTTCAACAGTGCTCTCACGACGAACACGGTGAACCACACCACGAACAGCGCGGCGAACACCAAGACGATCTCGAAGAATGTTCCGACGCTCATCTGTACGTATACCTTTCGAGTGTCAATTCAGGGGGTGGGGCAGAAGTCGGGCAGATTCCCGGACAAGATCCCGGCAGGGCATGGGTCGAATGTGAAGATCGTGAAGGTGCCGGCGATGAGCATCATGACTGCCGCACTACAGATGAGCATGGTCATCCAGAATCGAACGGGGGCGCGAGTCGAGTAGTCGGCGATGATGACGCGAACACCATTGGTGCCGTGCAGTACAGCGAGCCAGAGGATGGCAAAGTCCCACAATTGCCAGAATGGATTTGCCCACTTTCCAGCGACGAATGCGAAGTCGACTTTGTGGACGCCTTCACCGGCGACCAGATTGACGTACACATGCACGGTTACCAGGACGAGGAGTACGACACCGGACAGTCGCATGAAGATCCAGGCGAGTTTCTCGAAGTTGCCTCCGACGTTCGCTTTGGTCCGTAGGTCGCGTGTGGTGGTCGGGATGGACATACCCTCTCCTTTCAGATGTAGTGACTCAGGTGACGGATGACGAAGGGGATCATTGCCAGCACCCAGAGCACGACGACGATCCACAGCATGAGCTTGGATTTCTCGATCCCCTTGGACCAGAAGTCCAAAATCACAATCCGGATGCCGTTGAATCCATGACCGAGGATGGCTGCGACGAGGCCTATCTCTCCGATTCCCATGATGAGTGTCTTGTAGGTGTGAATCACTTCGTCGTACGCGGCAGGTGATACTCGCAACGTGAGGTTGTCTGCTACGTGAACGAGCAGGAAGACGTAGATCACCATCCCGCTGACACGCTGGGCCACCCATGCCCACATCGACAGGCCCCCACGGTAAAAGGTGTTGTGAACTGGGCGGGGAGGCTTCACCTCTGCCGCGTCACGCGTCAACATGAACATTCGCCAGCTTGGTCGGCGCAACGAGAATGTCGATACGGGAAATTGTCGAGGCGCTGACGGATAGCGAGACGACTGCGGTGACGTTGCCGGCGTGAAGCATCACCAAACCGGGTAGTCCGTTGATATCCATGATCCTGATGTCGAGTTGTGTGACCTTGTTGCGAAGGCCGACAATGAATCTGGATACTTTGTCTGCCCCCGACACCGGGCGCCGCGCCGCCGAGACCACGCCCCCTCCGTCGCTGGTCAGTACAACCTGGGGATCGAGAATCGTCAGAAGTGCGTCGACGTTTCCGCTGATCGCTGCTGCTTGGAATGCCTCGACCACTGCTCGATGTGAGCTGACATCGATATCGATGTGCGGAATGCCGGCGGCGACCTGTTTGCGGGCGCGAGCGGCGAGCTGCCGCACGGCCGCTGGAGTGCGACCGACAACGGTTGCGACATCTTGAAATGGCATCGAAAAGAGATCGTGAAGTACCCACGCGGTGCGTTGAGCGGGACTCAAGGTTTCCATGACAACGAGCAATGCAAAACTAACGGATTCATCTAATGTCACACGATCGGCGGGGTCCTGCGGTGCCTGTGAGGTGGTGTGCACGGTTGGCTCCGGAAGCCATGGACCTACGTACATTTCGCGGCGAACTCGCGCGGATCGGAGAGAGTCGAGCGCGTGGCGAGCGACCGCTACGGTGGTCCATGCACCAACGTCCTCGATTCGGGTTTGAGCGTTTGCTCTGACTAGCCGTAGCCAGCAGTCGGAGACAACGTCTTCTGCTTCGGCGTGGGTGCCGACCACCGCGTAGGCGATTCGGATCAGGCGTGGGCGGGCTGCACTGAACTCGCCTGCCAGCCGCTCCTCCGCCATGATCGGTGTTTCGAATGGGGTCGACATCGGGTTTTAGTCCTTTCGCATGGAAATCGGAACCTATTGGGAAGACGAGATAGACGGATTGAATGTGACAAAGCGGAGGTGAGGAGGATTCGAGTATTGCGTGTTGGGGTGGGTCCGTACATCGTGTGTCTGCTGAATCACCTGGTGATATGCCACGTCTTGACCTGGAGGCGGGTTGTCGTTGGCGGAAGCCGAACTACAAGGACGGGCGATTCGTGGGCAGATCTCGCGGCTTCCGTGCAGTACCGACATCAACAGGGGGCGATCGCCGGGTGGAACCGCGATTCGATCGCGAAGTGGGGATCCGTGGCGGACAATCCGACTTCAAGTACCTCTCACAGCAGCTTGGGGTCACGCCTCTCTCGAGTCACACCGCGAGCGGAGACCGGAGGGCGTGACACACCAGACAAGAGTCATCCCGACCTGAGGGAGACAGAATGTTCACGAGTCATTCCTTCCGGCCTACTACGACACGCTATGGGCTGCAATCCCGGTCACTTGCCGTAACACTCATGTAAGTCGGAATGTTCACTACAATTATTGTGAGTCTTGGAGTGGCTGTTCTGGAACTCTCACAAGTACGTGACCGCTGCCCGTGCGACTACTGCACAGCTGAAAAGACTTGGGTGCCCAGGGCACTTACCGACAAGCTCGTTGAAGGATTCCGACCCTGCAAGCAACCACATCTGACCCGACCAGCCGAGATTCTCCGCGTGGCGTTCGCCGACTATTCTGGACTGGTGCGTGGCCGAAGACTCTCACGTCCAACGCGTCGCAGCGGTGCAACGAATCTACCTCGAGCACCTGGCACTACCTTTCGGGCGTTGCTACATCGATGATTCCGGCAACGGCGTCGTCGCGGTCCTGCCGCCGAACGTACCGGAGCCTGATGAAAAGGCTGTCGAGAAGATCGTGGAACTGCGCGGAGATCGGTTAGAGCGGATTCTCCAGGCAGACGAACAACTGTCTGCGGTTTCCATCCCTGCGCACGCGTGGTCGGTGGCAACGATCGGTACGACGCCGCGCTCGCGCGGGACATGATTGGGTTCTGCGCTACTGCGACACGCATTGGGCGAACTGGATCGCTCCGGGGAGGCGTGCTTGCTCGATACCTCGACGGAACGGAATCTCCCGCTGTATGAACGGTTCGGGTTCACGATCGCTGGTGAAATCTCACTGACCGACGGTCTGGCGGATACACCGAACTCAGAGCTGATTCGCCGATTTCAGTAGTCGCCGAATCATTTTCGACAAGGATGCGAATTGGGTGATCGTGTTGACGGCAATCCACCTCGACACCGGCCAGGTCCTGCTCCACGAGAAGTCCCCGACCGCCAGAAGTTGATCGTCGTCGAGGGTCTCGATGTACTTGCGCAACAATGCGACAGCAACTCCCAAGCGATCGCGAAGCACCAGAATCGGAACGTCTGCACTTGCGTCGACAACCGACTGATTCAGTGCGGGAGTTTGCGTCCAGTTAAAGCCGGGTTCCGGTGTCTGCGGATTCTCGTCGCGCAGTCCGGCCGCGATCCACTCAGCCACCGCCTCGGCCCACCAGACGCGTACAGCGACGACGTCGTGAACAGTCCAAGCATCAACTGCGACCTCGTCGAACAGATCGGCTTCGGCCGCACGGTCGAGTAGCGCTTCGAGTTTCGAGTAGGCAGAGTCGAGTTCCGTTGCCAGCTCTTCGCGCGAGAGAACCTGCCCCACCACATCTCCGATCACCACAGGGGGTGGTGGATTCCGGTCCCTGTAGCGAAGACCAGAATTCACCTTGACTCGGGTGAGCCTAGTTCAGTTCGTCCACGAACGACTTGACATGCTCGGCGATAGCCGCCAAGGTCGCTGCACTCACCAGTGCTGTGATCGTGGTCGGGTGTGGAAGCGACGACTCCCGCTAGGCCACCTCGGTCAGCACGTCGACCAGCGGCACCATCGTCACTGACACCAGCGCCGACCTCAGCAGTATTGCGATCGGTTGGGGTGAGCAGCATTCCGACTGCGAGATCCACCACACCCAAACCCGAAGACGTGACCGTCGATGTTTGACGCTGGTGGCTAAGAGATGCGGGCGGCGAGGTACTCGGCGTTGTCGCGACTGGCGAGGGTGGACCAGCGGGTTGCCGCGGCTACCGCGTCCTCGCGGCGTCGTCTGCGAGACTTCCAAGCGGACCTTGTGCGGCAAGCCCTATGCACGTGAGGTTAGCGGCGGCCAGGGCGTGTCCGGTAATGCGAGATCCAAACCTCGAGTAGGGACAGGTCCCGCTGGAGCGGGGGGTCGCAACCGGCGAGGCCTGACGCCCTCATCAGTGGAGCTGTGTGCTCAACTCCCGCTGAAGGGGTGCATAGAAGGTACTGGCAGCAACTCGGCCTCGCCATTTACGTACCAGTAGTCACGAAACCCTTGGCTTGGCACTGAGATTGGGGCTTTGCGATGTCGGATCCGAAAACAGGTGCCTATGTAGGTACTTCGGCCCATGTGTATCGCATTTACCACTGGCAGGTTCAGAACGTGCCTACATACAGTGATCGAAGGTGACGGCAGTGACTACTGTCAGAGATCAATTGGACACGTGTCAGTTCCTGCTGAACCGTGCCCGGCTCGCCGAGGACGACGATGCAATCCGGCGACTCTCGGAGCGTCGAGACATGTTGGTTAAGCAGCTGGCTAGCATGGGATCTCACCTTCGTCTGGTGTAGGCAGCAGTCGGGCTGGAGGCGTTGCGATCTGGCCGCCTCGTGGTTTCATCTCAAGGTTTTCATTTCAAGGTCACGAATCCCCCAACCTTGCGATGAGGTTGGGGGTTTCGTTGGCATCTGCGCTGAGCACACAGCGCAGCGACCCGCTATCCGCGCCGAGATTCACGCCCCTCATAGCGAATCTCTGCATATTCACGGTAAGACTCGGTGAGAAGCAGATGCAGGTTTTGACGAGATTTCTTCAAGTGGGTGACCAAAATCCAAGCCTGTCTAGGTATGGACGGTATTCGTCGCCGCAGGGAAAGAGCTCACCGACGCGGGAGGTGGACGTGTTGCGCCGGTGAGCCGTACGCACCGAGTCGGACGATACGTAGCTGTGGCGCCCCGGCGAGCGACTGCCGGCTTGTCGGAATCGCTCGATCAGCGCGTTGTAGGCGGGCCGTCGGCGAGGGACTCCACGCCCGAGAAAATCCCCGTCGCGCAAGAAAAGGTAAACGGGAATCGGTGAATGTAACCATGTTAGGCGTCCCGCCGAATATGGTTGGGGTGCGGGCAGTTAGCCGCCTTTGATGATGTAGCTTGCGAGGGTAAATCCTCCTGCGAGGAAAACGCTCACTGCCAGCGCAGTGACAGGATCATGGCCTGCGCCGACAATGAATCCGCCTGCGGTACACGCGGCGACCGCGATGATTGCGGTGTCGATTTTGCTTCGACGTTCTTTGGGCATGGCTGCTTTCGTGGCAAACTCCGTTCTGTCCATCCCTCGGAATGGGCAGAACGGATATCGGGGCCTTGTCGGGCCGACTTCGCAGACGGTCCGACCAGGTTTACACGTTCCCCGGACCGAAGCGCATCGGTCCATGAAGCCCGTGCTCGAAAAGAAAAATTCGGTCGGTATTTATTGCTTGGGTTTAAGGTCCCGTTCTATGTCGAGGCGACGTGCGGGCAGGTTAATGCGGCGAACGGTCCTGGGGGGTGATGCCTGTCAGGGTCCGGCTGGGGGATGAGCGGCCGAGTGGGACTCGCCGGCCAGTGTGTGATCAGCAGGTCGGCGAGTCCTGGGCGTACCGAGAACCGAGGCGGAAAGCGGTGCGCCAGCCTTGTGCCCCGCCGACGATCTGGGGGATGTCACGCCGGCGGGGCGGCTCATCACGCGACTGGCCCAGCAGTCCGTTAGAGCGAAAAAACGATATACGGCACCGGGCGCCGAATGCCAGTCTTCGTCAGGTAACAGACACTTGAACGCTGAACTATCGCCAATTCATCCACAGCTGGTGGAGATAACTCGCGGCGCGGTGTATCGATATTGCCCGTGATTCGCTGTGCTAACAATCCCATATTCCATGGAAAAATTACGTGTATGAGCAAGAGTGGATTCAGTATGTGGGTTCGCGAACAGATCGATGTGCGGGGATATGCGAGCAATGAGGAAGCTGCGCGAGCCCTCACTGTCAGGATTTAGTGAGACACTCGGAGGCAACCGAGATCACTCACTGAGGGCATGAAACGAGCACCACCGATGACCAGCCCAAACCCCACGACAACACCAGATCCGCCAGTAGATCCCGCACCGAAACCGACCCGCCGAACATTCACCACCGAATACCGCAACAACATCCTCGACGAATACAACAGCGCCCCACACGGCGAAAAATCCGCAGTCCTACGCCGCGAAGGTTTGTACCAATCCCAACTCCGAGAATGGGCGCAAGCCAGAACTACAGCCGCCGGGAAGTCTCGACCGAAAGCTGCGACCAATCCCGACAACGACGCCGCGACACGTAAGGAAATGGCCCGCCTGACGCGCGAAAATGCCCGTCTGGCAAAGCAATTGACGCAGACGGAGGCCGCGCTCGAGATCATGGGAAAACTTCACGTGCTCTTGGAATCCATCTCCGAGAGCACGGACACACCGCCCTTACCGAAGACGCCCTGAACAGCACCTTCAGCGACCTCAGGGCCGCCGAAATCCCCACCAGACGATCCTGCATCCTGATCGGACGAGCCCGCGCCACCCACTACCGGCAGCAGCAACCACCCGTCCTGGGCCCCAAGAAACCGAGGACAGTCCCCGACAACGGCCAGGCACTCACCGCGTCCGAGCGCGCTCAGGTTCTATCCGTCATCAACAGCGACAAGAACGCTGACCTGGCCATATGCCAGATATGGGCCCGGGAACTCGACGAGGGAAACTACTGGTGTTCGGTGTCGAGCATGTATCGCATCGCCGCCGCGGCCGGACAAAACCGTGAACGCCGACGAACAGCGACACATCCACCGAAAGCGATCCCCGAGCTCCTCGCCGACGGACCTTCACAGGTCTGGACCTGGGATATCACCAAACTCCGCGGGCCCACCAAGGGCGTGTGGTTTCACCTGTACGTACTCATCGACATCTATTCCCGGTACAACCCGTCGTGGATTGTGGCTGCGCACGAAAGTGCCGAACTGGCAGCCGAATTCATCGAGGAAGCGATCGACCGGAACGGCATCGCCCCACACACCGTCCACGCTGACCGTGGCACCTCGATGACTTCCGGACTGGTGTCCGAACTTCTCAGCAACCTCGGCATCATCCGGTCACATTCACGACCTCGGGTCTCAAACGATAATCCATTTTCGGAAGCTCAGTTCAAGACTCTGAAGTATTTGCACGATTTCCCGAAATCGTTTGCATCACTGGAGGATGCACGAGTATTCCTGGAGGGATTCTTCAACGAGTACAACCACATTCACCGTCATTCGGGAATTGCCTGGCACACTCCGGCGTCGGTGCACTTCGCCGGCCGCTGACGCGGTCGACGAAGCCCGGCAGATCACCTTGAACGAGGCCTACGTCGCGAATCCGGCACGGTTTTCACGCCGGCCGTGTCCACCCGAGATGCCGACCGTATTCTTCATCAACGAACCTGTTGCCGAATCGCAAATCAACTGAACGTCACCGTCTCACTTGACTTGACACATAGCGGAGCGCTCCGCGTGTATCCGTCTGAGGTTCGCCAGTGGACGTCGATGGTGCGAGCTCCGTCGTCCCCGGAGGTGTTGCGACGGGTCGCGATGTTGTTCGATGTACCGATACAAGAAGTGCTGATTGCGTCGGGGTACATGACCGAGGAAGAAAGCCTTCCGGTGGATGCGGCGGCGATGTCCCTCCGTCAATTGTCCACCGATCAGATTCTTGACGAACTTCGCCGCCGGGCAAGCCTCGATAGTGGCGGGTCACCGGTTCCGGTGCGCGTCGACGGCGTAGTTGACCAACACTGACTGCCATCGATCAGGGTTAACGGTTCAGGCGACGTGCGCGGTAGTCGGGGTGAAGGGAATTAATGCCTCACCCGGGTTACGTGTGACCGCATTGCGGGTGAGGCGTGCATCGACGTTGGAGGGTCGGACGCAGACTGGACCTTACCGAACGAATATCCCGGTAGGTGACCCGCCTGGCCGGTCGTCAGTACCGGTCAGGCGGGTCGTGCGCACCAATCCTGGGGAGGCGGTGCGCAGTCTGGGTGGCCCGCCCGCCTCTGCTCGGTCGTGTGGGCCATGCGCGCCTGGCCGTCAAAGCGAACGCGCAATCCGAATATTGCTTCTTCAACGGACGGGACCCCCGGCGCCGCAAAGGCCGCCGGGGGTCTGGACTGAACTTCCTTTACACAACTGCACTCTTTCGAGCTTCCGGACTGGTGGTGACGTCCGGGAGCCGCTCTGAAAGGGGCTGCCGAGACCACACACGCAAACTTTTCGGTCTCGGCGCGACCCTGCCCTGCGGTACTGCTTGCGGGCAGTTCATCTCTCCCGCACTGTGTTGCTTCATACTTTGCTTACGATGCTTACGATAGAAAAGATACAACGGATCCACGACAATGTCTACCCCCGTCACTGTAGATATTTTCCAGTGAGTGGCAGTGATATAGGTAACCCGGGAAATGGCAACTCGTCGATGATCTTGCTCGCAGGGCTGCCCGACTTAGACCAGATATAGAACCACTTCGTTACGCGCAGCCCTCACTACCAGTAGTTCCGTCGTGAGTGTGTGACGGATGGTGCGCACGAGTGGGTGTGGTCGGGGGAGAATCCGTGAATGAACGAAAAGAACGGCCGAACCACTAGCGCGACGGTCGGAGAACGCACAAAACGCCCCGCACCTGACGGATCAGGGCGGGGTATAGTGAGCAACTTTTGAAGCAGCGCCGTGCGATGCGCATGAGTAATTCTGGGCGGATCGTGCAGTATCAATCGATCATGCAATTGAATCCTCAAGTAACAGTCACCCGAAGAAGACTGGCATAAGTCACTCAGCGCCGTATAAGTTTCTTTCGCTCTCACCGACTGCTGAGCCAGTTGTGTGGTCGAGTAGCCTCGCCGATGATGTTCCCCAGATCGTCGGCGGGGCACCACAAATCGGCACATTAATTACAGCGAAAGATCCAGCCATGTCGAGACACGAAATTCCGAGAGTCGAGCGCGAGGTCCGGCGAGCCGATCCAGCAGACAGACTGAAGACTTGGCTGGTCATTGCACTGTGCATTTTCACGCTATTTGCAGTTATCTGCGGCCTGATCTACGACAAGAGTCGCCTAGCCTGAGCAGCCTGTAGCGTCGTAAACAGGTGCAATCTGGAAGAGCTCTGTAAGGGACTTGTTTTGTGCCCAATTATCGGATCCGCTACGAACCTGCCAATGCAGTCCTCGAAAACGGAGAGTTCGACAACGACCGTGATGCGATCCGGTGGGCAAACGATACGCTCGAGCTGCATCCTCTCCGGGTAGTCAGATGCATTCTGGAAAAGCGGGTTGTCGATGATGCATGGACTTTTGCGGCGATGGTGGGACGCGTTTACGGGCAAACCGTTACGTGGGAGGAAATGATGACCCTTTTGGCGGCTTACAACCCGGCGTTATAGGTTGCCCTCATCAAGCCCGAGGTATTTCAGGGCAGCATGTGCGGCGTCGAGTCTGACCTGATACTCGTCAACCGCCTCACGCCTGGAAGCGCGTTCAGCCTTCTGCTCGGCTGACGGCCACCCACCGTCACGACCCCACTTCTGGATCGTGGCGGTGGATATTCCGGTCAAGTCCGCCATCTCCCGAATCGACCCGCCCGCGAGGAGGCCGGCCACGCCTCCATCGCTTCGAGGACACGTTTACGGTTGGATCGAAGGTCAAGGTCAATGTGTCTGGGCCGGGTGGCGGTGTGGTGATCCAGGATTACGCGGACATGGTCATCGATTCGGAGTCCGTGGGACGGGATTGGGCTCCGGTGCATCGGTGGGCTTCCGCACTCGATGACGGAAGACTGGTCTTTGCCGACGACGAAGATCTTTCGGCCGCCGACTGATGGATAGCTCGGACTCATGCGGGCGTTCTCGCCGAGAACTGCTCCCGCAACTGCCGCATGATCTGGGCACGAGTGTGAGCGTCAGCAACGTGTGAATCCCGCTCGTGCGCTTCGAGCCGACGCGCTGCTTGTTCGGCGAGACGAGTTCGATCGTTCTCACGGGCACGTTCGGTCGGGGAAAGCTGTGACCAGTCGATCTGTGTCAGTCTCCAGCGCAGGAAGGCAGTCGGGCGTGTGAGTTGTGTGGGCCAGACCCAGTCCCGGGCTTGGGTGTCTGTGGTGAGTTCGCGGGCGATATCGCGGCCGGTCCATCGGGCGGTGTCGATGCCGGCTTGGTCGAGGACGTCGCAGATGTGTCCGACGTGCCGGACTGTTTTCAGTGCCGGGATGTGGGCGATCAGTTGGGCGGTGGTGCGTTGCAATTCGATTGGGCGTGGTGTGGATTTTTGTGTGTTCTTCGGGTTGCCCGCTCGCGTGTGCGCGTGCGTTGGTGAGAACTTGAAAACTAGAGATTGAAGAACAAATCCCCCGGAGGGGGATAGGGGGACACGGCCGGTGGTTTGTGGAGAAGTTCGTGAGGCTGTGCGGGTGCGGTGTGCGGCGGTGCGAAGTGTTGCGCGAGAAGGTTTTCTGGACTTCGTGACGGGCGCAGTGATGGCAGCGACCGCGGTGCGGAGTGAGATCAGTGCCCACACGGATGCTGCACGGAACTGCCGGTGCCCGTGGTGCGCTTCAGCGGCCATCGATCGAGGGTGGTGAGGTAACGGCCTCGCTCTTGTTCGACGGCCATGCCGAGGGCGCCCAGGACTCGTCTGGCTCGTTTGACGACAGTAACGCTGACTCCGGCGCGGCTGGGGATCCTCTCGCGGGAGGCGGTGACGCCGCGCCCGGTCTTTCCCTCTGCCAGGAAGGCATGTGTGACGGCGACAGCGAATGCTGCTTCGGTGCTGATGATGTTTTTCTTACAGCGTTCGGTGCCGGTGGGGGAGTTGAGCAGGGTTCGGACTTGGTGCTGCCATTGGGTGCGACCGGACCAGATGGGGGTTCGGGCGTGCTTGCCAGTGGCTACGGGCAGAGCCCAGGAGTTTCCTCGCTGCCCACTTTCGGCGTTCAGCGCCTCGATGCGGGCGACGTTTTCGGTGGCCACACGTACTGCTGTGACCCATGCGTCGGTGAAACGCACACCCAAACCTGTAGAAACGATCTGAGAGCGATTCGGTTGCCAGGCTCTCGCGAGCAAACAGAAACCAGTCGGTGGGGTGCGTGTCGCCGTGCTTGTAGCTGAGCGAATGACGCGTTGCAGCCGAGAATGAGGGAATGAGCCTGAGTGTGTGTACCGACGTATCGGCGGCCGATTGGTTGGTTGGGCAGGATCTGCCGTGGTACCGACTCGCCGTGAGCGGTCCGATCGGGTTCCCGGCGTATGCGAGGTTGCGTTTCATACCGGATCCGACATACGAGGGTCAAAGAGAAAACGACGCTAGCAGTCCAGCCGCCGCTCTCACCCTTGCGGACGATGGCTATCTCACCGAGAATGACCAGTTCAAGATTGTCGCAGAGATCTTGACCCCCTACACCAGCACACCCGAGGACTGCTTCTTCTGCTTGTGGGACGGTTGGGGCTGGGACGTCACCGGTGACGACCTTTCGATGGTGAAGATCCCTAACCGTGACTACTGGTTGTTCCGTGGTGCACTCACTGATCTGGGTGACTGGGGGTGCGCCGTCAAGACGGAGAGGTATGAGACGGTGCAGAATCCTGCGTTTATGTGGCCAGCGGATCATGCTTGGTGTGTCACGGGCGATGTCGATCCGCACTTCGCGGTGATCGCGGGGCCTGCCGAAGCGATCGACCTCATTCTCGCGGATCCTCGACTCGACGCGGTAGTCGTTGACCCGAATGTTTCCCCACCCCGTTACTACTGAACGCCCGCGAGTGGCGGGGAGGGGGAATCATCCTGTTTGTCGATGGTCAATATGCACACCGCGGAAAGGGGCTGAGAGCGTTCTGGTTCCTGAGGAAGGTTGAACATGTCCAAGCGAGGGGGATCGTTTACAACGCGACGACAGGAGCGACGGTGAGTCGCACCGGAGTTTCCGGGGTACATCACGACCAAAATATGAGGGTGGTCTACGGATCAGGTGGAGGCCGAGTTCTATGCAATTGTCGCTGACTCTGCGCAGGCGCCGACTGAACTGGTACCTCGTTCGTCAGATGTAGTACTGCAGATGTAGTACTACAGATTGATGTGCAGTCGAGTACCTGCTGATTGACTCTCTCCCGGAAGGGAGTCGTCAATGAGTAGGTCCGCCAACCGAAGCCGCTGGTCGATCGTTGCGTTGTCATGCGCCGGAGCGGCATTGGTGGCCGCATTCGTTCTGGGCCCGGCCGCGTTGTTACGCGGACGCTATCCGCAGTTCCAGGATCAATCCGTCATGAGTGAGCTGCTCGGCCGCGGCTTGGTCGACTACTGGGGTAACGGAGTCCGCACCTATCCTCCAGGCTTGGCGGAGATGGTGGACTACTGGTTCGAGTGGCACGCGATCAAGATCGTCATCTCGGTGCTGCTGACCGCGGTTCTGGGTCTGCTCGCGGCGACTCTGTGGCGGCGATCTCTGACTGCCGGCGTAGGTTGCGTGGTCGCGGCGGCCACTACGACTGTGCTGTCATTGTTTTCGGTGTTTGTGGCTGTGCTCAACATCCAGTCGACGGTCGCACCCGTAGTCGCGCTGCTTCCGATGCTCTCCGCTGACAACGCGGACGGGCAGACAGCGCAGTCTCTGATCGAGAACGGTGTGCAGAGCGGAGACTTCAGGCTGCCACTGCTGGAGTTGCTCACACAGGTCGAGCACTACAACTGGGCGGCGATTGTCGCTACCGCCGTGGTGATCGCTGTAGTCGCAACCGGAACTGTCATCGCCTTCCGACGCTACAGATCGTCGGACTCGACAAATGGTGCCCACCGTCGGATGTTCGTCGCCCTCGGATCGCTCGGTGCTGTGATGACCATTGCGATGGCGCTGCTGTTCGTCGCGGCCGTTGTTTCGGTCGTCGATCCAGGAGAAGCCCTGCTCGGCGTGGTCGGCCTGTGACTCTATTGCCGGCTGCGATCGCGGGCACGTGCACGGAACTGGCCGATTGCAAGGACGGTCGACGCGACCTCCAAGAGGGTGAGGGGGACTTGAGCGCGGGGAGCGTGGAATCTAATGCGACGATCTGCCACACCACCCACCCGATGGTCACCAGACCCACGCACGCGACATGCACCGCAGCTTCGGAGGCGTCGACGAGCACGGCAGCCACGCAGATCAACGGTCCGAGCCCGAGAAAGAACAGCACGAACAACCGGATATGCAGGTTGCACGTCTTCAAATGGAGCTTTTCCCGAGCGATATGCTCGATACATGGCGAATGAACCGTCAGGAACAAGCACTTGGATGACGGCGCCGGCGAAACTGAAAACGCTACTGTCCCAATAGTTTTGATACTACGTGGATCGTAATGATGCGAGGCTACTTTCTTCTGACCATAGCTGGGTTGATTTCCATCTTTCGAACGCCGCACGCCCGCGCCGCATCAAAATTCTGGTGGTTTCCGCTTGTCATCGTGATCCCCTCGTCGGAGCAGTAGCCTGGTTTCTGTTTGGAGCACCTCCACTGCGTCGACGCGCCCAGGCCGACCCACTCTCGTAGTCCGCGCACCCTAGCTAGATATCAAAGACCATCACCGAGAGGGGGCTGATTTCGCTCGCAGGCCATGGCGAGTTTTCCCACCTCAAGGACGTGGATCAAACGGTGCTGACCACCGCTGTCGGCTGTTTCGGGGTAGGCGTTTTCAGCCATATTTACACTCCTACCCCCTAGTCATCAGGCTTCGCCCAAACAGAACTATTCACCTCACCCCGAGAACCGGCTGAGAGCCTTTCTGAGATTTTTAACCATCGACAAAATGGACTGCACCTCCAATGCGTAACGGCCACCCCAGAACCACATAGTGTCCTTGTATGAGTGGACGTTTCATACCTGGGGTCTTTGTCGCTGTCGTCAGTGTGGTCGCGGTGGCACTGGTCTGGATGGGCGTCCGCGACGACTACGAATCATTCACTCCACCGGCCGCGACAGCAGTCGATCGGGCGGACTGTCTCGACTCCGATATCGCCACAGCACTGGTCGCGCCCGAGGCCCGAGACAACAGCAGTGCTCTTCGTAGTGAGGGAAGTGGTTACCCCCCTGCTGATTTCAGCCCTATTGCTGTTGTTCGATGCGAACGCGGTGAAACGTCCGACGGTAGATTGACCATCGACTCCGTACGCCTCGAGGGCGACATGCACGCGGTCAATGATGCATTCTGCGAACAGTCGCGTCCGAAAAGCGGTGCCGAGGCATTGAGGGTGCGCGGACGAGGTCTTCCCGGCTCGTCCTTAGCGATCACAAACGAAGTGCGGTCTGAACGAGGCCTGCGACTGCGCGAGATCGACTGTGCGGGGGCCAGGCAATGACGGTGGTGATGACTGGCGCGTCCACGACGGGCACGGCGACCAAGTCGTCGTGCAGCTGTGACCGACAGGAGTCCGGTGCCACCATGAGGGTGCGGCCTAGGGAGATCAGCTGGAGGAGTTGCGTGTGGCTTTGGACCTCCGGACCTGGACCGATCGCGTACGTCCCGTCGGGCCCGGGCCAGCGAGGAAGTGGAAGATTCGGTACCTCGGCGAGGTCACTGAGGCGTAGATGCTTGCGTGTGGTGAGCGGGTGCCCGGCCGGAAGTACCGCGACTTGGCCTTCGGTGTGGAGTTCCTCGATGTCGAGACCGGACGTCTCGTCGAACGGCCGATGAAGAATTGCTACATCGGCGCGGCCGGTGCGCAAGACTCGTTCCTGCTCACCGGGGCCACACAGCATGACGTCGACGCGGATCGAATCTGGCTCGGCGGCGTAAGCGTCTAGCAACTTGGCGAGCAGCTCACTGGAAGCTCCGGCCTTGGTGGCAAGAATGACACTGGGTTCGACGGCGGGTTCGACGGCCGCGCGCCGAGTGCGGTACTCGGCGGCTTCGATGGAGTCGAGGGCTGCCCGTCCCTCGTGCAGGAGGACCTCACCTGCCTTCGTCAGGGTGACTGATCGGCTGTCGCGATGCAACAAGGAAGCACCCAGACGGCGTTCCAGCTGGCTTATCGCTCGTGACAGCGGAGGCTGCGCCATGCCCAAGCGCTGCGCTGCCCGACCGAAGTGCAGCTCTTCGGCTACGGCGACGAAGTACCGCAGCTCTCGGGTTTCCATGTCGTCAAAATATCAGCGACACGTCCGGCGATACCTGTGGGGTATCGCCGCTGACTGAAACGGTGTTGAAGGTCTGCGCGTGGGGCTACACCATCGAGAACATGAGTGAAAAGAAGACCGCACTGGTCACAGGAGCGAACAAAGGTATTGGCTACGAGATCGCGGCGGGGCTAGGGGCACTGGGCTGGAGTGTCGGAGTCGGCGCGCGTGACCAGACGCGACGGAATGACGCCGTGGCTCGACTACGCGAAGCGGATGTCGACGCCTTCGCCGTGCCGCTGGACGTAACCGACGACAGCAGCGTCGCGGCAGCCGCAGATCTGCTTGTCAGGCGTGTCGGACACCTCGACGCCTTAATTAACAACGCCGGCATCACAGGTGGTGGGCCTCAGCAGCCGAGCACGGTCGACCTCGACATCATTCGCACAGTTGTCGAGACCAACGTGATCGGAGTCATCCGCGTCACCAATGCCATGTTGCCGCTGCTGCGACAGTCCGCTGCACCGCGAATCGTCAATGTGTCGAGCAGCGTCGGATCGTTGACACGGCAGTCGGGCCCGGCAAGCGAAACCACCACGGGCCCAGTCTCCGTGGCCTACGCACCTTCAAAGACATTCCTCAACGCGGTGATGCTGCAGTATGTCCAGGAGCTGGCAGACACCAACATCCTGATCAACGCCGCTTGCCCAGGCTTCGTGGCTACCGACCTCAATGGCTTCCGCGGGATTCGCACCCCAGCGCAGGGCGCGACGACAGTCATCCGGCTCGCCACCCTTCCCGACGATGGACCGACTGGCGGATTCTTCGAAGACGCCGGCAGCGTGCCCTGGTGACACGTCACAAACCCCAGATCAATGCACCCAGACCGTCACACGAGATAAAGAGAACCCCATGAAGATCGCAGTCCTTGGCACCGGCAAAGTCGGTTCAGCGCTTGGTGAGAAGCTGGCGTCCGCTGGTCACCACGTGATTTACGGCTCCCGGACACCGTCTGGCGCGACCGAGACAGTCTCCCATCGAGACGCCGTTGAGTCGGCGGACGTAGTGGTCACTGCCATTCCGGGCACCGACGTAATCACCACGCTCGAGACGATCGGCGCCGACATCCTCGACAACAAGGTCGTACTGGACCCTTCAGCCGCCTTCACACCGCAGATGACAATGGCCTACCCCGGCGACAGCGTCGCACAACAGGTGCAGGCACGCTTTCCCCGCGCACGCGTGGTGAAGACCCTCAACACGATGAACTTCACGATCATGGTCGACCCGATGAAGTCGTTGGTTCAGGCCACCGTATTCGTCAGTGGAGACGACAGTGATGGCAAAAATCTGGTGCGCGGTCTGCTCAAAGACCTGGGATGGCCCGAGGGCAGCATTTTGGATCTCGGCGGCGTCGAGACTGCCTTGGCCACCGAACATGCAGCGCCGCTATTCTTCGCCACTCTGATGGCCCTGCAGACACCGAAGTTCAACTTCACAGTCTCCCAATAGCGGTTATCGCCGGATAATGAACTTCTGCCGCAGGCATGCGCCTGACGGGCCGGCAGGTGCCGCCTCCCTGTATGTCAGGGTGAATTGAGTCCAGCTGTTCATAGCAACCCCAGCTGATACACAGGGAGCGGCCAACATCCGCTTCAATCAATCTCCGCGCTCGTCTATCGACCACGCGCGACTCTTGCCGCGGACCTTGATGCTCTCATCGGTCCTCGCCGAACGTGAAAGATTGCGCGCGTTGATGTCTGGAGCACCCACCGGTGATGTTTCGGCTAGTGCATCAACAGATCCAGACGCGCCCCTGGACGAGAAATGGCGCGAGATAGTTTTTGATCCACTACCCGAACCGCCGCTCACAGCGTAGCACCGGTGTCACTGATGGAAAGTCGGCAGAGATCGGGTGCGTGACAGCGAAACCGGTGGATGCCATCGGGCGCAGCAGGACGAGTCGGGCTGGCGGGATTCATCGGTTGAGGTGGTCAGCGAGGCGATTGATGGGGCGGGCGTCGATAGTCAGATTCGTCGACTGGTGATCTCCGGTGATGTGCACTCCGGCGCTGGCGCGAACTTGGGCGTCGCAGTTGATGGCGACAGTGGTGGCGTCGGTGGCCGCGATGCGGCTATGTCCGGCGGCGTGGACGTGGCAGTGGCAGTGCGCGAATACGACGGCGTGCTCGTCTGCCCGGATGTCGGCGTAATCGGTTCCGACGATGCGGCTTTCTCCGTGTGCGTTGATGGTGGTGGTGTCGAAGGCTTCGACGTGGGCGAAGTCGTAGGCGCTCACGCGGGCGTGGTGGGTGGCTTGGAGGAAGCATCGGCCGGCGGCGGTGATGGATCCGCCGGTGACGGCGGCGCAGGTTTGTCCGGTGATGGTGATGTCGACGTTGTCGGGGATGTGTCCGAGTTCGAGCCATTGGTCGGGGCCGGAGTCGATGATCAGTGTGGTGGCGCCGGCGTCGAGGTGGCGGGTGTATTCGTTGTAGCAGTGGACGATTGTGGGGCGGGGGTGCTCGGGATGGTGCCGGATGCGGCGGCGTTCGAGGTGGTCGATGGGTGCGTTCATGAATCGATATTGCCTGTGTCAGTCGAAGTTCGGGTGATTCTGGGGTGGGGTGTCCGGTCACGATGTGACTACAGCATCGCGGCCGTGGAGATGTCGAGGTGGCACCCGTTCGCGAATTGGTACGCGTGCACGTCGTGTCCTCGATGGTCGGAGCTTCCACGACTCGAGTACGGAGGTCCGGAGGGTGGGGGAGCGGACGTGGTGGGCGGTCCGCAATCTTGGATGTGGTCTTGCGACTTACGTCGGTCACAGACGGGGCGGCCGTAGACTCCTGCCGCGGTTGTAAGGGTCCGACGGCGCTGCTCGCTGCACTGGGGTGAGCGTGCTGGGTCCGGGGAAAGTTCCACGTGTGCAGGGTGCGGGGCCTTGTAGGGTTTTCGATCGGTGGCCGTAGACCTCCCCGCGCGCTATCATTGATTTACGTGCGAAAATCAACGAAAGGATATGGAGATGTCGGACGCAGCGACCAGCAGCACCAGAGAGCGCTTCCTGCACGGTGACCTTCCCTTCGAAGACGCACTGAAAGAGGTCACCGGTACCGACCTCGACCGAAGTCACCTCTGGCATATCCTCGAAGGCCTCGCCTCCGAACGCAGGGCCGCCGCGCCGGTACTTTCTGCCCACGACGCCCACATTCTCGACGATGCCGGGTTTGTCGGCGATCCGGTGGCAGCAGCGTCGGCGCGGGTGGACCGTGATATTCGTATGCAGAACCTGGTGCACGAATCCTTTTCCATCCCGGACGCCGCAGAGCGGCTCCGCGTCACGCCGGCGCGGATCCGCCAACTCCTCACCGAACACAAGCTGTGGGCGTTCGCCTCTGGTCGAAACCGGTTACTTCCGCCTGCCCAGTTCACCTCCAACGGTCAGGTACCGCACCTCGACCGGATCGTTCCTCTGCTCGAGGTCGACATGCATCCGTTGTCCATGCAGGCGCTCCTTACTGCGCCGCAGCAGTCTTTGATCGTCGAGGGAGAGCCGGTGTCGATCGTGGCGTGGCTGACCGGGTGCGCGGGAACCGACGACGACATCAGTCAGGCCGCCGACGTGATTACTTCGGCGCAGTGGGAATCCGCATAGATGGCGTCGATGCTTCCTGCGCCGCCGTCGATTCAGGATATGCACGATGCGGGAATTCTGCCCGACGAGGTAATCGAGTGGAAACCCGGCGACGTGGTCTGGCGGGTGCACCGCACCACCGGCCCCCACGTCCTCGCCTGGAACGGACTTCGCACCTTCGGGCCGGTCCTTCGGTTCGATCACCATCCGCTCCCTCCGGCCGATCGGACGAGGTACGGAATTTGGTACGGCGCAAGCAATCCCCGTGGCGCCCTGGCCGAAGCATTCCAAGCGTCCCGCACCATCGACCGGCGGCACTGCGAACCGTTCCTGACAGGCGCGCAGTTCGTGCGCGCACTGCGCCTTCTCGATGTGTCCGGAATCGGCACCGGAGTGTGGGCAACCCGAGTCGGCGGGAACCATGCGCTCGATTCGGCAGCGCACCGCCGAACCCAGCACTGGGCCAGGACAATTCACCGTACCCATGACAATCTTGACGGAATCATCTATCGGGGCCGGTACGCCGGGACCGTGTGCATGGCGTTGTTCGAACGCAGCGCCGACGCATTCCCCGCTCTTCCCGAGTTCTCGGCGCCGTTGAGTCATCCGGCGTTGGCCGACCGCATCTACACCGCGGCGCATGAACTCGGCTATACGATCATCTGAAATGGGTGGTCGGCCGCGCCGAGGACATGGACAGCGCCGATCACCGGCATTTCTGCTGAAGTGCATCGAACGAACAGAGATCAACATTCACAGGCTGGCCAGACTGCCCGACGGAGTCGGCACCGCCGTTGTCGAAGCAACCATCGGCGCTATCGACGATCGCACCGAGACTCCCATCCTCTGTGTTCCTTGGCGCGGCGCCACCGCGCGGGATCGAACTTCCGACGATGTGGATCAGCAGGGTGTGCGGGAGTGGCTTGCCAACGATGGGAACGGATAGGCGTTCGTACACTGCAGCGCGTGGTTTACCGAGGAAACCGGGCTTTCCTTCGTCCTGTGGCGCGCCGCCGTCCGGATCGAGGCCGGGGCCGCATACTTGGGCGCGGGCGTGAGATCGGCTGGACTGGCCGGCAAGTCGGATTCGCGACGCCGGCTTCACTCGCTCTTTCAGCGAGCACCGCGGCCGGACTCCCAGCGACTACGCTCGCGGAAAGGGGCACGCGACGCCGGTTCACGTCGCCGAGAGCCTCGCGCACGGCGTCCCCGTCCTGCCCGAGGACGCGGGCACTGGTCGGACAGCGTGCGGGAATCGGCGGGATCCGCCCTGACCGCGGCGAGGATCTCGAAAATTTTTCGGACCTTTTCCTTTTAGTTCAGATCGAGATGCAGTCGTAGTGCTTCCTCGAGTGCGGCCAGTGTTCTGAGCCCAAGCTTTCCGACAGGTTCGGCGTCGAGTCGGCGCACCGACACCGAACGTACTTGTTCCGCTTGAGCTTTCGATGCCTGACCTAACCCTGATTCGTCTGGCTCGACGAGTACCTGGAACGGGAAGACATGTGACGTGTTGGTGGTCAGCGGAACAACGGTGACCACACCTCTGCCGAGGTTTTCTGCCGTGGCGTTGGCTCGGTCGTTGCTCACGATCACCGCCGGGCGACGTTTGGACGCTTCGCTACCTTGCGTAGGGTCCAGATCGACCCAGTGAATGTGTGCCCGGCGGATCATCCGGCGTCGGCCGCGGTGACGTCCCACGCCTCGTCGGTGTCGCTTTCGGTGAACGCTGCGGCGTAGTCGCGTTCGAGGCCGGACGCCGCGAGAAGTCGGAGTGCTGCCTGGATTCCCGCTGACCGGCCACGGAGCCCGTGATCACGGACGTACTCGTCGAGGACGTGTGTGTCCTCGTCGGGGAGGCTGATTGTAAACTTTGCGGTCATACTCCTAGCGTACCGAAGTATGACTTACCTGTAAACGGTGACGCAGACCGAACGTTCACCTTCGCGGCGAGTGCGGGCGAAAGTGTGGTGAGACCGTTGAGTTGGTCGAGAAAATGACAGTGCGCGAAGGCGGTCAATTCCTCTGTCAGTGACGTTGGTAGCGCATCAGAGATAAGTACCTCAGAGGGTCCGCTGAAGCAGCTGATGCGCGTGTGCAGGAGTTACCGTGGGAATGCACGGCTACGACGGGAGCGCTGTACCGGGCTGCAGCAGCATTGCGGACACAGGCCTCCAAGTCGCTGCATGTGCTTTCGACGCGGCGAAAGCGCCCTCGAAGAGTCTGGCGGAGAACATCTTTCATTTTCCTGCGATATGCAGGTCTATCTGGCCCACAGCGGTTCTGCTGCCCCCCGTCAGGACACCTCCGCATCGACCGACAAGGTCACTACGTATGAGCGTGCGTACTGTGTGGCGCAGGCGACCTGGTCCAGTAGTCTGGGCAACGAACCACCGTGGACGTTGCCGGAGAAGTTGCTCATGTCTGGTGTCATCAGCACCCGAGGTGCCTCCGTTGCGCTCGCGCGCACTCGTGCTCTCGCTGACGGCTGCGCCCACCCGGTATCGGATTTCGTTGTCACCCAGAAACTTCCGACGACGACTCGATGCTCGGCGCTGCAGGATTGGCCTGCCGATTCCAGTTCAACTTCTTGATCGGAACGTTTACCGCGGTAAACCAACCGTCTGAAGTATTTGGCAAGACTTCGAACTCGTGCGGGGAAGTGACCTTCAGTCAAACCGGGGAACCCGGGAACCGCTACGGATATCCATGGAGTCCAGCTATCACCGGAGGGGTGTCTGCGGAGTCGATCACGCCCTGCATGCCCCGCACGTCCCAACTGCGGACCACTCCTCGGCTCGTCATGACCTCAGTATGTCCAGGACCACTGGTAGCTAGCGAGCGGAACCCGAAAGCCGAACGACGACAGGCGCGTCCCCGAAAGCCAGCCCATGTCCGGAACGAGTTGAGCTGCAGGGGTCCCGATAGCGGTCACTGATCGTCTATTGGTGAACTCGCGCCCTTACGGAACCGCGATCGACCCAGAACGTGTTAGTGCGTCACAGTGCGGACAGCTCGGCGACCAAAACCGAATCTGGGACTGTCTTACCGATCAATGCACCAGAACCTGTCGATTGAACGACAAACCGGTTTTGATAGGAACATCCGATGAATCTGTGAATTCGATGTCGGTGTGGATCATGTCTTCCAGCGAACGGAAGGCACTTAAGCTTCTGAAGAGCCTTGGGCTCTAGCGTCCGAAGCGTTCGAGGAACTGTCTGACAAGTTCTTCGACCTCAAGGCCATAGCTGTTCAAGGCCTTTGGCACGGCGGTGCCCCTCAGACGAGTTGAGGTGCCAGTACCCGGTTGATCGGCTGACACCGAGTGGGGGAGTGGCTTCGTGGTGGCTGATTCCGTCCCCGCGGCTGCCGCAGGGGCACACTCCGGCTGATCTCGCGGTAGATCCGGATCCTGCCGCCCATCGGAAGCTCGAACGGCTTGCCTCCGCGGTGCTAGCTGACTGATGCCAGCTGCGGAACCGGCGGAGGCGCTAGTCGGTGGGGTGCGGGGCGCTGAATATCACCCGCCAAGGTGATACTATTTGGTATAACTGCAGTTGGAGGGAGATGGCGATGACCATCGATTACGGCATCGAGCGGGACCTGCGGGCTATCCCGGCGGAGAAGGAACTGCTGCAACTCAAGCTTTTGCGCGCGGTGGGCAAGGCAACTGACGAGAACGTCCCCCAACGCACGATCGCGGTGATGCTCGGTGTCGCCCAGCCCGAGGTGAGCCGGATTTTGAAGAAGCTGCGCCTCAATCCTGCCGCTCGTGATCGGAGTCCGCGTGAGGTGATGCTCGAACATGCGGCCGGCCGTATCAGCCACGAACAGATGATGAACGAACTCAGCAGCTGGGATTACACGTTCGGCCACATCGCCTCCGATGACCCGATCGGTGAATCGTATGTGCGTGGGTCGTGGGATCAGATCGAACGTTCGGGAGAGCTTCTCACTGACGACGATCGCCGCGTTCTGTTCGAGGCCACGGCGAAGGGGCGTGCGCAGGCGAATGCACTCTGAATTATTGGAGGCGGTCGCAGCTCAACTCGAAGCATGGTGTATCCCAGGGCAACCGTTGGACAAGAACGGTCCGCGCTCATCGGCCCGCGCTCGGAATGCGGTATCGCGCAGCACAACTCGCATGAATATCGTCGAGATGTACCTATCCGAGCAAACCGACGTCGCCGTGGGGCGGCAGTTTTTGGCGCTCGCGACGGCTGGGCCGCCGGCGGCGGGAAAGAGTTCGAGTATCGAACGCCGGGAGTTGGCCGGGCAGGGGTGGCGTGTCGTCGACGCGGACCGGGTCAAAGACTATCTCCTGCGTGATGCACTCGATCAGGGGTTCTACGACGACCTCCTCGACCAGGTGCTGGCAGACGGCCACCGGTTGATGCCGCGCGAACTCTCGCCGCTGGTGCATACGGAGTCGACGGTCATCGTCGACGCTATTACCGAGCGTTGCCTCGGGATCGGCGAAAACGTGGTACTGGAAGGAACATTCAGCTGGCCGGGGCTCGGTCGACGGTTGCTTGCCGAGCTGGCGGAGGCGGACTATCAGAAGTTGACGATTCTCGATGTCGAAGCGCCAGTTGATATCACGAAGGCGCGTGCACTCGGCCGGTGGTGGCGGGGCCGTGAAACTGCTCTGCGGGGCGGCGACGATTTCGGGGGACGGTTCACCCCGGCGTTCGTCATCGACGCTCTCTACAGCGGCGGCGCCGTATCGACGGTCTGTGCCAGCAATGCTCGCGCGGCGTTCGATGATCCGCTCGCCGCGGACATTCCGACCGTGGAGTTGCTGATCGAGAACTGGGGCGGCGACGATGAGACGTGGGTGAAGGAGAACGGACGAGTGGTCTACCCCCACACCTTCGTTGTATGAGCGGTAGCACTGTCTGTGTCGGTTTGCGAAGTGTAGACGTGATTGTTGTGTCGTCGTTGCCATTTTCTTGGAGTGCAGTGATTCTCGGTTGCGGGATAGAGATCACGACTGTCCAGGGCGGTGACCGCCGGTCAGTAGTCCAGACCTTCGTCGGTCTTGAGTCGGGTGTGGGAGCCGACCTTGTGGGCTGGTATTTGCCTCGATTGGATGAGTTTCCTCAGGGTGGGGCGGGAGATGTCGAGCATGTCCGCAGCGTTCGTGGTGGTGAGCTCGTCCGGGATCGAGCCGAGTGTGACGGTCCCGCCGGCTGCGATGATGCGTATCGCCTCGGTGAGGATGTTCGCGAGCTCCGGCGGGACCGCAGACGTGAGGGCCGCGGTATCGACTGCTTCGGCTTGTGCGGCTGCGGTATCTGTCACGGTTAACGTGGTTTTCCTACGCCGCGATCGGTCGATGTCGCATTCATCGCTTCAGGCCTCTTGTACGTGACCTGGCGTCGATGATTGCAGTTATAAGTGAAACCAGGTTTCGGGTGAGGTTCGCGTTGATGTGAACACATTGATCGGCCAGCAGCGGCGTGTAGCGCGCTCGGCTCGTTCTGTCGAGAACTCGTGCTCTGAAATCCTTCACGAGGCGGCCGGGGTGCATCTGACACACAGTCATGGGAGCCTCGGAGTATCTAACTCGTCCTCGCAGCGCATACCGAAAGATGCGCATCGGTCAGGTTCTGCATCCGGGTAGTGAAATCGCGCTGGTCGCCGATGACTCGGATGATGGTGACCGTTCCGAGGAATCCCGCGCACAGGTTCCACGCGAGTTGACGGGTTAGGGAGTTGTCGGGGAGCTCTCCTGATTCGATCGCACCATCAACGAGCAGGTTCGTGATATCGATCCAATAGGTGAATGCTTCTCGGGCGCCGTCGATTCCGGTTTCCGCGGCGAGTCGTAGACCGGCACGTGCGAGCGGACTGACTGCGACAGCTGCCGCAAGGTCCCGGAAGAATGAGTTGATCTCGGCGACGGACTGTTGCGGTGACGCTTGTACGGCTGAGTATGCATGATGAAGCGTGCTCGACCAGTGCGTGACGAGTTCTCGAGCTATCGCTTCTTTCGAGTCGAAGTGGAAATAGATTGCGCCCTTCGTCGATGACGATGCCGCAACGAGGTCGGCCAGTGAGGTGGCGTCATAGCCGTCGTAGGCGAATGCTCGCGCGGCGGCGTGGAGGATTTTTGCTTTGGTGAGTGTTGCCCGCGGTTGGCGGGGGCGCTGTGAAGGTACTTGCGGGGTGGCCGGGTGTACTTGATGGGTGGGCTCTGTCATGTAGCGTTTCCTTGTATTGGGGGCCGACTGTCGTGTTCTCGGGCCACGCCGGGTGTGGTTGTTCTGTGTCGAAGCTCGTTGATGGCCCGAAGGGCCACTACGACGTAAGAAGAGGGCCACACCCTTGCGGGTGCAGCCCTCTTCGTATGGTCTTTAACTAGACAGTGCGCACATCGGTGGCCTGGGGGCCCTTCTGGCCCTGGCCAACCTCGAACTCCACACGCTGGTTCTCCTCGAGCGACTTGTAGCCGCTGCCGGAGATCTCAGAGAAGTGAACGAACACATCCGGTGTTCCGTCGTCGGGAGCGATGAAACCAAAGCCCTTTTCGCCGTTGAACCACTTCACGATGCCCTGCGCCATACAAACTCCCTACACAATCGATCCGGGTTTCACATCGAAGTCCCGATCTCGATTCCTCTATCCTCCCACGTCGTGCGAGTCACCCTTACTGCGGAGTACGCATACGCAAGGTGCCGGCGCTAGGGATCGGGGTTATTCGGGCGGGGCGCCAGGTCCGTTCGTCTGCTGTTGGGTGTGTCGAAGTTCGGCGTTGATACGGCGCGCTTCGGCGAGCTGATCTTCGAGGATGATGATCCGGCACGCCGACTCCAGAGGGGTACCGCTGGCTACGAGTTCGTGGGCGCGGGCGGCGAGGCGGAGTTGGTAGCGGGAGTAGCGGCGGTGCCCGCCGTCGGAGCGTTGCGGGGTGAGAAGTTTCGCGGCGTCGAGACTACGCAGGAACGCTTGCCGCACACCGAGAATGTCGGCGGCCTGCCCCATGCTGTACGCCGGGTAGTCTTCGTCGTCGAATTTGCCGGACAGAGCATTGATCGCGCTGTCGGGTGTTTCTGCCTGAATGGGGTGTCCTCTTTCGGTTACTGGACTGGCCCCCGAGGCGTGAAACGGCGAAGAACGGGAAAGAGCGGGCCCCCGGCGCAACGGGGGGTGGGTGCGCCGGGGACCGGATGGTGGAATCACTTACACAATCTGCACTCTCGCGAGCTGCCGCACTCGTGGGGACGTCCGGCAGCCGCCTATTAGGGTCTTCCGAACCGAATACGCATCGAACAACACACTTTTCGGTCTCGGCACGGCCCTGACTGCGGTACTGCGTGCGGGCAGTTCATCTCTCCCACACTTGCTGATTCGTTCCTCGCTACGACACAAAAGATACAATACCCTCTCAAGAATGTCTACCCCCATCGCTGTAGATATTTTCCAGTGCGCAGAGGTATATCTGACCAGGAAAAACGCGTCGACAGTAGTCCGTGAGGGCGACATCGGAAGGGGGGCGGTGCGCGAGAGTCCGCGCCGGCCGGGCTGGTGGCAGTTTTCGTGAGGCTGCAATCCGAATCGACCTGGCGACGAGCACTGGGTCGATCTCAACTGTGGCTACCCGGCTTTACGAAAATGCAAGCCACGCAGGGCTTGGCGCGCGTGTCGCATGTTGTACTGCCCTGGTGCGGTGCTTGCGGTGGCCGGAGGGAACGCCCGAGGTGTGAGAGTTCGGATCTCGTACCCTTCCCGGGCGGCGAGAAATTATCCTGGCCGCTCGGATGCAGGAAATCTGTATCGTGGGGACGAGATTGTTTCACTTCATATGAGCTCTGGAGGCGCGTGACCAGATGACGACCCTCGAAGGAGTGGCCATGACAGAGGAGCTAGGGGCACGTTCACGGCGCGGGGTGTACGGGATTTCGGTGATGGCGGAGCTCTCCGGGGTTGGTCCGCAGACACTTCGACTGTACGAGCGGCGGGGGTTGTTGACGCCGGTGCGGACAGGTGGGGGTACTCGCAGATACAGCGAAGCGGATCTGGACACATTGGGCCGGATCACCGCGCTGCTCGACGCCGGCGTCAACCTCAACGGTGTTCGATTGATTCTCTCACTCGAAGCCGAAAACTCGATTCTGGCGGCGCGGGTTGCCCAGTTGAGCGAATCCGCCGAGGGTCGAGGATGATCACCGCACCGCCGCGAGCAGCTTCTCCCGGAAGTAGATGAGGAACGATCCTTTCCACGGGCCGGGCTGATGCGGGTTACCCCTCGGACCGCCCGATGTCGCCGAAGTCTACGTCCGCTTCAATTTTGTTTCCGTCGGCTTCGAGATGTTCGAGGGCGGAATCGAAGGCGTCGATGAGCCATTGATCGGTGGCTTCGGTGAGGAGTTCGTGCGGTGCGTCGTCGCCGGATTGAAAGATCCGAACCAGCCACGAGCCGTTGGCATCGGGTTCGTCGGAGAGTCCCTGGGGTGTATTGGTGGCGACGACGTAGCGGTTGTACTCGAGATCGACGCGAATGGCGTATTCCCCGGCGAGATTGACGACGTTCGCCGGCCGCTGGGACGCCGCGGCCAGTGCGATCAGCGCGTCGTTGTATTTTTCCGAGTATTTCCCTCTCAGGGGCATGGCCGTCCTCATCTGTTTGTCGGCGGCTGCGGCATGACGCGGCCGAGTCTTGAGGTCCGTCGCCGCGCCCTAACCGGGGAACCGCAGGCGATCGGGTCCGGCGGGGGCGGCGATGAACGATCTATCCAACCATGTGTAGGGGATGCGCTCGTGTCAGGGGAGTTGCGAGCAGGAGAAAGTACAGCAGAGATCGAACTTCGGGGTTCTTTCGCTGCGCGACAACCCGCGCCGGTTGTGGGACATCTCCTCCTTCCGTGTGGTCGGCACGTTTCTCCTGGTCAGATATACCTCTGCGCTCACTGGAAAATATCTACAGCGATGGGGGTAGACATTCTTGAGAGGGTATTGTATCTTTTGTGTCGTAGCGAGGAACGAATCAGCAAGTGTGGGAGAGATGAACTGCCCGCACGCAGTACCGCAGTCAGGGCCGTGCCGAGACCGAAAAGTGTGTTGTTCGATGCGTATTCGGTTCGGAAGACCCTAATAGGCGGCTGCCGGACGTCCCCACGAGTGCGGCAGCTCGCGAGAGTGCAGATTGTGTAAGTGATTCCACCATCCGGTCCCCGGCGCCCCCACCCCCCTGTGGCGCCGGGGACCGGTCTGCGTGCCAGGGCCATCCGGGCAATGTTGTTGCCGGGCCAAGGGATCTCAGGGAATCACATGATGGTCAGATCCGCGACGGAGTATCTGGAAAAACTGCGAGCCTGGAGGGCGCAGGAACGACGGTGAAGGTCCGCGCCGTCGCCTCCTCGAGGCTCGATACTGCCTCGACGTGCTGGTTAAGGTGACGGGATTTGCTGACTCGACGTTCTTCTGTCACCAGGCCCCGGCGGAGTAATTCCGATCTACACTCCGGCCTCAAAGCCGTGATCGCGGAGGTGTTTGGGCGCAACCGCGGTTGGACGAGCATCGCCTGATCACTATCGGCCCGGCGAGTCGCAGATGGGGCAGGGTAGTCGTCGTCGAGTTTCCGGGCAGTGCGTCGATCGTGCTGGCGGGAGTTTCTGCCCGAATGGAGTGTCTTTCTATCGGTCAAACGGACGGGACCCCCGGCGCCGTAAAGGCCGCCGGGGGTCTGGGTTGAACTTCCATTACACAACTGCACTCTTTCGAGCTTCCGGACTCGTGGTGACGTCCGGGAGCCGCTCTGAAAGGGGGCTGCCGAGACCACACATAAACATCAACTTTTCGGTCTCGGCGCGACCCTGCCCTGCGGTACTGCTTGCGGGCAGTTCATCTCTCCCGCACTTGCTGCTTCGTTCTTCGCTTACGAGAGAAAAGATACAACACCTATCCGAGGATGTCTACCCCAACGGCTGTAGATATTTTCCAGTGAGTGGCGGGGGTATCGGTGACCGGGGGAAACGGCTGGTCGTCTGCGGGGCTGCTCGCAGGTTGCAGGCCGCGGCGGCCGTTCTGGGACAATGTTCCGATGAGAAATACCCCGAAATCAGAATCTTTGCTCCGCATGCGGGCGGATCGAGAGGAATCCGACAACGCTCAACGGGGCCACGGCGCCGCGGTATCGAGCTCGAATGAGGACTCCGAGGTGCCGGAGCCCGGTTCGCGTGGCCGGGGTGCCACGATGCGGTCGGCTCGGGCGGAGCTTTCGGCGCATGCGCGTGGGGTGGAGAGTATGAACGAGGCGCTGCATCCTCGGCGAGATTGAAAGCCCGGTACAGCTCCGTGTTGGTGGGCGAGAGGTCCCCGAAAGATTGTGCTGCGATGTCACCGAGCTCGGTGTGTGTGAGGTCTCGAACGGTGGCCTTGTGAATGCACCGCAATCTGTCGAAAACCTTGAAAGGAGGCTGTTTTCGACAGATGTTGCGCCGGGTTTCGGGCGCAGATCAGAATCCAGCCCATCAAGTCGACGCTTTGGTGCGAGCAGGTAACGACACCGAGAACATCCACACCGACCACGCGGGCGGTGCGAAAGCCTCACGCCCACAACATGAGACGGTCCTGACGTGGCTGCGTAGCGGTGACACCCTGGTCATCGCCCGCCTGGACCGGCTGGGACGCTCGGTGCTGCACCTGATCACCCTCGGTGCTGACCTGCGCGACCGCGGAATCGGATTGAAAGTCCTCGAGTAGGGCCTTTGCTCGGACACCGTCACCGTGACTGTTGCAGCAGCGCGCTCCGACTGACCTCGGGGTCGAGGCTGATCGTGCCGCCCCTCGAAAGCGGAAAGGTTGGCTTCGGCGGTGCTGCCCGACTGAGACCAGATACAGAACCACTTCACTACGCGCACCCCTCAATACCAGTCCTATCCGTCGCGAGTTCGTGACGGATGGTGCGCGCGAGTAGGTGTGGTCGGGGGAGAATCCGAGAATGAACGAACAGAACGACAAATCCAATAGCGCGATGGCTGTTGGCTCTCGGGTCACGGTTATGGTGCCTGGTCCCGGCAGCGGCGGCATGGCATATACCGGTGTGGTGATCGAGGACTACGCGAACATGGTCATCGATTCGGAGTCGGTGGGGCGCAATTGGGCTCCGGTACATCGGTGGGCAATCGCGCTCGATGACGGAAGGCTGATTTTTGCCGATGACGAGGATCTTGCGGCCGCCGACTGATGGCTGGGACTCATGCAGGTGTTCATGCGGGTGTTCTCGTCGAGAGCTGTTCCCGCAGTTGTTTCATGATCTGGGCACGAGCGTGAGCGTCGGCGACGTGTGAATCCCGCTCCCGTGCCTCGCGCCAGCGCTCTGCTTGTTCGGCTAGACGGGTTCGATCGTTTTCACGGGCACGTTCGGCAGGGGTCTGAGCGGTCCAGTCGATGTGTGCCAATCGCCAGCGCAGGAACGAGGTCGGTCGTGTGAGTTGTGTGGGCCATACCCAGCCCCGAGTTTGGGTGTCTGCGGTGAGTTCACGTGCGATGTCGCGACCGGTCCATCGGGCGGGGTCGATGCCGGCTTGGTCGAGGACGTCGCAGATCTGGCCGACGTGTCGGGTCGTTTTCAGCGCTGGGATGTGGGCGATTAGTTGGGCGGCGGTGCGTTGCAGTTCGATTGGTCGTGGGGTGGGTTTTTGTGTGTTCTTCGGCTTGCCCGCTCGCGTGTGCGCGTGCGTTGGTGAGAACTTGAAAACAAGAGATGGAAGAACAAATCCCCAGGAGGGGGATAGGGGGCCACGGCCGCTGTTTTGTGGAGAAGTTCGCGGCGCTGTGCGGGCGCGGTGTTCGGCGGTGCGAAGTGTTGCGCGAGAAGGTTTTCGGAGCTCCTTGAAGGGTGCGGTGATGGTTGTGACAGCGGTGCGGGGTGAGATGAGTGCCCAGACGGATGCTGCCCGGAACTGTCGGTGTCCGTGGTGTGCTTCTGCGGCCATGGATTCAATTTTTTGGAGGTAGCGGCCGCGGACGAGTTCTATGGCGACTCCGAGGGCTGTGAGGACTCGTCTGGCGCGTTTGACTGCGCTGATGCTGACTCCGGCGCGGGTGGCGATGGTGTTGCGTGATGCGGTGATTGATCGGCCGGTTTTACTGTCGGCGTGGTGGGCGTGTGTTACGGCGACAGCGAATACGGTTTCGGTGCTGACGGTGTGAGTTTTGCAGAGTTGGGTGCCGTTGGGGGAGTTGAGGAGTGTGCGGACTTGGTGTTGCCAGTGGGGGCGGCTTGTCCAGGTGGGGGTTCGGGCGTGTTGGCCTTCTGCGACGGGGAGTGCCCAGGAGTTGCCGCGTTGGTTGCTTGTTGCGTTGAGTGTTTCTATGCGGGCGACGTTTTCGGTGGCTTGACGTACAGTGCGGTCCCATTCGTCATCAGTCGGTGGCGCAGGTGTGGACGCTGCGGGTTGACCGTCGATGATGTGGAACGGTGCGGTGGGGTCGTGTTGTGAAAGTATTGGCGCTGGTTCAGGGCGTGCGTTACCCTGAGGCGTGTTACCTGTCATCAGGTAAGTCCCTTCATGTGAGTGAAGAAAATCTGTAGTACCGAAGGCGGAGCGGATATTTCGTCTTCGGTCAGTGACGACGAGAGCCCGGCCAGGCTCTGTGTTGATTCGGCGAATCGTTACGGACCCCCGCAAGGGGGTTTCGTCGTTTCTGTAGGTACTGCGGTTATTGAGTTGGGTGTCAAGGTTTTTCAACGGTTGTTGTTTGGTGGTGGGTGGCGTCTTTCGTTAGGTGTAGTGCCGAGTTCGGTGTTGCGGGCGCGGCGGGACGCGGCGCGGCGCGTCGCGGTGAAGACGAGGCGCGCCTCAAAGTTCGTGTTTGGGGTGCGTGGGCGGTGAAGTGTCAGGAATGCGCGGTGCGCAGCGAAAGCACAGTCCCTGCAACGCCTGCCAGTCCCAGTACTCCAGCGAGAACCAGCGCTATCACTGTCGATCCGCCCTCGCCGGGATGTGGAGATCGAGAAGACCGCGTAGCGCGTTCGCAACGTCGTGAATCTGATCGACTGATGCAGTCTCCGGGTCGGTGGTCACGAGATCTGCGACGTCGAGGAGGCTCTCGCGCATGCCGCCGGACAGTCTTCGAGGTCCGGCGAGCGCGTCGACGGTCTCTCGGACGATTGTTTCGGCGAGCTGGCGTACTTCTGCGGATTCGGACTCGGTGGGGGAGTCGATGCCGATTTCGTCGAGGATGGAGCGGGCGGCGGTACTGATCATGGATTCGACCAACGGGGATGCGTATGTCTGTGTTGTCATGATGCAACTCCCAGGCGTACAAGTGCTTTCGGTATCTCGGCGGGTGCGGAGTTTGCCCAGTGCGTTGTGGCGGCGGTGATGATTGTGCGAGCCGCAGCAGCGTCTAGTGCGGTGATGATGGCGGTGAACGCGGCGGTGACAGTTTCGACGCCGGAGACGTCGAGTCCGTCGCAGTGGTCGAGTCCGTCGGTGATCAGTTCGAGGACGCAGGTCGATACTTCCCAATGGCCGGTGTCGTTGGGGGAGTGCAAGGCCCGCGTCTCGGTGGTCGGGAGCAGTTCGGCGGCCCACAGCTCACGCAAGTTGAGGGGATGGATCGCGTTGGCGGTCAGGCGGCACAACCGGGCCACCGGCGCACAGGTGTGGCCGAGTCCGTCGACGACCGATGCGAGGCCCCAGTGTGGGTGGGTGAGGAGATCTGCCATCCACATCCATCGCTGGGAGGGTAGACCGGTCGAGGCTGAGGAGGGAAGTGCGCCCGTACTCAGATCGAGGATGATTTCAGGGAGAGGTCGGTTTCGGTCTTCAAGTTCGGCGAGTAGTAAATCTGTACCCATGTCGAAGTGTCCTATCGGGTGGCGTCCAACGAAGCGGGCGGCGTGATTGCGCAAGGTCCGCTGTGTTCGATGCACGGGAGCAGGAATGGTGCGGGGATCGCCGTGGGGGAGGGCTCGACGGTCAGAGGCCCGTGAGCGTCGATCAGATCGCGAGCATGAAGGACTGCTCTTGAGTCGACGTCGATCAAACCGTGGATGTCTCGGGAATCGCCCGGGTGGGCGCTGGTGCGGGCGAAGGACTGGCGGCTGCGGAGTCGTCCGGCGACTTCGACGAGGATCCACGTTCGGTGATAGCGATCTCGAACCGGTAGGTGCCCTTTCACATCCGCGAGAACGCCGTAGACAGTCCATGCCGATTCGAAGCTGTGCAGCACCAACATGGCTGGCCGATCACATGTTGGATTGTCGACAGGGCGAGCCATCGTTCGATCGACCAACCCAGAAATGCTGCTCACGCGGCACTCCCACGCCGGGAACCACGCTGACCGTCGACACGCCGATAATACGAACGCAACGCCGCATCCGATGTAAGTGGACGGCCACGATGACTGAACGCAACACCCGCCCACACCATCGACCTCGGCGGCGTCCCCGCATCAACCATGGCCGACAACTCCCGCCGGCACTCCGCCAAACGCAGGCAACGGAAACACTCCGCTCGAGCATCCAACCCGGCATGGTACGAACCCTCATCGAGATCCCACGACTGCGGGTCAATCGCACACGCCAACACCGTCGGCGGCGGAACAACGGAACTCACGCCGCCACCCTCGACGTCGAGCGCGCGCGAGATGCTCTCGTCAACGCCTCGTACAGCTCCAACCGATCCTGATCGACAAGAGCACCAAGGTTGTCGTACGCGTTGCCAGCCGCAATCATCCGGCGCGGACCATCACCACGCGCAACCGCAGAATCTGTTTCCGCCCGGCACTGCGTCAGCAGTGGGCATGCTTCACACGAGGTGATCGCGCTGCGCCACTCCTTCGCGCTGCGGTCGTCCATCTCCCACGACTTCGCCTTACCTGCGCATAAACCCTTGCCCTTCTCGGTGCTGACAATCGGTACCACACCACGAACCTCCAGCTCCCGCCGAACAGCCCGCAATGTCGGGCACAGATCACACTCGGCGGTGAACACGAACCCACACCGAGCGCACCTACCCACCCGATCAGGATGATGAGCACCCGCAATCCGAAGAAGATCGATCGTCGCGTGATTAAACAGCAGTGATCGCGGGGTACGACTGCCGTCCCGACGAGACAACTCACGCAACGCAACAGCAGCATCCGGGCACAACGGAGCACGCTCCGAAACCCGGAAACCGCAAGCATCGCAACGCCCGTCAACGGAAACATGCTGAGCTGCGACCCGACGAAACGCAAGAGTTGAAAGCGACGGCGCAGGCAGTGCACCAGATCTGTCGCTGACACATGGACGGTCAACTAATATAGACATCGCAGAATCCTTTCTGCATAGGAAGAAATACTGGACGGGCGGCAACCCGTTTGGTCTCGTCCCCCGGCCGTTCGTAGCGGCTGGGGGACTTTCATCTCAGTGAAGTGTTCTACCTCTCGGTTTCAGCTACTTTTCGTGGCGACCCACCGTACCTATTACAACAATTGCATCGTTTAAAGTCATGCATGGACTAGACCTTAGAGGAGGTACGGCATGGTGTCTAGCAATGAGAAATGGAACGCCCCAATGAGCCGTCGAGTGATGCGTGGGTTTGACCCCGCGCGGCTTAGCCATGCCCGAGAGAGCAAAGGCTTTAGCCGTGCAGACCTGGCTCGACGCGCCGGAGTTGGAGGAGCAACGGTGCAGCAGTGGGAGACTGGCAATCGAAGCCCTCAGGTCGACACGCTCGCTTTGGTGGCACAGACGCTTGGGGTCCCAATGGGTGCACTTGTCGTGGTTCCGGAAGCGGAACGGTTTCCGGGCGATTGGCGCATCCTTCTTGGCCTCACTCAACCGCAGCTCGGCAAGATGACCGGGATCAGCACTTCCATGATTGCTCGGATTGAGCGCGGTGAGGTCTTGTTGACTGATGACAGCGCTCGGAAATTGGCCGATGCTTTGGGAATCGGCGTTGGTGAATTGCAGGCCAGCTACGAGCGTGCGCGCACACGGCCGGCTGGCGTGCCTGCGTAGAAGTGCACCCCTACGCGTCGTTTCGTAAGACTCTAACGTGCAGAACACGGCATTCCTCCGGTGACATTTCAGGCAAGAGAACGTGCGATACCACGGGTACCGCGACGGCGTTGCCTGGCGGGGTCACTTGAAACCACCCACTGCCGGAGGCCCCATATGGGGCGCGCAAGATTGCACGTTACAGATCGGTTACATCCACTTGCAAGGCATAGCTTCATATTTGGGCACTAAGTCCCATCTGACGGAACCCGACGGAGCGCAAAGCCAAAGAGGCATTCCGCGAAATCCAAAGTGACGCAGCAATACTTGAGGAGTGGGCCTGAAGTGTGCTCTCAGGAAATTAGTTTGACATAGGGAAATCCACGTAGTGATGACCTGAACGTATCGTCGAGTCGCCCTGGGTCGTTCCTAGCGCTATTAAAGTGCGGCTCGGATCATGACCAGACCCGCCGTTGTGTGCTGATCCAGCGCCATCAGCGATGCATCCACGTCGTACGACTGCCACTCACCGCTAAGTTGACGGAAACGTAATGTGCCGTGCGTCTTTCCCCTTGCCAGCCCCTCGGACATCGCAAGTGCAATCGGGAGATCTTCCGGATGCATACCTGGCTCGATCTGATCGTCTACAGACTCCCAAGCCAGCCCTGAAACAGGCTCTCCAATCCACCGGATCAGCCGCAATGTCTTCAGATTGACAATCGCGCGATGCTCGCCCTCATTGGTGGCTGCCTCTAGTACCCGATACTCGAGGACAACAGGAGGAGGTGCAGATACAACAGACTGCGCTGGGCCGATATCCTGAGTAATGCCACGCAGAATCACCTGCGCTCGTCCATCTTTCGGATCGGTCTCTTGGAGCATTCGGCACGAGAAGTGAGCTGCTCTCAGCTCTTTGTCATCTCGCTCAACCGTCCACACTGCTTGGTGAATTGTTCCCGGTTTCGAGTGAATGATCTTCGAAAGCGCTTCGCCTTCGTCATGATTCGTGCGAAGTCTGGTAAAGGCGCCGGCCATTGCTTTCTCCGTGTGACGCTCGGAAGCAGGAACACCGTAGAGGTCCAGCAGATCATCACTTCCGCTTGCTTTACCTTCGGTGAGGTTGAACGTCCATGCTCCCGCCGGATCTGGTTCGGGTACCTGCTCGTCCGGTCTGCCAGCCCAGAAATACACGCCATGCAGACGTCCGCCAAATGTTACGAGTGGCTTCACGATGATTCGGCGTCCGCTGTCAGCCGACGTCCGATCGATTTGTTTGAGTGACGCCGCGACCTCGGCAATTGCGCTTAGCGCGGTGTCGAATGAGCCGTTGCCTTTGAGGACTTTGTCGAGTGCCATGAACCGGCGAGGTGTGCTTCCCACGCCGATGATGGACGGTGCAGCGTCCCCGAATATTTCGATTAACAACCATTTTGCAGCCACTGTCTGTGTTCCTCTCCCCGCGGATGCGAACAGAAGAACACTACGCAAGGTTCTATTGAACTGTCACTTTCGATTTCAGGAACAAGGACGCTATCTATCGGGATGAACGTCCCGTCTGATTCGCTCTGACCGGGCAGAATTAAGCGATGGCAAGATCCGTTGATAGCCTGCGCTTGAGATTCTTGTCACGATGTCGATTAGGCGCGCGTCGTTGCCCACCAGGATGCGAGACCTTCCTCGTTCGACCCCGCGTAGGATGATGCGGGCAGCAACGTCCGGTTCGGTTCTAGCGATGTTCTTTTCGAACGATTCAATTACCGAAACCCTGTCCAGTGCGGCGGCCATCCGCGCGCTGCGCGCGATCGACGTCTTGACGCCTCCGGGGAAGACACAGGTCACCTGAACTTGAGGGTGGCTGATTAGCATTTCCTGGCGTAGTGACTCCGTGAATCCTCGTACGGCGAATTTTGCCGAGTTGTATGCGGCGTACCCCGGAGCTGCCATAAGACCAAATGCCGATGACACATTGACTATTTTTCCGTGATCGGATCGAATGATCAAGGGTAGAAACGCTTTCGATGCGTTAACTACACCCCAAAAGTTCACATTCATCACATGTTCGATGTCCGTGAACTCCGAGTCGAGAATGTCTCCGGAATACAGGATGCCCGCGTTGTTGAATATTGCATCCACGCGGCCAAACTTTTCCGAAGTTTCCACTGCGCACGCATGCATCGCAGTCCGGTCTGTCACATCAATGCCTGAGAGTAGGCATGAACCAGGTTGCACTCCAATAATTTTCATGGTTTCGTCCAGCGAAGCTTGGTCGCGATCGAGTAAAGACAGTAAGGCTCCTTGCCTGGCTAATTTGATTGATAATTGTCGTCCGATTCCCGCACCAGCACCTGTCACAACGACCACCCGGCCTGCAAAGTAATTCACGCATACACAATATCGAGGGAAGCGCTGATGCTCGGATTGAGAAATTGTGAGATTGCGAACCTAGCTCACCGCGAACCGAAACCATCGACTCATCCACCGAAGGAGTTCCGTGCTCGTATGCTCTGAACTGGAATCTCGCGATTGGCGTTCGGGGTCAGGAGGTTGTACCCGCTTCGCTGACTCGTAGGATGGTCAGGTCAAGTTGCCTGTGAGGCCGCCTACAGGCGGTGTGAGGTCTGAACAAGCTCAGTGACACCTCGAGAAATGCTGTGCGCTGGCCGCACGACGACTGTGGCGCTGCGTTTAGGATTGGCACGGAGACGAAGTGCTGACGGTATCGGCCACGCTATCGGGAGGCATTCCAGCGTCGACGGATATAGCTGCTCTAGTCTGCTGTCAGCTGTTGCGGCAGTATGCTTCGTGTTGGTTCTGCTCAAGTTTCGGTCGTATCTACCCGGCTCCGACGACTAGCGGGGCGTTTGCGTCGAGGACCCATTCGTTGAGCGAGCCGTCGTACACAGTGACATTGCGGTACCCGAGCAATGTGAGGGCGAAGGCGTCCAGGCTCGCTGAAATTCCGCCTCCGCAGTAGGTGATCACAAGTTCATCCTGACGTGCTATTGCGTCGAATTGTGTTGTCAGTGCGAGAGTGCCGGTCTGAGGGGCGAGCAGGTCCGCAGCGGGCACCGAGACGGATCCTGGTATGCGACCCGGGCGGCCACGAAATCCGCTGTCGACTTCAGGGTTTTCCGGAGGTAAGGCGCACACGAGCGTTCCGGGCAGTTCCCCGTTCACGACGGCGAGTACAGCGGATCGGTCGACGAAATACCCGTCCTGTGGATCTGCGACAAAGGTTCCGGCGTCGACCGGTGCTGCGGGGCCTGACTCCAGCGTGTGACCGGCCACTTTCCACGCCTGCAGGCCACCGTCGAGCACCGCGACTCGGTCGTGGCCGAAGGAGCGGAACAACCACCACAGGCGCGCGGAGAACGCATTGATCGCATTGTCGTACAGCACGACTCGGAAGTTCGGGCTGATTCCGAGTGTGCGTGCAGCCGCCTGGAATCGGTCGGAATCAGGGCGGGTGAACACCAGTTGGGCGTCGGGGGAGGAAAACGCGCCGAGCACATCTGCGAATCTTGATCCCGGGATATGCTGGCGTTCGAAGTCGTCTCGGCCACTGAGCCATTCGACCCCGCCGCCGTTGCGGGCGACACTCAGCACTGTGGTGTCGACTGTGATGATGTCCCCTTCCTGCAGTGCTGTCGCAAGCCAATCGGCGTCGACGAGCGCGGGTATTTCGTTGACACTCATGCTGTATGCCCCGCTAGATTGTGGGCACGCCGGCCAGGATGGTCGACTGGCAACTGGGGGCCGGTGCCGGTCAATTTCTCCCGCAGCGTGCTTGGACTCGAATGGTCTGCGTCGGGCGTTTCGAGCAGTCCGCGTGCGCGCAACTCGGGCACGACGTACTGCACGAAATCGTTCAGGCTGTGCTGGCGCAGCATGTATGCGACGTTGAACCCGTCGACGCCGGTCTCGTCTCGGAACCGTTCGAGCTGGTCGACGATCTCGGAGCCGGTTCCTACCTGTACGTTTCCCTCTCCGCCGAATGCATAGGCACGTAGCAGGTCTCGTTTGGTGAAGCGGCGCCCGGACCGGCTCAGCCGGCGCAGGTAGTCCGCCGTGTGCTGGGATGTCTGTCCCTCGACAGGCAGGTCGTCGAGGTTGATCTCGCCGGTATTGGGCAGCGCATCTACGTCGATGCCTGCCCACTGCTTCAGCACGAACGCGGCGCTGCCCTCGTCGTGGTGATCGACGAAGTCCTCGTACTTGCGTTCCGCGTCTGCCCGTGTGGGGCCCACCACCGGAATGATCCGGGGGAGGAAGCGCAGGGATTGGGGGTCGCGACCGTGCTTCTCGGCACGATTGCGTATGTCGGACACCAGGAACGACGTCTCTTCCGCGCTGACCGCGTTGAGGTATACGACCTCGGCGTGAGTGGCCGCAAACTCACGACCCCTCTCACTGGATCCGGCTTGGAACAGGACTGGTGTACGTTGCGGAGACGGCGCGAATACGGGAATCCCCTGAACTGCGAATCGAGGGCCTCGATGGTCGACGGGCCGCACCTTGTCGGAATCGATGTACACCCCACTGTCCGCATCGAGGCGTATAGCGTCGTCATCCCAGCTGTCGTTCCATAATGCGTAGGCAACAGCGAGGAACTCGTCGCCCCGGTCGTAGCGGTCGTCGTGCTCGAGTAGGTCTGCGAGTCCGTGGTTGAGCGCTGCCTGACGGGCGTTGGTGGTCACCATGTTCCAGCCCACTCGGCCGCCGGTGAGGTGATCGAGCGTCGCAAACTTTCGGGCCAGACGATAAGGGTGGTCGTACGTGATCGACGAGGTAACGACGAATCCGAGTTGTCGTGCTGCCCTCGACATCCCCGGAATCAGGTAGGTGGGGTCGATACGTGGCCCGAATCCCTGACGCAACTGATGTTCGTGTTGGGCGGGAATGTCCGAGCCGACCGAAGGCATGTCGGCGATAAACAGTGCCGTGAATCCGGCGTCTTCGAGTTGCCGAGCCAGTGCGTTCCAATAGCTGGGCTTCTTGAACAGTTCCGGCTCGAAGTCCGGATGGTTCCACAAGCCGCTGTCGGCGGCCGGGCCGGCCTGCTCGACGTAGGTGAGGGTAAACGGTGTGGTCATGATGTCCTCACTCCTGCGTTCGTGCCGCGCCCGGGGTGGTTGTCGGGGAGACCTGGACCCCGGCCGGTGACCTTCTCACGCAAGGTTCCTGCGACGTATTCGGTCTGCACTCGGCCTCGCTTCTGCAACTCGGGAACGACATGGTCGACGAAGTCGTCGATGGTTCCGGGCTGGACGACCGATGCCACATTGAATCCGTCGGCACCGGTGAAATCGATGAACTCTTCGAGTTCGTCGGCAACATCTTCGGGACCGCCGATGGTCAGCGCACTGGTACCGAACGCGAAGACTTGGGCGAGTTCGTCACTGGACCAATCGCCACCGGGCTTCTGGCGCCGGAGCGATTCGACGAGACCGCGAGTGTCGGACTTGGATGCGATGCCCAACAGTTTGTCCTCGCCGGCTTCGGCGAAATCGATGCCTGTCCATGCTCCGAGCAGCGTGAAGATTCCATCGGTGCTCGAGTAACGCAGGAAGTCCTGGAATCGCTTGTGCGCGTCAGCTGTATCGGCCCCGACGATCGGTGTGATCTTCGGGAAGAACAGCACCGACTCGGGATCTCGGCCCAGTTTTTCGGCCCGCTGCCGGACGTCGTCGATGATGAACTTGGTGGCCTGCATGGTCGGGGTGTTCAAGAAAACCGCTTCGGCGTGCGCTGCAGCGAATTGTCGTCCCGTCTCTGAGCTTCCGGCTTGAAAGAGAAGCGGAGTGCGTTGGGGTGTCGGATCGACGGTGTGCACTCCCGGCACTGAAAACCATGTGCCGCGGTGCCCGATTCCCTGCACCTGGGAGGGGTCGGTGTACACGCCGGCGGCTTTGTCGATGACAACCGCGTGATCGCCCCAACTGCGTTCCCACAGTCCGTATGCGACGTCGAGAAACTCCTCGCCTCGGGCATACCGATCTTCGACGTCGACCTGGGTGGAATGGCCGTGCAACCGGGCGGCGCTGTCGAGATTCGACGTCACGATGTTCCATCCGACGCGGCCCTCGGTGAGAAGATCGAGTGTCGAGAGGGTGCGGGCAACGGTGTACGGGTTTTCGTACGTCGTCGACACTGTGACTGCAAACCCGAGATGCTCGGTCACTTCGGCCATCGCCGGCACCAGATAGGTCGGGTCGTGGATCGGAACCTGAATCGCCCCGGTGAGCGCCGGCGCCGGGTTCCCTCGGTACACGTCGTAAAGGCCTAGCATGTCGGCGAAGAACACGGCGTCGAACCGGCCACGTTCGAGGGTACGGGCCAATCGGACCCAGTAATCGAGGCCGGTGAATTCGTGCGCGTGATCGTCCGGGTGTGCCCAGAGTCCGGGCGAGACAGTGGGGCCGTTGACGGTGACCGCGTTGAGGCGGATGCGTTTACTCATGACGTGGGAAGGAAGTCGGTGGTCCACGCGCCGTCGAGGACACTACGGTCGGTGACTGTTCCTTGCCTCAGCTGCAGCTCGTAAATCGCGTCCCAGCGTTTCTGTGTCTGCCAGCCGAATTGGTGAGTGTCTGCGTCGCCGCTCCAGATGTACGGTACTTGCGCTGCGAATTCGGCGACGATGTCCTCGATCGAACTGTCCTCGATGTAGGCGGAGAGGATGTCGGCGGCCTTCTGCGGCTCGTCCCGGATGAAGTCCCAGCCCTTGACTGTGGCAGCGACGAATTTCTTGACCAGTTCCGGATTGTCGTCGATCAACTTACGTGTGGTGAAAAGAACACTGCCGTAGTCATTTTCGGAGATCCTCGGAATCGTTCCGACCTCGATACCCTGCGCTGCAAGGGTGGCCGGGGTCGATGTTGCGTAGCCCTGCGCGACTGCATCGTTATCGGCTGCGAATGGAGCGTAGCTGCCCTGGAACTGAACCGGGCTTGCCTTGTCGAGATCGAATTCCTTGACGGTGAGTTCCCAGTCGCCCGAGGACGGTTGGGTGTAAACGGTGCGCCCGTTGAGGTCCGCGAGCGTCTTGATGTCGGCTCCGGCGTGATACACGTACACAGCAGGACTCTTCTGCAAGGTAGGCGCGAGAGCGACGACGTCGATTCCCTTCTCCCTCGCCTGCAGGAGCGGGCCACCGTACTCGAGGCCGAACTGTGCTCCGCCACCGGCGACGATCTTGACGCTCGACGCCTCGGTGCCACCAGGTTGCACTGTGACGTTCAGGCCGACGTCGTCGTAGTAGCCGTTTTCGAGGGCGATGTACGCACCTGCATTGGTGGGTTGGGCGAGCCAGTCCAAGGCGATGGTGACGTCGGTTCCAGAGTTGCTGGCGGTACTGCCAGCATCAGAGCACGCGGACAGAGTCAGTGCTGTCGCGAGAACGAGTGGAGCGAGCAGACGAATGCGCTTCATGAGAGTTCTTTCGGGGCAGGGGTGTTACGGATGTCGACCGGCAATATGAGCGCTGGTCAGGAGGTGGAGGACATTTCCGATTCATGCCAGGACGAGAGGAGAAGTCGGCCGAACCATTGAACGATTTGGAAGAACACGATTCCGAGTGCGGCACACGCGAGACCGGCGGCGAACAGGAGCGGTGTTTCGAAACGGCTCGCCGATTTAGTGATCAGAAAGCCGAGACCTGCGCGGCCGCTTCCGATTCCGGAAATGTATTCGGCGACGATGACGCCGATGACCGACATAGTGCTCGATACACGCAGGCCACCGACGATGTACGGCATGGACGCGGGGATTCGAAGCCGCACCAGGGCTTGCCACTTCGACGCATTGAGCAGCGTGAACAACTCGACCATCCGTCTGTCTGCCGAACGTAAACCGATGAGCGTATTCGACAATACGGGCACGAACGCCATGATCGTGGCGATGATAACCACCGAAGTCTGGGTCACTCCGAACCAGATGATGATCAAAGGTGCCGTCGCGATGCTTGGGATAGTTTGCAGCAGAATCGCATACGGGTAGGCGCTGAGCTCGATGATGCGGTGACTCGACAGCAGAAATGCGCCGAGGATCCCAACTGCTGCACTGACCACGAACGCGATCACCGCCTCGGTTCCGGTGATGACGAACGCGGACAGGATCAGCCCGGAATTTTCCGTCGCCGCTTTCAGTACGTCCGACGGGGCGGGAAAAAGGTACTCGGGGATGTCACGAACCGTGCATACGACCTGCCAGAGAGTAATGACGATAGCGGCCAGCAGAAGCGGAAACACTATGGGAGCCCAGTTGATACGCCGCGAGGAGCGTCTACTGGGGCGTGCGTGTGCGGACTGCGAGGGTTTGATGGAGTCGGTGATCCCAATATTGGTGGTCATATTGCTATCCGCCCGGCATTGTTCTCGAGCGCTGCAGAGATACGGGACACGCTCGCGGTGTATTCGGAATTGTTGCGTACCTGGTCGGCAGGAAGCGCGCCAACCGGATTGTCGAATTCGGCGACGACGCGGCCCGGCCGCGAGCCGAGGACGGTGATGCGAGTGGACAGGAACGCCGCTTCGAACACGTTGTGCGTCACGAAAACGACAGTGAGACCCGGCGTGTTCTGCCATATCTTCTTGATCTCGGCCTGCAGGTCCTGACGCGTGATTTCGTCAAGCGCACCGAAAGGTTCATCCATGAGCAGCAAACTCGGGTCGAGGGTGAGAGCACGGGCAATCGACACACGCATCCGCATACCGCCCGAGAGGTGGCGAGGCAGGTCACGGCTGCGGTCCGCGAGCCCGACTACGTCGAGGGCGCGGTCGACGGCTGCGTTTATCTCCTTACGTGGGCGACCAGCCAGGCTCAAGGGTAAGGCGACGTTCCTGCGCACGGTAGCCCACGGCAAGAGCGTCGCGTCCTGAAAGACGTAGGCCAGTCTGCCGCTGCGCCTAGCCTGCTCAGGTGCACCGCCGAAGACGGTGACGTCGCCAGCTGTTGCGGTGTCGAGAGCAGCGATCAGTCGCAGGACAGTGGACTTGCCGGATCCGGACGCGCCCAGCAACGAGATGAATTCCCCGGCCGCAATATCGAGGTCGAGGCGCTCGAGTGCGATGGTGCCGGTGGAGAATGCCTTCTCCACACCGGACATGCTCACGACATGACGTGCGTGGGCGTAGCTGTCTGCAGTCACTGGTTGCTCCTCTCTCGTCCACGTCGGCTCGTATTCGGTGCACGAGACGGTCCTCCACCCAGATGTGCAGGTGGAGCACAGTGGTGGTCACGCGAGAGTGTGTAGCTCTTGCCCCCTCAGTCCGGTTGTCGACCGAGAGCTGGATACGCACTGGTGAGCACGCATCGGAGTAACGTCACCGCAAATTCCGGCAGGCATCAAAAACACACGAGTGCCTGCTGGAAGGAAACGATAGGCGGTGGTTTGTCCGAATGTAATGTCTGAAATCAGGCTGATCGGAATACTGGCCCGATCCGGATATCTCAGCTGTAGCAAAGTGGGGCCTTCCGATCGAGTCACGCATCTGACTGAAACTGGAGCGTTCCACCGCCTCCGTCACCGCGCTTCGGCCAGTGTTTACGCGGCGAACTCTGCCGGTTTTCAGGCCGTGCTTCGGGCTCTGGAAAATGACGAGGATTTCGTCGCGCATTTTCGGCAGGCGTGTTTCGAGTAGCGTGCTGCGATCGGGTAACGGATTGACCCATTGACTTGGCCCATTCACTTGACCTGGTTGACCAAGGATGGTGGGTATTTGAGCACACCGTTGAAAAGGTCGTGGATGATCAGCTGGACGCCCTGGGGATGGCGGCCGAGCAGCTTGACGCCGACGACGCCAAGTACGTCGCTGCGGGTGTGAAGAACGTCTTGTCGAGCTTGCGTGCTCGCCGGGTATGGGAGAACCATATCGGTGCGATTCTCACCCACAAGCAGATGCTCGACGCAACGACCTGGTCGAAGCAAAACCTCAGCCAGGCGGTCAAGGACTCTCGCGTACTGCGTCTCCCCGCTGCCGACGGAACGTCCGGGTACTGGTCCGGCGGTCTGACCGATTCCGCTCCGCATGTTCCGATCGCAGGAGTTAAGGAGGTCCTCAAAGCGTGGGCGTCGGCCGATGCGCAGCCGTGGACCATTGCATCGTGGATGTCGACGGAACAGGCAGAGTTGGGCGGACGAACGCCACGTGCGGCCCTGATAGACGGCGACTATCCGTTGGTCGTGACGCTGGCTCGGCACTCGGCAGAAAGGCTGTCTGCGTGAGCGCTCCTCGGGCTGTCCAGCATTTGAGTGAGCCACCGTCCCCGGATCAACTCCGGGGAAGGTTTCCTACGCGGACAGTATCGGCTGGGACGGTACTGTATCGGACCCATAAGGAAGGTTTGGGTGCATGGTGGTTCGGGAGCAGTGACTACCTGTGCGGCCCTGCAGGGGCGATTCGATCTCGCTGGCCCGTATGGGACCTGCTACGCGGCGACATCGGAACTGATCACACTGCTCGATGCTGGGTCGGAATCCGGTACATCCCTCGGACTGAGATCGACGGCCGCGCATTGTCCGCGGTGGCGGTTGGCCGTGATCTACAGATTGCCGATGTCACCTCGAACAAGGCCCTCGAGTTCGGAATGACGTCCGAGATCAACACCACCGTCGACTACGACCTGACCCAACTGTGGGCGGAGGCGTTTCGTACTGCCGGATTTAATGGCATGAGATATTGGGCGCGACACGAAATGTCGCACACCCACGCATGTCTCGCGTTATTCGCCGATGGCGGCGATCGTACCCATTCGGCTACACGGCCCGGCGATTACGTGGTGACAGACATCGATCTGCTCGTGGACCGGGACGACCTGTGGGTTGCGCTCGAAAAAGAAACCGGTATACAGATTCTCGACATTCCAGGGACCTTTTGATGTTGATCGTGATGGTGAGTTCATTGCGCGGCAGGCAGTGAGTGTCCGAAGCACACCAACGGTATCGGCGGAGTGATGCCTTCTCACGAACCAGCTCGGACTAGCTTCCGTTTCGGCTCTACTGATTTCGGCGCCCAGTGGCGAATACCTCGTTAACGGAAATTCGGGTGGCTGTGACCCAGAGACAGTGTCGTGAGTCGTCGCGGCGCCTAATTCATCATTAAGGTGTGGATGCTGGGCAGCCACTGGTACGGCCAGCTCGGGATCCGGGGAGTTCCGGTGGTCCCTGTTGACCCGCGGTGCGGACGCTTCTGGTCGCGCTCACCGCCGCCGTGGATACCTTGGTCGATGCCGACCAGGACTCGCGTACGGACGACCTGCTTGCGGATTCGGTCAGTGTCATCTCGACGGGGACAGAGTGCTCTAACAGGTTAACAAGATTGCACTGCAGTACTTTTCATTTATCAGTGTCCGCTTGATCGCTTGATCGCTTGATCGCTTGATCGCTTGATCGCTTGATCGCTTGATCGGTTGGTCACGGCGTCGCGCGTCGCAGTGTCGTCCAGGATCCGGCGATGCACGCGGTGGCCAATGCCAAAGGTAGGAGCGCCCTTGCCATTACTCGGGGGACGTCGACGAACCATGATCCGAGTGCGGGCCACCAGTTAGCCCAGGTGATGACGATCGCGGACAGGCCGCGCGCGCCGAAGAGTCCGGTCAGGACAGAGAGCAAACCGGTGGTGTGCCATCGTTGTGGAAGAGAATACCGGTGCAACGTATGAGCGTGAGTTGCACGCCACGTTGGGGAGAGTGGTGGCGGTTTCACCTCTGAGCTTGCTGTGGGCCAAGGAGCGGCGCAACAACATCGGTGTGCCGAAGGTGCGGGGAAGGTGACCAGCACTCTTGCAGGTCCGGACTAGTTGGCGGCCGCGAACGGTCTGAAGGTACTGATTAGGGTCGACAGCTCGCGCGCCAGGTGGTGAAGACATCCCCGGGGCGTTCGATTCGATGTGTGATCGTGTGCTTGTGGTGTCGGTGAACGGCGATATCAGTAATGGAACCGTGCCTGTTGGATGATGATCACATCATCTTTGATCACATAGACGAGGCGATGTTCGCGGTCGATGCGACGTGACCAGGCGTTCAAGTCGCTGTATCTCAGCGGTTCCGGCTTGCCGATCCCGGTGAAAGGGTGTCGCTTGATGTCTTTGATCAAATCGTTGATCTTTTTGAGTAGCTTTCGGTCGGCGACCGACCAGTGGGTGTAGTCGTCCCACGCCTCGTCGGTGAAAGCTATGTTCATTCGAGTAGGTCCCGTTCGGTGTATTCACCGCGTCGGGTCGCCTCCAAACTTCGGATCAGGCGCATCGCGTTTGCGGGCGATGACAGCAGGTAGGCAGTTTCGACCATCGAGTCGTAGTCGTCCTTGGAGAGCAGTACTGCGTTGCCCTTCTTCGATACGATTTCGACTGTGGTGTGGTCTTCGTTGACCTGCTCGATGAGCGGGAACAGCGATTTCCGGGCGTCGCTGGCAGTGATGGCCGACATGCAAGATCACCTGCTTTCTGTTCGCGAACGTTGCCAGTCCTCTTTGGGGAGGGGGTAGCTTAGTGCAGAATAAATGTACCATAGTTGTACCGAAAATCGTACCATTGCGGTACAACTATAGAAGTTGGTCAGAGCATTCGACCCTAAGTGTTGTTGACGCGCTGCACCAGGGCGGGGCATTGCGTCCGTAGCGGCGATATGCCCGAGTGAGAAATCAGACCATGGCTCGCTGGCTAAATGTGGGTTCGTTCATCATCGGATTTGTCGTCCGGTCGTCCTTGCTGAGCGATCGCAGCGGCTGACCGCCCAGTCGCCCCGTGGAGGGTTCGACCCAGCTATCTGACGCCCTGGCCGACCTCGCTGGGAAACTAGGCAATTGTCAGGAGGGCCTGGTGATCGACTCCGGCACGATCTGGCACTACACCGATGCGGCAGCGTTTGTCGGAATTCTTGGCTGTTACCCGAGCCCCGCGGTCCTCAGTCCCTCTTCCTCATCCTGATCGATGACAGGCCAACGCAATTAGGAGCAGCTCACCGGCGAACAAGAAGCCGTTGTGACGCTTACCCCGCGCGCTCGCACCGCGCCCGCGGTACGAGAAGATCGTTCAGTCGTGTGCGCCGCCGCCAAACTCGACCCACGGCACTTGACCTCGTGGCAAAAGTTTCTCGTCCGAACATCCTGCCGTGACGCCGGAATCACCTCATGTCCACACCCACGAAGATAAATACGCTCCAGAGGAACTGTGACCAGGAAAAGTCGAAATCAACATCCATGGCTGGAGTATGCACCTGTACGACACCCGTAGATGGCAGGGCAGTGTCCGCGAACAGTGCGTGGTGGACGGTCATGGCACTGGGTCGATCGTCGCGAGCCTCGGGGTTTCGCTCGCACGCCTGAGGTGAGAACGCCGCGGAGTTTCAGCCAGGGGAGAACGAAGTGCAGAGCATGAAACAACCACCTCGGAAGTGCCGGACATGCATCGTGTTACGGGCGACTCGGTGGAAAGCGCTCGCCGTACAGCGTGTCTCGGATCGGCCGTCACTGCGCACCGGGCCTTAGAAGACACTTCAGGGCCTAGCTGACCGCACTAACACGCTCTGGATCGATCGTAGTTCCGCGAGGGCGCGAGTTCACCAATAGACGATCGGTGACCGGCCAGCGATCGCCGACCGGTCACCGATCCTTGGCAACTTCGAGCGCTACCTACTGATTCGTTCGACGCGTCAAGGGGGAATCTCCCGCTGCGGCCTGACCTTGATCGCACGGAATTTGTATCCGTCCTGATCGATGACCGGCTCCCATTCGAAGTCGACTTGCTCGCCGACTTCGAGACCATGGATTCCTCCGTCGATTTTGAAACTGTCGCCCGGCTGAGCATGGATGACTTCGTCGGGGTGTAGAGCGCTGTAGAAGGTCCAACAACCGCCCGGGGTGTCCGCAGAGTCGATGACTCCCCAGCCTTCGTCGTCATTCCACGCGGTGACGACGCCGCTTGCGGGGGTGCCGATCCGGGGCGGGATCGTCTCGTCGAGGTCGGTGATCTCGCGAACGGTCCCGTCTGGATCGATATCCCAAGTCCTGGAGCTGAACGGACCACTGGTTGCACCGTCGTCGTACTGCTGGCCTCGATTGGTCAGCGCAAAGTACGAACCGACGAGGACGACCGCAACTGCGACAGCTGCTGCAGCGACACCTTTCGGGCGATTCACAATCTCAACCTCCAACTTGGTGTTCCGGAAACGAAGAAGAGATCTCCTCCGATGACTCGATCGTATGGATAGAACTCGTTCCGACGATGCGAAGTGCGAGTTCTGCGTACCGCTCCGAAAGGATCTCGGCAGTGGGGTAGGTGTTCGGGGAGCATCGGATGCGTCGATGGCGAGTGTGGTGATGGCGGATATCGCGGCCTCGGTGTCGATTCTCCGAAACGCGCCCAGGTGGAGGGGTGATGTAATTTCCAAATGCGGGTTCACCTAGTGAACCGTTAACGGTGCTCTCAGGTACTTCGCGCCTTATCGTCGACCAGGCTGCGCGGTAGCGATGCATCGGGTATGTCGCCGGATTCTCCACTCAGCCCGTAGGTACACCTGCTCGTCTAGGAGACATCATGACAGCCGTACACCGCTCTGCTCAGTTCGGTTCGATTTTGCCCATGAAACCAATAGTGGAGCGGACGTCGATGGTGGTGTCCGCGCCGGGTGACTTTCCGTCCGTGCTGAGTAAAACTCGAATGATCCTCGAGACCTTCAGCAGTGATCAAACTGACCTTTCTCTGACGGAGCTCACTCGGCGGAGCGGAGTGGCGAAGGCGAGCGTGTATCGACTTGCCAACGAACTTGTGGAGTGGGGGTTGCTTGAGAAATTTGGCACGAAATACCGTTTAGGACTTCGATTGTTCGAGCTTGGTCAGCTGGTTCCACGTCAGCGAATTCTTCGTGATGTGGCGTTGCCCTATATGGAGGACCTTCTGCTCGCCACGCAGGAAACTGTGCATTTCGCGGTAGGTGACGGCATTGATGTTCTCTATATCGAGAAGATAATCGGGCACCGCGGCCTGAACGAACAATCCCGCGTTGCAGGGCGCCTTCCGCTGTACTGCACAGCAACAGGCAAAATGATTTTGGCCTTCTCACCGCAGTCGGTGTTCGATGAAGTCGTGCAGCAAGGTTTCACGGCGAAGACAAACCGAACGACGATGTCTGTGGCTGTATTGCGTCAACAACTCGATCGGATGCGAAAAGATCAACTAGCCGTTGAGATCGAAGAGACCAAGCTCGGCTACATGAGCGTGGCTGTTCCGGTCTTCAGCGGACCGTCGACACTCGCGGGGGCACTGTCGGTTACCGCACCTACTGCCCGTCTCAATGTCAGCCGTACTATCGGTGCCCTTCGGACTGCCGGTGTGGGTATTACCCGAACGCTGCAGGCAATGAAATGCACCCATACGCCGGATGATTCGCTCGAATCCCGGCAAGGTTTGTGTAGCCCGAGGATATGTTCATTCAACAGCTGCGGAAATTAGTCGGACGGATTTCTAGGCTGGTCGTGTTGCCCGGTCCCTGCGCCTCGTGCATCCCAGGTGTCCGGTCAAACGGTCCGAATTCGCTGTTCAGTCTGACGCACCACTCTGTTCTCAGTTCTCTTTGAGCGGTAGCGATTTAGCGAAGTCGAGGTAGCGTGGCAGGGTGAAATAGGGCAGATGGTCCGCGGCAACGTTCAACAGTTCGACGGGACGAAGATACACTGTCTGATGTGACCACCGCGGTAATGATGTCGCCTCGGCGAGGTCTGGCAGATGTGTTGATACGCAGACCTGCGCGAGGGCAGATGTCTTGTGGCTGTTTCGTTTCCAAGAACACGGTGTTCTAGCGATATTGTCGATCACATTCGTTGAGGTGATCGACAAATCGAGACCAGTCGTCCGATTGCCGGATAGGACGGTCACAGGTGCCGCTATGCGCAGAGGCCGTGGATCGGATCACCCAGATAGCCTTGAATGTGTGGGAACGAGGAGTTAGCCCGACATCCGTCGTACCACAGCACCACTGGATATGGCGCGTAACCCCGTCTCTGTCCGTCGCGCGTTTCGAGTAACTTCGACGTTCGCTCCCCTGAAGCACTACAGGCGTGCGAACGTATCAGGGACCGCCGAGTGTATGTCTGTTGAAATGCCAGTTGGTACTCGTTGCGAGCTCGGCGTTGCTCGCTTGATTGGGCTCAAGGAACGACGACTGCCCGACCCGTGAGCATTCCGTCCTGCATGAGACGTAGAGCCGTGGCGATGTCCTCGAGAGGGAACTCCTGGGTCGCGAGAGTCAATTCCCCGGCGACGAGTCGTTCCACGATCCCCGGAATCAGCTCCGCCGTGCGTGCATTCTGCCGCATCATGTTTACCGGCAGGATCTTGACATCACTGAGGAGCCAATTGGGTAGGTCGAGGGTCAGAGATCCGCCTAGGGTGTACCCGATCAACGCTGCGCGGCCGCCAGGAAAAACTCGTGGAATTAGTTGTGAGACAACGTCTCCGCCGAGAGTGTCGACAAGGACGTTGGCGATCGGTTCTTGCCCTAGCGTCGCAGCGAGTTCTTCGCCCCGGCCGACGACCGGGCGAACGCCGGTAGGGAGGAGTCCGATCTGATCGGCACGAGGAATGACGCCGATTACTTCGCTTGCTCCAGCTAGCAGAGCGAATTGAGCTGCCATTGAGCCCACGGATCCGGATGCGCCCGAAACGATGACTCGTTCGCCTGGTTTCACCTGGGCGACATCATTGACTGCAACGTATCCGGTCGAGGTAGGCAGGCCGAACGTCGCAGCCACTGAGGGCGAGAGACGCGGGTCCACAAGCGTGAGTGCCGTATCTGGAACTACGATGAATTCTGCCCAACATCCGTTTTTGAACAACCCGATGCCGCCGCCGCGAACCAGTACTCGTGTGCCTACCGCGATACTGTCGGACTCGACAACAATTGCTGCGGCGTTGGTGCCTCCAATATGAGGCAGAGTGGGCTTGATATCGAAAGTTCCACTCGCCACTGAAATGTCGAGGTGACCGAGTGCCGCAGCCTCGACTTTTAACAATGATTGGCCAGTCTCCCGGACGGGGATGTCGACGTCGTCGACAGTCGGCGATTGTCCGAACTCGTGTAGCCGTGCGGCGCGCATGGAGGACTCCTTGGGACTTGTTGGTGAAAGAACGGGAAGGAAAGTAGCAAATGTCAGTTGAGAATTGAGTCGGATCGTAATCTCTCGATTGATTCGTCCGTGTATTCGAGGATCGTGCGCAATACGTCGGTGGTGTCAATCGGCGCAGTTCCGTTTCTCCGCGCGCCTTGGGCCTGAAGCTCTCCGGATTGTGGCGTTGATTCCGGCAAGCTGTTCCGCCTGCTGCTCGGGGCGGGAAGGTGGAAGAATCTCCGGTCGCCAACCTAGGTCATTATTGGCCCCTGTGTGTCAGTCATGAGATCAATTGTTTGCCAGTGACTTTTCGATCGATTGGTTCCCAGCGGAGTCACGCGGCGTGAGCCAGATCTGGGTGGGAGACAATCGGAACTTCGTCTCCGACCGGAGATCCGTCGAGAGGTGTGTCGGATGAATTGAGCCGCGACTGCTGCGCGGTACCATCCTCGCAGACGTTGGGCGTCAGCGACTTTTTCCAGCCTGCAAGTGAATTAGGGAAGGGCTGTTCTCCTCGTGGCTCTTCGCATCCCTTTGCTGTGGTTCGACGAGGATGATCTTGTACCCGACTCCGATGAGGATTCGCCGTGCATATCGTGGGAGCGGACTTGAAAATTCGACCACCCGAGCCGATGGTTCGACCACTGCCACTCCATCCGTTCTGAAAATTGTCAAGCGACTGACTCGTTGTCATCTCGGGCCTGTCCGGGGGTGTTCAATGAGCTTAGGTGCCATCGGAAATGTTTGCGACGAGACAGGTCTGCTGACCGGACCGAGCCGCTGTTCGATCAACGACTGTGGTCGTGACTCCGTAGACAACGTGTGGTGTGAGACGGGTTCGGACCGGATCCGGCGAGTCTGGCATTGATAATCCCTTGAGGTGCAGAACGCCTAGAGACTGTCCTGAATCAGTATCAGCGGAGAACCGTAAGTTGGGATCGGGTCCGGACGGTAGACCTCATGAGCGGGTCGGCTGAGTGGACCGTCGGCATGGACGGAGCAGTGAGACTGATGCAGTGTGGGTCGCGCTCGGACAAGTAGGTCCGAGCGCGAGATTCGGTTCGACGAAGCGAGGTAGACGGACATGTCCATCAATCAGAATTTCCGTGTCGTATGAGGGGAATCGAGATCGGAATTCGCCTGCCGCCGTGCAGTTCCGTGCGAAACATCGCAGAGGCTGCAGCGGAGGCAGAAGAACTTGGATTCGATCAAGTCTGGATCCCGGACTCTCAGCTGTTATGGCGAGATCCCTTCGTTACGTTGGCGGCATGCGCGGTGGGTACCACGAGCATCCAATTGGGAACTGCCGTCACCAATATCGTGACTAGGCATACAAGTGTTCTTGCTTCGGCAGCACGCACAGTGGCAGAGTTGGCGCCTGGACGTCTCACCCTTGGAGTAGGTACCGGGAATAGTTCGGTGCAGCCGGTCGGTCTACGTGCGAGCCGGCAGTCTGAACTGCAGGAGGCCTTTTCGGCTCTTCGTGCGCTATTGGGTGGAGGGGAGTACGAGTTCAATGGTGTTCGAGGGAAGTTGCGAGATCCAGGGCCTGCGTTACCCATCTATCTGGCAGCCAGCGGCCCGAAGAACCTCCAGCTGGCCGGCCGCATCGCGGACGGTGCAATTCTGTTGAGCGGGGTTTCTCCCGAAACGCTCACGCGAAGTGCGGAGTTGGTGAAATCTGGAGCGGATTCGATAGGGCGGGCAGCAGATTCGGTGGTTCTTACGGTTTCAGCGTATTGTCATGTGACCGATGATCTGGCTCGCGACTCCCGCAGGCTCAAGCCAATTTGTGCCGGCATCGCACAGCACGGAGGATCGAGCGCACTGTCTATGGCCGGTATTGATGTGCATGTACCCTCTCGTATCGAGGGTTTGTATCCAGATGTTATTCATGCTGAGGATTGGGACCTCGCTGTCGACCTCTGCGGTGAGTGGATCTCAGATGAGGATGCGATCAAGTTCGCCCAAAGCTTCTGTCTGTTCGGCACTCCCGAAGAGATAGCTGCCGGTATTGAACGTGTTCAGGACGCTGGGGCATCCAAGATTCTGTTGCAGCATGTCGGCTCCTATGATCTGCCCTACGAATTGATGAACTCTTTCGCCGGAGCAGTCATGCCTCGCCTGTGACGTTGACCTACCCGAGGTCCGATGGCGCACATAAGTTGCGCACCATCGGACCTTCTTATCGAATAGCTTCGACTTCGTGGCTGTTCAGGCTCGTGTGCAGACCGAACTGACAAACTCGCGTACTTCGTGAGCAAAGCCCTCCGGTTTGTGGTCTACGGACGGAACGCCGGTTCCCTTGATTATCGAAATGCGTGAATCGATCAAATGCTCGGTGAGTTTCGGAACATCAGGCAGCGAAAATTCGTCGAGTTCGCCGCAGAGGACCAGGGTAGGTGCAGTGACCAGCCCGATCCGGTCTTCCATTATGTAACTGTTGACAGCTTGATGTCCTTCCTCAACGCGATCGCCGATCTTAACTGCATCGACGAAGAGTCGATCCAGCAAGTCTGTGCGATCGGAAGGGTAGAAGGGTGCTCGCTTGCGCCAAAGCTTCGCGAAATGTGAACCGTCCATTGATGTTGGCACTCCGTCGATAGTCGGGCGTGGCGCAATTCGCTCGCGGCGTGCTGCATCGACGTAGGGCACTCCCGAAAGCGTCAGGCTCAGTACGGCCTGCGGAGTGGAAGCGGCAACTTCCATTCCGATCACTCCTCCCGTGTGGTGTCCGACAATATGAAACTTCTCGATCCCGAGGCTATTTGCGAGCGCGAGAACACCGGCGGCGAACAGTTCAATTGTCCACGGTTCCGTCGGTACCGCCGATGATCCAAAACCCAAGGTATCCATGGCAATTGCTCGAAAGTTGTTATCCAGCAATGGAATGACATCGCGGTACTCGTCGCTGGAGCGTGGTGTCTGGTGGAGCAAGAATATGGGATCGCCGGTTCCTGATTCGACGTAATGAATTTGACCGAACGACGTATCGGCATAGTGCTTCCGCATGTGACTCCTTTGAATGTCAGACGGGCTGGGAATGTCGTTGTTGGCCGAAACGACGAATGCACGTGTTTGAAGGGACGGAGTGCTTGACATCGGAAGAAGTCAAGCAATTTGAAAATTTGGTTTTCGCAGAACTTTCGACGTTCGAAATTGCGTCTCCTATCGTGCCGTAGCCCTCCGTGTGATCAAACATATATTCTTCTGATGGCTACTGAAGAGGTTGCTGCACAGTCACTCCCGGTCAGACCGGAGCCCCCGTGGTGAGGTGATTTCATGCGGTTGAGCCCAAGGGGCGTCCCGTGAGGTGGCGGGGTGAGAGTAACCGTGCCAAGACTTCGGGAGGCAGAAGGTTCCTCTCGGCGACCAACTCCGCAATGCCGCGTCCTTGAGCCAGTGCCTCTTTGGCGATCGACGCGGCCGAGGCATAGCCGATCGCTGGATTGAGGGCCGTGACCAATCCGACGGAAGCAGCCACGATTTTTTCCAAATGATCCTTGTTCGCTGTAATCCCACGCACGCAGTGTCTATCGAGTGCGATGCATCCCGCAGTCAGATGGCTGGCGCTTTCGAACAGAGACTTGGCGATGATCGGCTCGAAAGCATTGAGTTGCAGTTGACCACCTTCTGCTGCCATGGTGATGGTGACGTCGTTGCCGACAACTTCGTAGGCAACCTGATTGACGACCTCGGGAATCACTGGGTTCACCTTGCCCGGCATGATGGATGAACCCGCTTGCCTAGGAGGAAGATTGATCTCACCAAATCCTGCTTGAGGTCCTGAGGACAATAGTCGAAGATCATTGCAGATCTTCGAGAGCTTGACTGCAATTCGCTTGAGCACGCCTGAGAGTTGCACAAAGACACCGACATCTTGTGTGGCTTCGATCAGGTCCTTTGCGCTGACCAAGGTCGAAGTTCCGGTGAGCCGGCGGAGTCCTTCCAACACAACCCGCCGATATTCGGGATGTGCGTTGAGAGCTGTGCCGATAGCAGTGCCGCCGAGGTTCAATTCATGCAACAGCAGACGAGCCTCGTCCAAGCGCTCTTCGTCTTCAGCCAAAGTGACTGCAATGGCCGCGAATTCCTGCCCCAGTGTCATCGGCACCGCATCCTGGAGTTGGGTACGACCGATCTTGACAATCTCCGCGAACTCCACGGCCTTTTCTGCGAAACCTTCACGTAGCGAAGTGATCGCCGCCCGCAGAATACTCATACTGTCGTCGAGTGCCAGCTTGATGGCCGTCGGATATACGTCGTTGGTGCTTTGACCGAGGTTCACATGATCGAGCGGGTGAACTGTGGAGTACTCACCCCGCGGCAAACCCAAGCTTTCGAGGGCAAGATTTGCGATGACCTCATTGGCATTCATATTCGTCGAGGTGCCGGCTCCCCCCTGGATGGTATCGACAACAAATTGGTCGTGAAACTCTCCCGAACGAATTCTCTCGCAGGCCGTGACTATCGCGTCAGCGACGTCGGGTTTCAGGAGCCCAAGCGCACAATTCGATTCGGCCGCTGCCTGTTTCACCAGCGCAAGGGATACGATCAGAGTGGGGAACGTCGAGATTGCTGTGCCGGTGATCTGAAAGTTCTCCATGGCGCGCGCCGTGTGCGAACCATAGTACGCATACCGAGGCATCGTGATATCGCCAAGGAAATCGTGTTCGAATCGGGTGTCATCTGTCATTGAATTCCTACTTCTATCGTGACCGACACAGACAGGATGGATACGTCTGTCGTGGTGACAAGGTCTGCCCGACAAAGGGGAGGGTCAGTCGACGCGAATGCCTTCGGTGAATTGTGTACGGACGTCGTCCATCAGGCCCGGTGACGACAGAAGCTGAACTGTCGTGAATGCCATTACGAGTGCGCCGTCGACTACCGCAGCATCGCCCGCCGGCCCGGCCGCAAGGGCGGCTGCCTCATGCGTGTGCATACCCAACCCGGGAACCAGTTCGATGTTGGGGTGAATCGACGGAATGATCTGGCTGACGTTTCCCATGTCAGTCGACCCTGGAAAGACCTCGGTGAGTGGAGGATCGGTTTTCCGGCCGACACGCGCGAAGTTCCTTTCGATCAGTTGTGCCAATACCGAGTTGGGTACGATCCCGGCGTAAGTGGGCGCTTGTTTGGTGATCGTGACGGTTGCTCCGCAGGCGAGCGCTGCACCATAAGCACAGTTTTCAATTCTTGGTTGAAGGTCCTCAACCAGCAGGCGAGTGTCTGGAGCGCGTACATATGCGCGGATGGCTGTGCGCTCAGGAATGATATTGGGGGCGTCGCCGCCTTCCCGGATCACCGCGTGGACACGCACGTCGGGAGGGAGTTGCTGGCGAAGTAGTCCGATGGCATTGAGCGTCAGAACTGCCGCATCCAGCGCGTTGATGCCTTCATGCGGGCTGACGGCAGCATGGGCGGCGCGCCCGGAGAATTCGAAGTCCAGAGCAACGCGTCCGAGAGTCCGCATGCTCGAGAGGTTCTCGCCCGAGGGATGCAGCATCATGGCTGCGTCGATACCTTCCAGGCATCCACTTTTGATTAGGTAGTTCTTACCTCCGCCACCCTCTTCGGCCGGACTGCCGACGATCAGGAGCCTGCCGACTGTGTCGTCGCAGAGGTTCATCCAACGCTTCACCGCAACTGCTGCACCGAGTCCCATGGCAGCGATGACGTTGTGGCCGCAGCCGTGGCCAATTTCTTCGAGTGCGTCGTACTCCAAGAATATGGCGATTGTGGGACCGGCTGTTGCCGAGCCGTATTCGGCGAGAAATGCTGTGGGTAGTCCACCTACACCGGACTCGACTCGAAATCCTTCGTGAGCTAGCGTGTCGGCAAGCAACGTAGATGCGAACTCTTCTTCGAACCGCAACTCAGGCTTGGCATGGATTCGATGACTGATGTCGAGAAGTGTTGCGGTGTAATTGTCGACATGCGTCCGGATAGCGTCTTCAGTTCCTGAATCCAAGTCGGTCGAGATTTCTCTAGTCATAGTGTTTTGTCCTATCGGATGGCGGTGAGTAGGCCGGGGGCGATGAGGGCACAGAATGCCTCGAGGTTGTCATTCATCATGAAATGGCCGGCTTTGGGGACTGTAGCGACCTGACAGGTGGCGAGCAGTCCGTCGTCTGGTGTGTTGTTCGAATCGGCTCCGATCACGTACACCGGCGAAATGACGAGGGCGTCGAGTTGGGCTCGAAGCGCGGGATAACGTTCTGCTACAAGTGATGTAGCCGTACGGTGTAATGCGAGTGCCGACCATCTGGCGGTCGTTCGCGCGGATCCCGCAAATGGTATCTTGCGCTGTTCATCGCGACGCATCGATTCGAGAAGAGATTGGTACCCGCCTGTGACGAATTCACTTTCGTTCCAGGAGAGAATCTTTCCGGAAATAATGCCGAGTCCGGGTTCAAGATTCGGTTCGCACAACGTCAGGTGCGCAACGAGATCGGGACGTGTCGATGCGAGGATTATCGAAATGCTGCCGCCGAGACTGTGGCCGATCACGTGTGCCGACGACACGCCAGCGGCATCGAGGGTGGACGCTATCGAATCGGCGTGCGATTCAACTGTGTAGCTGAAGTCTTCGGGGTGATCACTCCATCCGCTCCCCAGTAGATCTATCATGATCGATCTGGCATCCCCGTCGATTAGAGGATGGGCCGCGACCTCCGCGAATGTCACGGAGCTAGCTGATCCGAGCCCACCGATGTAAACCCGAGTAGCCCGGGCTCCCCGGTTTCCGGTATCGAAGTACGCCAGCCCACCTGAAATGCCCTCGGGAGTATGGATATGCACGATTCCTTCACTCTCTGCGGATCGAGCGCTGCGATGCGCGTTTTGCGGTTTGCAGCGAGACGAATGCGGCTGCTGAAGCTAGCGTCATCACTGCAGCCACGGCAACGCTGTCGTTGCCGAGAACGGCAACCAATGGCGCCGCCGCAGCTGCTGCCAGGAACTGTCCGAATCCGAGCAATGCAGCGGCACCTCCAGCGGATTCGCCATGACCGGTCATCGCGATGGCCGGCACGTTGGGATTGACAAGTCCGATAGCTGTGAGGATCGCTATTACAGGTATCTGAAACCCGAGGAATCCGCCGGTTTCGGTGATTGCCAACGCAAGTAAGACAATTCCGCCGAGCGTTGTCACACATAGCGCGCTCAGGCTGATCTGCCCGGGTGTCCAACGAGTGAGTAGTGCGATGTTTGCCTGGGAGCCGATCAACAGTGCCACCGCACCGGATCCGAATGCAAGGCCGTAGGCCAAACCGTCCAAGCCGAAATGGATTTGGACGATGAAGGATGACCCGGCGATGTAACTCCACTGCACAACGCGGATAAGTCCACCCGCAACTGTTAGGAGCATGAATGCTTGATCTCGAATCAATGTGGAATACGTGCGCATCACATTTCGGATTCCCGGCGGACGTCTGAGGTCTCGAGGGAGGGTTTCGGGCATTGCCCACACACCCAGGGCTAGTGCCACGATGCCGAACGCGGCAAGTACGATGAACATCCCGCGCCAGGGGACTAATGTCATGAGGAAGCCGCCTGCGCTGGGCGCCAAGATCGGAGCAAGACCGATCACCAGCATCAGATGCGAAATCATCACGGCTGCAGCGTGTCCGCGGAAAAGGTCGCGAACTACGGCGAGAGCCACAACGCCGGTAGCTGCTGCGCCGAATCCTTGCAAGAGCCGTAGTATGCCCAGCATTGCCATCGTATTCGCGAAGAAGCACAGTGAGGACGCGCCGATATGAAGAATCGTCCCCGCTATGATCGGTGAACGACGGCCGTAGATATCGGAAAGTGGACCGATGACCAGTTGTCCGAACGCCAGTCCCGCGAGAGTTCCGGCCAGCGTGAATTGCACCGCTGTCTCTGAGACACCGAACTCGTCGGTGATCGTGGGTAATGCCGGTAGATACAGCGCTACGGTAAACGGCCCGAGGGCGGTGAGCGCTCCGAGCACAAGTACGAATCGAATCCGCTGCCAGTGGCTCAGTTGTGTATCCGGGACTGAGTTGCCCGGGAGAAACACGCCGGCCTCGGTGGCGACAGGCATCGCGCCGGGTGAGCTGTCGACTTTCAGTGGGGACGTAGCGACTTCGACACTCTTTCCCTTCAAATACCAATCCTGACGCCCTCGACAAACGAGTCCTTGACGGCGTCCAGTACACCCGGAGTCGCGAACACCTGCGCAGCGGTCATTGCGAGGATTAAGGTTCCATCGAGGAGTGCCTTGTCGGCGTCCGGTCCGCCCGCAACCGACGTCGCTTCTCTGGTGTGCATACCCAATCCGGGTACGAACTCGATGCACGGATGGATCGACGGGATGATCTGGCTGACGTTCCCCATGTCAGTTGAACCTGGAAAGGCCTCGGCACGTTGCGGATTGGACGTACGTCCGACTCGCGTGAAGTTCGCTTCGACGATCGCACCCAGAACTGGATTGGGCTGCATCGCCGCATATGTCGGAGACTCCTGTTTGATGGAGACCGTAGCGCCGGTAGCGAGCGCGGCGCCCTTGGCACAGTTCTCGATGCGTGGTTGCAGATGTTCGACGAGAAACTGTGAATCAGGCGCTCGGAAGCTCACGCGAACGACACTGCGCTCCGGGATGATATTGGGAGCTTCTCCGCCGTCGATGACAATCGCATGAACGCGAACATCGGAGGGTAGTTGTTGGCGAAGTAAACCGATTGCATTGAGGGTCAGAACAGCACTGTCGAGAGCATTGATTCCGCGTTCCGGAGATACCGCCGCATGCGCTGCGCGCCCGGTGAACTCGAAGTCGAGCGACACCCGGCCAAGCGTTGCCATTGACGCCAGGTTTTCTCCCTCGGGATGCATCATCATGGCGACGTCGATGTTGTCCAGTCGGCCGCTGTCGATCAGGTAATTCTTGCCGCCACCGCCTTCTTCACCTGGACTGCCGACGACAACGAGTTTTCCGATGCGGAGGTTTTCCTCGTCCATCCATTGTTTCACGGTTAGTGCCGCGCCCAGTCCGATAGCGGCGATTACGTTGTGGCCGCAGGCGTGACCGATCTCTTCCAGCGCATCGTACTCCAAGAAAATGGCAACCGTAGGTCCGTCGTCGGCGGAACCGAAGCTCCCGAGGAATGCTGTGGGAAGGCCGGCGACACCGACTTCCGTCGTGAATCCTTCCCGATCCAAGACGTCGACGAGAAGGCTTGCTGCGTAGGTCTCTGTGAATCGAAGTTCGGGACGAGCGTGAATTTTGTGGCTGATTTCGAGCAGTTCAGTCGAATGGCGATCTGCGATCGATCGCAACGTAGCCTCGAGATTCGCGGGCAGTTCGTATGCGTTCGCGTTTGTATCGGAATTTGTCAATTCTTCTCCCTTTTCAACGCTTTGTGACCACACGATGTCCCGATCGGGTGGGGAGGGCAACCAATGCGGTCCAAAGAGCGGACCGCATTGGTTACCTCATGGATCGCTTGGCTAAGGCTTTGTTGTCGAGCACAATTCGGGAAGGGAAGGCCGGAGACATTGCGGTAACCGGGCCGACTTCTGATTGAATTGTGTCACTCCTACTGTCGGCTCGGCGTATCACCGCGAAGAAGTCGGACAATTCGCGCGCCGCGAAAACGAACCGTGTAATTCGGTCCGGTCCCGGTTCACTCAGTGATCCGCGATGCTAGGCGCTTCTTCTGTCAACCACCAGACTTCCTTCTCAACACAAAATGTACGTCCAGTAAAGGGGTTCTGAACATGGGCGCTATCCAGGGTTCGACCGGAAGTGTCGGTACGCTCCTGCCCCCGACCTTCCCACGCGACGCCGCGAGTTCGTCTATTCGGGTACCCCCGATGCTGACTTTCCTTGTGAAGCGGCTGTTTCGCGGTGTGCTCGTTCTCTTCACTCTGTCCATCCTGGCATTCAGTGTCGTGCATCTGATTCCAGGCAATCCCGCTGAGACTCTGGCGGGCCCCTACAGCGACGCCGAGACGCGGGCACAGATCACCAAAGATCTGGGGCTTGACGGATCGTTGATCTCACAGTACTTCCGATGGATCACCAACTTCCTCCATGGCGATTTCGGCAATTCGTTCATCAACGGTCTTCCTGTGAAAGACCTGATCTCAGCGAGGATCCCCAACACGCTGCAACTAGCTGTCGGCGCAACTCTCGTTTCCGTACTGTGGGGCGTCACCTTCGGGCTCGTTGCAGCGATGAAGCGCGGCCGCCCGTTCGATTGGTTCACCCGCGGTGCAACATTTCTCGGAATGGCCACACCGGTCTTCGCTTTCGGCGTCGCATTGGTGTTGTTCGCTTCGATCCTGTTTCCGGCATGGCCGACACTCGGCTTTGTGCCCTTCAACGAAAATCCGTCCCAGAATCTCGCAAGTCTGGTGCTGCCTTCGTTGGCGATCGGACTTCCGCTTGGTTCTACTATCTGCAGGTTCATGCGGACGTCGATGCTAGATGTCTACGAACATGACTTCATGCGAACGGCTTTGGCTACGGGAAGCACCCGATGGCAGGCAACGATTCGACACGGAGCACGAAATGCTGCGGCGCCCGTTGTGACGATTGCCGGGCTTCAGATGGCCGGAATTATCGGAGAGTCCATCCTCGTGGAGAATGTGTTCGCGATTCCAGGAATCGGCCAATTGACCATCACCGCGATCACGCAGCATGACTACGCAGTGACGCAAGCCTGCATTCTTCTGCTCGGCCTCGTATATGTCGTCATGAACTTGATCGTCGACATTCTCTACCCGTTGATTGATCCGAAGGTTGGAGCGAGCAAATGACATTGATGAAGAATGGCGTTACGCAGCAGAAGGATTTGCTCACCACACGTGGATCGAAGCGAAATACAACCAGGCTTAGTCGACTCTGGTCGATCATACGAGCTCGACCAGGGCTCAGCATCGGTGTGTTCCTCCTGCTCCTCATGCTCTTGATGTCCGTCCTGGTTGGAGTACTCCGCCCCTACACTGCAACGGAGGTCAGCGGGATACCATTTCTCGCACCTAATGCAGAGCATTGGCTCGGAACCGACGAACTCGGCCGAGACTACTTTGTTCGAGTGTGTGTAGCAGCACGCACTTCATTGTCGATATCCGTCGTCGCAGCCCTGTTGTCCATGCTCGTCGGCTCCACCATCGGCTTGGCTGCGGGCTTGAAGGGCGGGTTCCTCGATTCGGTGCTGATGGGTGCCGTCGATCTGTTGGTCTCGCTGCCCTCGATAGTGGTGGCGTTGGGTGCGGTTGCCGTATTTTCCCCTTCGACAACAACTTTGATCATCGTCCTGTCTATTGTCTCGGTTCCGCACTTTGCCCGCGTGATTCGGGCGCGGTGTATGGAGCTTCGTGAACGTGAGTTCGTGATGTCAGCACGGGTCTCGGGCGTATCGACGGTTCGAATTGCAATTCGCCACTTGATCCCGAATGTATTGACAGTGACCATGGTTCAGCTGTCGAACACAGCTGCCATCGTGATACTCATGGAGTCTGGCCTCAGTTACTTGGGACTGGGTGTGCAACCACCCACGCCGAGTTGGGGAAAGATGATCGCCGAATCTCAGAGCTATATGGTGGAGTCTCCCTGGCTGCCACTGGTTCCGTTCATTGCGCTACTGATCACCTCCTCTGCGTGGGGGCTCATCGGTGAGGGATTTGCCGCCAAGAAGCACGCCGCAGTGTGATCCCACTTTGCCCTGGTCACTGACTTGCGACCGTCCATGTGTGAAGGCCGTCAGATGCCTTCTCGAAGAAAGGCTTTCCATGAAACGATCGAGCTGGCACTTGAAGCCGGCGATAGTGGCTTCCGCAGCAGTTCTGGCGCTGGTTTTGGCCGCTTGCTCCGGCGGTACCCCCTCCGTATCCAACTCCGGAGAGAATGCGGGTCCTCCCAAGCGTGGCGGGACGTTGCTTGTGGGTGAAGATACACAGCCTGCAAGTGGGTTGGATCCGATGATGGCGCAGGCCCTCGACTCTAAGCGCATGGTTTCCCAGTTCTACGAGGGATTGCTGTCCATGAACAGTGATTTCACCGAGGTACAGCCGGGTCTCGCGACCGAGTGGAAGCAGACTTCGGAGACAATCTACGAGTTCACACTCCGAAATGGAGCCAAATTTCACGATGGTGAGCTGGTCAAGCCTTCCGACGTGGTCTTCAGTTTGAATCGAGTGTCCGACCTTGCGCAGAACTCGCCCTATAAGAGGCTGTACAGCCTGAAATCGGTGACCGAAACGGGTCCGGAGACTGTGCAGATCGAACTGGCGAAACCTCAGGCGTCCTTGCTCAGCCTTCTGGCGCAGCCGTGGAGCGGTGGAATCGTCAGTGAGGCGTGGGTTACCAGTCATACAGCCGATCAGATGAAGACGATGGAGAATGGGACAGGACCGTTTGTATTGTCCGAGTTCCAGGAAGGCGCAGTGATCAAAACTGTGCGCTTCGAAGACTACTGGGATGAGCAGAAGCCGTATCTCGATGGCGTGGATTACCGATTGATTCCGGCTGAGGCGACTCGTGTCCAGGCATTGAGCTCAGGTTCCATCGACATGATGGAAGTACGCTCACCGGTGAATGCGGAAAGCCTGCGAAAAAAGGGCGTCACTGTCGGTCCGGAATACAACATCGGTGCGTACTGGCTCGGTATGGATACTTTGTCCGGCCCCCTATCGGACCCCAAAGTTCGGCAAGCAGTCAACCTTGGTATCGATCGTGATCAGTTGATTCAGGTGGCCGCGCAGGGCGTCGGAACTCTCAGCTACGCGATTGCTCCCGCCGACCCGTTCGGAACAGATCCGGGACAGGATGCACCCTTTTACAAGTACGATCCCGAAGCCGCAAAGAAGCTGCTCGCAGATGCAGGCAAGACAAGCGTATCGCTGAAGATGGTTGTTCGCTCGGACAACCCCAAGTCTGTGTCGACGGCCGAGTTGATCAAGCAACAGCTCAGCGGAATCGGCGTAGATCTCGAAATTCGAACAGTTCCGTTCAGCCAGATCGTCAGCAGCATCGGCAACGGAAATTGGGATGCGGACATGCTTCAGCTCAACAGTGCTCTGAATGCAGATCCTAGCCAGTATTTAGACCTGTGGTTCGCCAAGGGTGCAGCAGGGACGAAGGTCAACGATCCGGTTCTGTGGCAGATGATGGAAGACGCGGCACAGGTAACTACAGGCAACGAAGACCGCAAGAAGATGTACGACGACATCAGCGTCTACATCGCTGAAAACTCCTACATGTTGGTACCCTACGCAGCTCCGATCTTCGTCGACTCCTGGTCCTCGAAGGTGAAGGGATTTGATGCTGACCTGTCCGGAACGCGTCTCTTCCTGAAGGATGCGTGGATCAATTGACCGAGATCGAAGTGCGGTCCAGAAGTGTTGATGTGCAGCCATCGTCAGCTGATCCAGTTGTTCAGATCAAGGGCCTGTCGATTGCTTACGGAACCAACCAGGCAAGTGTGAGAGGCGTTGATCTGGTTGTACGGCCGGGAGAAATTGTCGGCTTGATCGGTGAGAGTGGGAGTGGAAAGAGCTCTGTGGCCATGGCGTGTCTTGGTCTCCTCGACCAATCTGCGGTCGTCAAAGCTGAGAGATTTTCGGTGTGCGGCACCGATATCGTGGCTGCTGGACCGAAAGATCTTGTTGCGCTTCGTGGCAACCATGCGGCAATGGTGTTTCAAGACGCAATGGGGGCGCTGGACCCGTGCATGCGAGTCGGCGCGCAGGTGGCGGAGGTTGTTCGGCGACACCGAGGGATCGGGAAGTCGGAATCGAAAGCCGCTGTACTGGAGCTTCTCGAAAGAGTGGGGATCCCAAATCCGGAATTGCGGGCCAAGCAGTACCCCCACCAACTGTCCGGTGGGCTGCGTCAGCGTGCCGCTGTGGCACTAGCCCTCGCCGGCGATCCGGTCCTCCTGCTGGCCGACGAGCCGACTACTGCTCTCGATGTGACTGTGCAGGCCGGAATTCTTGAGCTATTCCTCTCTGTGCGTGATGAATTCGGTGTTGCCATCCTGTTGATCTCGCATGATATCGGCGTAATCGCGCAGACAGCAGATCGAGTCGCCGTGATGCTGAATGGCGAGATAGTCGAACAAGGCTCGGTGACCGATGTGCTGTTGGAACCGAGAACGGAATATACGCAAGCACTTCTGCGTGCCGTACCGACCATCGAAAAGGTTCAGTCCACGACAGGCGAAGCTGCGTCGCGCGGGACGACAGCCGATTCGGGACGCATAATATTCTCTGCCAAGAATATTCGACGAACCTACCGATCAGGCAAGGGTGTCGTTCACGCGTTGAAGGACATCACATTGGATGTCCATGCCGGAGAGGTCCTCGGTATCGTAGGTGAATCCGGTTCGGGAAAAAGCACTCTCGCCAAGCTGTTGATACAGCTGGAGAAGCCGAGCGCGGGATACTTGTCCTTTGAGGGTGCGGAATATGCCAGCATGTCGAGGCGGGAAATGGGCAAGTTCCGTCGAGCTGTGCAGATGGTGTTTCAGCATCCGGCCGGCTCTCTCAACCCTCGATTGAAAGTGAAAGACTCGGTTCGCGAACCGCTTCAGGCGGCGGGTGGAGGTTCGTCAGATTCTGAGCGAGTGAAGACAGTTCTCGAAGAAGTTGGACTCCCTCAGGACAGCGGGGATCGGTTGCCCTATCAGTTCTCCGGAGGCCAGAAGCAGCGGATCGCGATTGCGAGAGCGATCGCGGGTGCGCCGGAAGTTGTTCTCCTGGACGAGCCGACGTCCGCGCTGGATGTCACGGTGCAGGCGCAAGTGCTCGAACTCCTGGCGCGAATTCAACGCGATCGCGGCCTTACTTATGTCCTGATTTCGCACAATCTCGCAGTCGTTCGCGCAATCTGCGATCGTGTCGTCGTCATGCGTTCTGGAGAAATCGTGGAACTAGGAACTGCCGAGGAGGTATTCGACTCGCCCTCCCACGAGTACACGAAGGCGCTGATTGCTGCGATCCCCTCGACTGATCCGAGGCACCGAACGCTCGCATCAGTGGCGGACTTTGCACCGCCCGCCCCGGAAACTTCGGGTGCAGTAGCGGGTCTGTGAGAACTGCAGGGGCGTCGGATTGCCTGCGCCCCTGCAGAGTTCGTGCCCGGAGATTCTGTGATCGCTTGCATGTCGATATAGGGAGTGGTAATCATCGATACACAATGGCTGGATGCAACGGCTCAGGCGGAATTGGTTCGTTCGGGAGAGGTATCCTCTCGGGAGTTGATCGAGGACGCCATCGAACGGATAGAGCGACTTGATCCGGAACTGAATGCGCTCAACCATACTCGATTCGATTCGGCTCGAATTGAAGCGAATGGCGTAAACTCAGATGCGCAATTTGCCGGGGTCCCGACCCTGATCAAAGGGCTGACCGCAACGGCAGGTGATCCCCACGATCGCGGTACGGCGATCTTGAAAGAACTTGGGGTGACATCGTCGTCGGATGCCCTGATCGCCAAGAGGTTTCGTGATGCCGGGTTTATAGTCGTTGGACGGTCCGCGGCGCCGGAACTGGGTTTGGTTTCCACCACGGAGAGCAAAGCGCACGGTATCACGAGAAACCCGTGGCGACTGGATCTGACCTCTGGAGGCTCGTCGGGTGGGGCGTCGAGTGCGGTGGCCTCAGGAATGGTTCCAGCTGCTCATGGAGGTGACGGAGGTGGATCCCTGCGCATGCCGGCTGCGTTCTGTCACTTGGTAGGCCTGAAGCCGAGCCATGGATTGATCAGCGCCGGCCCTGGAACGCCCGACAGATGGGGACACAGCGTCCCCGGCGTTCTTACACGTACGGTCCGCGATACAGCAGGAATCGTTGATGCAGTCTCTGGCGGTGAACCTGGCGATCGAGGACGGCCGGTCTTGCCGGCAGGCGAGCTGATGGGCGCTCTACATCGTGATCCAGGACGTCTCCGGATCGGATTCGTGACAGCACCACCGGATCAGATAGATGCGGTCGATCCGGCTGTGCGTACCGCTGTTGTCGATGCTGCGAGACTTTTGGAGAATTTGGGGCACGATGTGGTCGAAGCGCACCCGGATCCCCTGTTCGACCCGCATAACCTGAGAGCATTCTTCGACTCGCTCAGTGTGACGGTGGTGCAGGCCGTTGATGCGATTGGCGCCCAGGTGGGGCGTCAGGTGGAATACGACGAACTCGACGAGGTCACGAGATTCTGGGAGTCACGCGGCCGTGCAATGTCCGGATTGGATCTTGCCGATTCGCTGACGTGGATAGGTGGATTGCGTGCGCGCATGGGGCAGTGGTGGGCGAGCGGTTACGATCTGTTGTTGTGTCCAGTCTTTCCGACACCGCCGCCGACATTGAGTTGGCCATGGACGGAACCTGGAGGAATTCAGAAGTCGGTCGATGTTCTGACGTTCACCGCACCGTTCAATTCGACCGGCCAACCTGCAATCTCGATTCCGTTCGGGTTCACGGAAGACGATGCTCCCTTGGCTATTCAGCTCGTTGCAGGGTATGCCCGTGACGATCTCTTGATTTCCGTGGCGGCACAGCTCGAAATGGAGCGGCCTTGGGCTGGAGCTGTCCCCAAAATGGCTGTTCCAGCCGAGCCTCACATACGGTGAAGGATCAGCAGTAGATGGCAAGCGGACCACCCTCCGGAAGGTGTGCGGGTGATCAATTCGCGCAAGCGAATGCCCATCCTCATCGAGGAAGTTGAGGCATTCTGTGTCGTCTGGAGAAAGGTCTGCCGACGCAAAACTTGAGAATGCGAAGTGCTGGTAGGCAGACATCGAGCCGACACGAAGTACTTTCCCGCCTGGCTCGCAGCGAAGGCGATCCTGTGGCCTCTCGCGGTCACGGCGTGACCGCGAGAGGCCAAACACGAGTGGAAGGTCAATGCAGTGAGCGGATACGACTCAGAAAGGCGACGTCCACAGTGCGGCGACAAACCACTACGCTGGCCCGAGCCGTGGCCGCGGTGACTACCCCCGCCCTCGGATGGACAACAGTTCCGCGAGATCCGTCAACTTCGAATCTCACTGTCCCGGAACACACCCGGTATCACGTGCGTGACCTGTGAGATTGGCAGACCAATTGCTTACCGGGATCCGATCGGAAGTGTGTGTTGAACTCATGGAGCCAACGAGTCCCGTGTAATCCTGGGATCCACCCGAGTGCGACCCTCGAACGATGTCGTCTCCTTGGACGCCCATACTATCCATGATCGTCGATGGGGTAACCCATACTGGTGCATCCCGATAGCTGTCTCTTGATCGGAACACGTTGAGGTGAGCTTCGCGTAGCGGTGGTTCGGTATCCGATCCAGAACCGGCATCGAACGGTGCGCTGCGTCGGACGTGGCCGCTTCGCGTCCCGCCTAGTAGAAGTGGCGTCGCATCTCGCAAATCTTCGCCAGATCTCGACACCGTATTGACTGCGAAGCCGTAAACAGCTGACTCCACACCATAATCTGAGGCCGTCGTATGTGCGGTCACGCAGACGATATATCCTCTATTGCACCTGCCGCAGCGCGGCTTTGGCTGTTTGTAGGCTTGCGGTGTACTCAGTGGATATGGTGCTTCTGTTTGTACTTGCGCGTGAGAACACTCGGCTGCTGGGGTCGTATCCGCGCGGATCGGCGAATTGGACGGCGACCGCGAAGTTGACCGGATCGTTGCGGGTTTCCGGTGGCACTGTCGCCGCGATATCCATGAAGTGGTGCACGGCCGCTTCCGTTGCCTGGGTGCTTTCTGCACCGCCGGCGTAGTTGGATGGCCAACCGAATACATCGACGGATGTCTGTCTCCCGGGTCTGCCGCCGCGATTGCCGGCGTACCAGCCGCTCTCGGCTTCTGCGGCGGTGAGTGCGCCGAGCACTGTTGTTTCGTCGCCATCTCGTGCCGTGACGATTCTGACGATCGATTCGACGGTGTTGTAGCGTCGAATGTCGACTGGGTCGTCGACGTCGATTGCCGGCACCTGAGTTGCGGCAGAGGTAGTTTCGGCCCGCGGGCTGATATCGGTACCGGCATTGTTGTCGCCGCATGCGGTTAGGCCGGCGACGAGTGCGGCGGCCGCTGCAAAGTTTCCGATCATGCGGGCTGTGGGGGTCTGAGCGGTGCGCTTCATTTGATTACCTTCCGATGGTGAGATTCTGGTGTGGGCGACCGGTAGCTCTGAGACACTTTGTGCCTGTGCGTTGTTCGCAGTGAAAGTCTTCCCGGAAATTCTCTTGATAGACGAGAACGCGCTGTTGGTGCTCTGGTCGAGGGTGTGCCGATCAGTACCGGATGCTGCCGATGAGCCACTGTCCACCACCTTTGGTGAGGGTGATCCACACGGTGGTATCCGGTGTGACCGTGGTGGTCTCGTCGCCGACGATTACCGTCTGGTGGATGCTGGCCGCGCGGTGAATGAGGGTGTCGGTATCAGGCGGGCAGCCCGAGCAACCGACGCTCACGTCGGCAACAATTTTCGCGTTGTCCGATGCCCACTGACTCCACTGAGCGCCGGGCCCGCGTTCAGTGTGGACGCCAGCGAGCAGCGAGGCGGCGAGCGGCTCGGTGAACCAGTTCCGTGCGCGCGCGTAGGCATCGGTGGGGCTGCGATCGGTTGCCGGATACCACGTGAAGGCGACGGATAGTGCTTGGCGGACAGTGTCTTCCGTTTCGTCGGTGTCCGGGTTCGAGGGGACATCGATGACTGCTGACGATGTCGCTGTGGTTGTCGTGACCGTGGGCGGCGTAGTAGAGGTGGGGGCGGGTGTAGCGGTGCCGGTGTCCTCGCTCTCGAAGTCGACGAATAGGAACACCAACCCTGCAATTATCGCTGCGGCTACGACGAGAAGGACGAGCTCGCGTTTGTTACTCACATGACCCTCCGGGCTTTCATATCGTTCTGCAGCGGGGCTTGTTTGACGACGTCCCCGGTGGTGGGCGCGTGAATCATCTGACCGTCTCCGATTGCGACTCCGACGTGACCCGGCCCGGATCCTGACCATGATCCGAAAACGAGGTCGCCGGGTTGTGCTTGGGCGATCGGGATCTCGACGCCGACCGTCCATTGCTGCTCCGAGGTGCGCGGCAACGTGACTTGGTTTCCACTGCCTGTGTAGATGGCGTAGCTGGTCAGTCCGGAGCAGTCGAAGCCACCGCCAGTGGTGCCGTTGATGTTGCCGCCGCCCCACACATACGGGGTGCCGAGGTACTGGCGTGCAGCCTCGACGACCTGCCCGCCGGAAGCAGAGCCAGGAGAGACGACCAGTTCTCCGCTACCGCCGGGTGCTGCGAATTCGGCCTCGTACGCAAGAACTTTCGCGACGTACGGTTGCGTCTGGGTGGTGTAGTCGCCGCCGCTGGGCATCCCGCCGGCATTCTTCACCGCGCCCTCGCCTGCGTTGTAGGAAGCGATGTAGAGACTTTTCGGGTCGCCCTTCACCGATCCGTCAGCGATCCAGCTGTCGACCTGCGCTGCGATGGCGCAAAAGTATCGACCCTGAGCCATGATCGCGTCCCCGTCATCCCAGATCGAGATCGTGCCGTTGCCGTCGTCGTCCTGGCCGTAGGAGGCGAATGTTTCCGGCATGAACTGCGTGAGACCCTGCGCCCCGCTGCCGGAGGTCAGGCCACGAACCAACCCGGATTCTGCTTTCGCGTCCGAGGCCAACAGAGAGGGCTTGATCTGTGGGCACAGTGACCCGGCTTTGCGGAACCATGGTTCCATCTCGGGAGGAACGGATCCGGCGTTGAGGTCGCCGCCACCGGCCATGCCGAAACCGGCGCAGGCGATCGACGACGACGATGCCGCCAGCTGAATGGCGGGCGAATCACTGCCCGCCTCGTCGGCGGGGGAGGGTGCTCCGCCGAGTTTGGTCATCGGGTCGATCGCGAATCCACCCTGTAGTCGGCCGCCGTCCCAGTATTCGAAATGCAGGTGCGGGCCGGTGGATCCACCGGCGTTGCCGATGTTGGCGATGTGGTCGCCGGCTTTGACCTGCTGTCCTTCCTTGACGAGGACGCCGTCGTCGAACATGTGGCCGTAGACGGTGCTCACGGGCTTGTCGTCGACGAGTGAGTCGAGCACGATCCAGTTCCCGAACCCGGAGGCAGATCCGGCCTTGACCGCGACGCCGTCGAGGGCAGCGTAGATCGGGGTGCCGACGGGCCCGGCGAAGTCGGCGCCCTTGTGTTCAGTTCCCCAGCGAGGTCCGAACCCGGAGGTGAATGTCGTTGTGCCGTTCTTGGTGGGCTGGGTGATCGGCCCGGAGGCTTTCAGTTCCGTGTTGCCGCTCGGGGATTCGCTCTTGTCGCTCTCGCTCGACGAGGTGCCGCAGCGGTGCTTGGGAATGACCGGATCATGGGCGCACCCGGACAGTCCCAGGACAGCAGCGGTGCCGGCGATGAGGATGAGCCCCACCGGTCGGCGCCTCACAGTGCACCCGGCAGCGGGGTGTCGAGATCGGGGATCGGGATAGGCCCCGGCACCGGGATCGGCGCGCGCTCGAGGCTTGTGGACGGGCTGGTTGTCGAGGCTGCCGGTTCCTGCATCGACGTCGACGTGGCGGTGGCATCGGTGCTGGTCGTGGATTGTGGTGCCGGGGTGGTAGTGACCATCTCGGGCGTTGGTGCACTCTTGGACGTCGGTGCACTGGTCAGCGACGGAACACCGAGTTTGTCGACCTCACTGCGATCGAGAGTCGGCAACGGTGACTGCACCTGCCACACCGAACCCGATCCGGAATCAGTGGCTTTGAGGGTGATCCGCATGTCGCCGGCCTGCGTCGGCACAACGACCTGCACCGCACTGCCGCCGCCGATGCCGGCCACGCTCTCGCTGCGTGTGGGTCCGGTGATCGCCACCGGCACCAGCGGGCGCGCGTTGAGGACAGTCACACTCGGCGCGTCGGCGGTGTGCTTGCCGAGCTTGGTTTTCCATTCATTGTTGGAGAGCGACCGGTCGACGTAGATGTGTGCGTATGTCATCGCTGTGGCCGGTGGACTCTCGGCGACGGCAGCGGCGGACTTGCCTGCAATCGCCGATTCGGTGACCTCGGTGAGGTCATGTGTGAGGTCTCCGTCGACCGCCGCATCGGCATCGGCAGAGGCAGAGGCAGTGGGCGTGGTTGGGAATTCCGCTGCGGACGCGGTGTTGGTTGCGGTGGGCGAGTGACTGAACAGTGATCCGGCGACGAACAGCACAGCGAAAGCGGCGACGATCGTGATCGTCAGGTTGGTCCGTGAGTAAAGGACCCATCGCCGGATCGGCGCGAGTACGGGATTGACTGTGTTGGTGGGCATCCGTCACCCCCGGCCGTGGTCGGGGGCACCGGCGGAAGTCAACGACGGCGCCCACAACCGTTGCGCCGACCGGGACGGAGTCGACGGGACGGACCGAGTTGTGGGTTTCGGCACCGAACTCTCGACGGAGGCATCGGCAGAGGATGGAGTGAACACTTTTGTCGGCGCGATGTTCGAGCGCGGCCCGCCGTCCCAGGTCTCGCTCACCGACGAGGAACTGCGCGCAGAGCCGCTTTCGGATCCGACGATCCGGCGAGCGATCACGTTGCCCCCGTTGGTCGCCGGCACTTGGATCCGAGGCTTCACCGGAGCGTTGTCTTTGCCGGGTTCGGAGGGCTCACTCGTCTGGAGATCACGCTTGGCGGCGTCGAGGTCCGATTCCCGTCGCGAATTCGTCAGCCGCTGTTGGCGATCCATCGTCTTGCGTGCTTCGACGCGGGACTGATCGACTTCCTGGCGCCGGCGTTGATTGAGCTCGCGGCCCTCCGGACGTGCGGAGACAGGGTCCTCGTTGTCGCTGCTCTCGGTGTTGGTGTTGTACCGGTCTTTCACATTGTGCGAGACGCGGTCGAACGCAGCCCCGACACCACCTAGAGCGGCTCCCGTCCCACCCGTCGCTGCAGTGAAGAATGCCTTTTTCGTCATCGACTGAACGCCGCGTGCCTTGCGGTTGAGAGGGCCGACCTTGTTTTGGGTGATCGTCTGCGACATCCGTTTGAACGGCTTCATGATCATCCAGCACACCGCGGTCAAGATGATCATGAACCACAGCCGCCACGTACCGTCGACGAGTCCGTTGTCGGTGTCGTAGAGCTTGACCAGCGCCATCAAGTAGAGGGCGATGATGACCGCTCCGGCCACACCCCACAGGTATGCCGTCGCGATCATCCGGCACACCCGCGAGAGGGTGCCACCGTGTACGGCGGCCAGCGGAACCCAGATCGGAGCGAACAAGATCGCTATTCGAATGGCCAGTAGCGCAGTCAGTTTGAGTACCGACGCACCGATCCATAGAACGGAAGGCATGGCGAGCTTGAGCATCGCCATGAACCCAATTCCGGTGCGCCCGGAATCTTTCCCCTGGAATTGGTTGTACGACAAGTTGAGCCCGGAAAGCTTGTCGACGATGTCGTTTCGGAATTTGTCAGCCTTGAGGTCTGCCAGCTCGCTCGCAGCTGCGTTGTCTCCGGCGACGTCCTGCTGCTCCGCGTACGAAAATGCCAAGGTGTCGCGCAGTTTCGGACCGAGCTGCAGTTCTTTGTCGTTGAAGTTCGTCCCGAACCAGCCCTTGCGCCAATCGTCGAGGAAAATCTTGTCGATCAGCACGTTTCGTGGGTCGGCGCTTTCGCTGGACGCGGAGAGCATCTGCCCTTGGGTGTCGGTGATGATCGATCCGAAGGTCTCGTCTGCGACCTGGATCGCTTTTTGCGGTGCTCCGACGAACAACGCCCCGATCGCCAACGCGGCTCCGGCAATAGCGACAGTGCGAGTGACAGCGGCGGCATTGGATTTGAGTGCGTTCCACAGGATCATCGCCGCAACTGCGGTCAGTGCGATACCCAGCCACATCCCGTAGACACCGAACATGCCGTCGGCGATGGAGGAGACGATCTTGTCGAACTGCACCATCGCCGGAGCGATGCCGGCGGCTTCTGCGGTGTGACCGGTCTTGGTTTGGTCGTCGAGCCAGAATGCGGCGGCAGCGAATCCCTTGCCGATTGCCAGGAAAAGGTTGCCTGTTGACGTGTCTGCAACGGCGCGCGGCGCGTTGACCAGGTCGTTGCCGCAGCCGAGATCGTAGGTGTGCCACGACAGGCCGGCCCACCCGTAGGTCTCGTAGCCGGTGCCGCTCTCTTTTGGTGTGCGGTCCTTGCTTGAGGAATCGAATTCCGACGCCATGACTGAGTTCGGGTATTCGGGGGTAGGGACGTCCTTGCAGTCGAATCCGCCCGCCGATGCGGTCCCGCCGCCACCGATCAGCGGCAGCAGCCCTAGTGCCAGAACCGCCAGAATGCGCCCCACATGTCCGCCCAACCGGTGGCTGCGTCCCCGACTGGGTTGAGCTTGGGTGGCCCCAATTGTGGGCGTAGGGCGGCGTTCGAGGGTAATCATGCTGGCCCGCCGAGTGCGTTTTTCGACGACGAGGAGTTCAGCGCCTCGAAGACGTGCGCGAGGTGCACGTAGTGGATCCAGCTCGAGCGCACCAACTCGACGTCGTCGGCCATCCGGATCATCCAGCGGCGCGCTTGATCCTGGTACGAGGTGTCGGTGTCTTCGTCGAGGGTGTCTTCGCCGCCGCTGCCCATTTCGGCGAGGAACTGCTCGAAGCCTTGCCCGGCAGGGAGTTTGAGCAGTTTCAGGGCGCCGGCGATCGCATGGGGGTCGCCTCCGACGTCGCCGACGAACACTTCGTAGGTCAGTGCGGTCTTGTCGTCGCTGCCGTCAAGTCCGAGGAAGTCGTCCGGGAGCTGCGAGCAGACGAGCGCGCGGAGCAGGTACTTGCGTGAGTCGCGTGCAATGCGCAGGTTCAGGGTGCGGCCGGCGCCGGTGGATTCGAGGTATTTGTTCTCATCCAGGAAAAGCACCTTGCGTACATGGCGCGGCTTTTCGTAGACGAGACGGTTCGCCAGCCACGCGGCCATGTGCATCAGGGGTGCGGTCATCCGCTGTTGCGGAGTCCATTGCGAGGACGGTGTGCCTTCGGGCGGTAACTGCAGGCCGGGCATCGTCAGGATGGTGAGACGGATGTCGTTGTCGAAGGAATCGGCGCCGCTGCCGATCGTGCCTTCTTCGGGGAAGAGCACACGTGCTTCGGTGAGCCTGGACATCAATTCGAGCTGCTGATACAGCCCACTGGCGCAGGTCCTGACCGCTTGATCCGGGTTGTTCTCACTGATGGTCTCGATTGCGGCCAGCACTTCGCGGAGGTTGTGGTTGCTGTCGCCGCCGACCATGTTCGCCGCCAGATGCAGAACGGGTTCGGTGTGCTCTTGGTGTAGATGGCGTTCGGTGAGCATCATCTTCAGAACGGATACGGCGACCTCGACGCGTTCTGCTTCGGCGGCGCGCTTGTCGGCGTCGAACTTCGATTGCGCCGCTGCATGTGGATTGGAGTCGCGTGCGAATTCGGTGTTGGCGGTGTCGTATTCGGGGTCCTCGCGCCGGGGGTTGGTGATCACACGGTACGGGTTCAGCGCTCCCGCGCGTGAGTCCCGACCTGTGAGTGCGTAGACGCGGGCGATATCGCGGAACTCCGGCAAAGATGCCAGCGCGGCAAGAGGTCCGGACGGGTCGAGAACGACGCCGTAAGCGCCGGCGCGCACCGCCTGATACACGATCATGCCGGCGAGAAACGTCTTGCCTGATCCAGGTACAGCGACGATCGGAGTCAGCCCCGACTTGTGCTTGCGTTCGTGGGCGGCGAACAGATCCCAGATCACCGGTCGCGGAGAGATCGATGATGTCTCACCGAGTACGACACCGCGCCGGTCACCGATGCGGTCGCTGACCGTGGCCATGCCGGCGGCGACAGCTTCGACGTCCATCCGGCGAGCATGGGCGATGTTCGCTTGCGGCTCGCCGGGAATGAACTCGCGTAGCAGTTGGTACTGGCCGTGCTCGTGTTCGAGCGCGATGTGCGGGGAGTACATCTCTTGCAGAGCGGAGACCTTCTGCCGAACATCGTCAGGACTGGTGCCGACGACGGCGACGCGGTACCAGCCGGTGGTCCGCGTCGAGAGTCCTGAATGGTCCTCCTCGACATCGGAGATCACGTTCTGCGCGCGAGCATGCTGCTGCGCCAACTCTTTCGGCGGCACCTGATCGTGCTCAACGGTGTAGTGGTCGAACTGGCTCTCGATCTTCCCGGTGAGAGAGCGCATCTTGCGGATGGTCGATGCCTTGTCGTGCAGTTCGATTCGATCCGACCACTCCAGCGGCTCCCCAGAAGGGTCGCCGATGATCTGCCAGGGCAGCATCCGTTCAGGGATCGGCAACGGTGCCATGCGTCCGACCGTCAACACGATCACCACACCGGTGTAGGTGCGGCCGTCGACCACACCGGAGACTGTGGTGTAACCGTCGCCAGGGGTCAGGGACAGGTCGGTGAGATCTTCGAGGGCCGCGACGTCGGTCTCCTCCCAATCGCCACCGCCCGCGATCGCTCCACCCGCTTCCAGAGGGAGACCGATCGTCGCGGAGCGCCGCAGCAGGTAATCGATCGCAGTCGTAGACGCGGGAACAGCTTTCGCGCCGCGACCCGACATGATCCGCTCCAACGAAGCGAGATGATCGGCGAGCGCCTTCTGCTCGCGCTCGAAGGCGTCGTCGGCCCACCGGTTCACCCACGTGCAGACCCCGCCCAACAAGGGCCAGTCGGCCGTGTACCGCAGCGTTCGAGCAGTCCAATCCAAACCCCGCCCGAGTCCGGAACGCTCAGGTAGTTCGATGCCCCAGTAGCGGCCCTTCATAGTTGCGTTCGACCACAACATCGCGTGCTGCTGACCGCGCAGGTAATCCGCCCACGACAGCGCGCCGGGCACATCAGGAATGGGTGTGGCCCAAACGTTGTGGTCGATCGCCCACTGCGTCACCGGGAACGGGGTGCGCACCACGCGGCGGTGCAGCTTGCGTACGCCTGCTTTCTGCAGGTTGGTCAGGATCATCGCTTCGTCCTGGATGAAGCGGCGTTGCTTACCGGTGGTGCGGAAATTCCAGGGTCCTTGCTGCTGCCAGAACCACGCCGTCGACGTTGTCGCGGTTCGGGTGATGTTGGCAGAAGTGCCGGTCAGTTTCAGATGGACGGCCCTGCGTTCGCGCTCCACCCACTTCCTCGCGGCATCCTTCTCGCGATCGGTCGCGGACTTGCGTGCCTTCTTCGTTGTCCGGCCGCGGCGACCACGACGCCGCATGACCTTCTCGGCGACCTGCTCGGGATCGGTGAACGGTGTCGGCTCGGTGTCCTCGTCGTAGTCGTCCTCGCCGTTGTCGTCGTAGGCCGGAACCGGTGTCGGGTCGACTTCGGACCACGCTTGTGCAGGACGGCGCGCACTCGACTGCGCAGCTGCCCACGACGGCGGTAGCGAGCCCGGAAGAATCACCGGAACCGGATCCTCGACCTTTGGGTCGAACAGTGCGGCAATGTCGTTGTCGGAGGCGGTCATCGGTGGTCCTCACCGTCGAAATGGGCACAGGGTTCGGACGTGGATGCGCGCTTGGTCAGCCGTGTCGGGAGTGACACGGACACGGTCTTGCCTGCCTTCGGTGGACGCGGAGCGGCGAGGTCGTTGAGAGCGGCCTTGAGCACCGAGCGCAGCGGCCGGTCGGGGGTGACGAACTTCGCGATGCGGGTAGTGATCCAGACCGTGATCAGCGCGAGCACCAGAAGAGTTTTGAAGCCGAGTGGTACATGCAATATTCCCCGAGCGATCACGAACACCACGACGAACGCGGAAGCGCCGACGAGGCCGGCGGTGTAGCGGATCCGGACAGGCAGGGGATAACCGGTCGGACCGAGGTAGTGCCGGTCTACGCGGTACATCAGGTCGTCGTTGTCGATCACCGTGTGCTCCGTTCGAGTGGTCTCGGGGTTGATGTCAACGGTCTAGGTGCTGATGCCGACGAGGCCGAGGATCCAGTTCCCGATCCCGGTGGCAGCAGATTCCGAGGTCGCGATCCCGAGATACGCCAGTCCGAACAGACCCAGGCCGCCGACCGTGAAGACTCTCGAGAGATTGCCTTTGAGTCCGCCGACCAGGACCACACACGCGAGTGCGATCAGGATCGTGAACACCACGTTGTCCTTGATCCACGCACGCAACCCGCCGGTGTTGACGTCCGTCGATTGCGCGAGAGTGACGACATCCGCAACGGCAGGTGGGTGCGCCGTCGCGACCGACAGGTCGATCACAGTGGAAGCGATAGAAAACATGAACACTCTCCAACAGGTTGAAAACCAGATCCCACGAATGTGGTTGCGCGGGAACATAGAAGAATTGGTGCTTCGACTTCAAGGCGCCTGTGGATAACTTCTTCGATTCCCATGAGTGCACATCGGGTTCGGCGTTACTCCGTGCGCTGTGGTGGACGAGTCATGCTCAACGCAAGGTTCTTCGGCTCGCGTATGTCGGTTTCTGTCGAGTGGTTGCGGGTCCTTCCATCGTTGCCGAGAGGGGTTTCGTCAACGTGGTGATGAAAGTCCTGATGGGTAGAGCAGTTGAGGGTGTGGACGTAGGTGGTCGCGCCGGGTCCCGAGCGTTGCGTCGACAGTGGTGGCAATGAGGCTGTCGATAGCCTTCCGGCATGGTGCCATCGAAGCCCTGCGGAAGGGCTTTGTCGCAGAAGTGGATTCGACCACTCAATTGCGGGTGAGATGAAGCGCGTCGCGAAGGACTGTGGAACGCCGCCATGAGTGAGCGAAATGTGGGGGTGTGGAAAAGAGGGAACTCATCGGTCCAGACGCCCGCGGAAGCTGTCATTCACGCACCAGCGTTGGCAGGTGTGAAGTGAGGTAGTTTCACGGGGTAGTTTTGCGGGGTGCCGAAATGGTGTGTGAAACGGGTGTATTCACCGTTCCCCCCTCCGGGGGTCACTGCCGTTTTCCGGCCCTCCGGGCCGGAAAACGGCAGTGTACTCATGAAAATTGCTCCGCGCCAACTTTTTTCGGTAACTGCTGTTCAGAGGGTTGCTTTCGGGTGTTGATCGCCGGACCAAGATCACGGCGCGAACAGTCGCCATCGGGGTGATCGAGAACCGATTCAGGCAGGGGTGAAAGGCGACTGACGAAGCTGCGTCTCGGGCCCGAAACTCGCGACCGCGGACGGTGCGCAGAGGTGTATTCGGCGCTTTGATTTCAGTGCCTCGCAATACCCCTCGAAGCACTCGAATCAAGATCATCTCCGCCGCCGTTTCACCCCTTGTCGAGTAGTGGATTCCACGGTTCGCGACGGGTTTATCCAGTGCCACAATCGGTATCGACGAGAGCTGTCATCGACAGAGGTTCGGTGCTGTCAATCAGCATGCGGGGAACAGGCGTCAGCGCGTCGGCTGCAGGCTAGGAAAAAAGTTATCCACAGGCGCCTTGAGAAACTTTTCCCGACTCTGCGAAAGTGCTCCAACAACACACCCGGCGCGACCTGTAACGGGATTCGAATCGAGCGAAAGGAGCAGTCGATGGGCAGAGGTCAGCACGACCCCCTCAAGGACTTCCTCATCGACCTCTTCAGCTCCGAGAAGACAACAGGACAGCCCGGCAAATCGGAGAAACCTGCGGTCGGCAAGTACAGCGCGATCGCGCCATTCATCATCATCGCAACAGCTTTCGCGTTCTACGCTCCACGAATTGTCGAGCTGACCGGGCAGACACCCGAAAGTCAGGGCGCTATCGCAGCCGTGGCGATTCACGGATACCGCTGGCTTCTCCTGCTCGCCACCCTCGCACTGATCGCACTCGACGTCGTGCGGTTCATCTCGCACCGTCACCGCGTTCGGCTCGATGCCCACGTACGACAAGCCACCCGGCACCTTCCAGCGAAGGTCACCGTCGGATTCCCGCCCGGTATCAGCGCGTTGCGCAGCGCCAAGATCAAACTTCCTCGCGGAGCGATCATCCGTCCGAAAGAGATGGACGAATTCACCAGTGCAGTACGTGCTTCCGTAAACCGGCGATCAGGCAAGTGGACCCACACGGTTACTCATCAAGCGCACCGAGATCAGATCGTCATCACCCGTAAGCACGTGAAACCCGACACCCGCTCCGATCGCCACCGGGTCCTCGAACAGGTCCTCGTGGGCGGGCCGCTCAAGGACACGGCCGTCACTGTCGACTCGTACGACGACAACGGTTCCGAGACCGGCTACAAGATCACCTACAGCCAGTCGATGTCGAGCGGCGTGCACGGGTTCCAGCGCAAAATCGACGAGGCTCTCACCTCCCTCGCCGGAACCCACGAGTCAGGGCGCACCTGGGCGACGGAATGGTTCCCGTCCGAAGGTTTTCTTCTGATGACGTTGCGTGCTCCGCTGCCGACTCGCGTGGATCATCCGCTGGAGCTGGTCGACGAGAATCTGCGCCACCTTCCCTATGCGACAGCGGAATCGGATCTGACCATGTTCTGGGACATTTCCACGAAATCGAACAAGCCGCATTGCCTGATCGTCGGCCCGACCGGCGGCGGCAAGACGTCGGTTATCCGCACACTGCTCACAGAAGCTGCGCGCCGCGGAATTCCGTTCCTGGGCGTCGATCCGAAAATGATCGAACTCGACGGACTCGAGGGGTATCCCGGTTGCGCTGCAATCGTCTACGACGCTGTCCGCTCGGCAATGCTGGTGCGCGCGCTGCACTGCGAGATGATGGCCCGCAATCACTACGTGCACGTGAAGAAGATCGAGCCCTCGGAGCTTCCGCTTCTGATCACCGTGCTCGACGAATTCTTCATCCTCTCCGGCAAGTGGCAGCGACTGGCGAAGACAGGCGACGACGAGACCCGCGAGATGCTCAAGGAACTCGATCCGCTCGGTGCATGGGCCGATCTCGCGGTGCTCGCACGATCCGCTGGTATCCGCTTGTTGCTTGGTGTGCAGCGTCCCGACGCGTCACTGTTCGGCGGCGCATCCGGTAACGCACGCGACAACTTCGGCACCCGAATTTCGCTCGGTAATCTTTCGCAGGACGGAGCGATGATGCTGTGGGGAGAGTCCCAAGTCGGCCGCGAAATCGACACCTCCGTTCCCGGTCGTGGTGTGGCATTGGGCAACGACGGCTCTCCCGTGGATGCGCAGATGTGGTGGACGCCGAACGTCGACCCCCACCCGAACAAGTGGAATCAGCTTTCGGACTCCGAGAAGGCGATCATCAACGGGCTCCGGCCACAGGTGGAACCGCAGATTGCGTTCTACTCGAAAGAGTTGCGCCAGTTCGTCGAATCCGAACGCTCGATGGCCACGACAGCGCGCGAACGCGGCTACGCCCCGGAGCCGACGCAACTCGGCGAAGACCACACGGATCAGGCCGTTCCTGCCGCAGCCGTGGACGACGACGTCGATGCGATTCCGGCTCACTCGGTGACCGAAGGAATGACGATCCTCGTTACCGGCGAGGACGGAACCGAACACGAGGCAACCGTCTTCGCCGTGACCGTCATCCGCAACAAGGACACCGGCGATGTCACCGAAACCACGATCACCGTGGGCGGCACCGGACGGGTGAAAAACCACATCACCTACGGGCCGCACGAAGTGGTGTTCCTACCTGAGCCGGACAAGGTCCTCGAGTCCGTGTGACCCCCTGAACGCTTTTACCCCCGAACCCTCGAAACACCACAAGAAAGGTCCTATCGCCATGGCTCGTCGTATCTCCCAGTCGATCACCCCCACCACCGAGGACATCAAGTTACTGCGTGGTCCCTTCGCACCGACCAAGGGCGGCGGGGATCCAGTCATCACCGCACTGCGCAAGGTCCTCAAAGACGGCGTCCCGACGTGGCTCGCCAAGCTCAGCGAAGAGCAGGAGTTGACTCAGCCGCGCCTCGACGAGATCAAAAGTGCCGTCGCGACCCGCCGCCAGATCATCGAGGTTCTACCCGAAGGCAAGGCACGAGAGGACGCCCTGGCGGCACTCGACAAAGCAGTCACCATCGTCTCGGAGATGGACAACGAACTCTCCGGCGTCGCTGCATTCAGCGGAACGAACGCCTGATGTCCGCCCTTGCCATCGAGATCACCGGCGAGCGGACCGCCGTCGCGCGCGGGGCAGGGGCCGAAGAGGTGGAACTGACCGCCGACAAGGGACAGTCGATCCACGCTGTGATTGCTGCGTACAGCCGCAAGTATTCAGCTGATGCAGGTGCACCGGTAGAGGTCGTCGTGAACGAAGCAGGACGCACGAATTACCTCACCGTCACCCCTGACGGGAATGTCTCGCGGTCGTTGCCGACAGGGCCGATCGTCGCAGCGGCTGCTGAGGCGGAAGTTCCGCAGGTCGATGCTGCACCGGAACCGGTCACGATGTCCGTCACCGCCACGTCGCAGCAGTCGGACGTAGCCGAGGAACTAGCGGGCGAGCCGGAAGAAGGTCCGGTAGATGTTGCACCGGAACCGGTCACGATGTCCGTGGCCCCCACCGGCCACCTGCCGGTTTCCGCCCCCGACGCAGTGCGGCGGGAAGGCAACGCGCAGCGGCCGCGCCCACCAGTCCCGTGGCAGCGTCCCAACCCCGATACAAGCGCCCGTCGGTCACAGGCAAACGCCTCCACACCAAGCACGCGTCCCGCGATGTCGGTACTCGCTGCTCCCGAGATCACGCCCGGATCAAACGAACCCGCGCGCACAGGTATTCGGGGTCGACTCAATGCCGTTCTGAACCTGGGACTGGCACCGAAACTAGAGTCCGCCGAGATGCGTCAACGCGCCGCAATCGCTGCGATCACCGGTCCGATTCCGGGGTTCTCGATCGTGACAGTGGCCAACCCGAAAGGGGGTGTCGGCAAGACCCCGATCGCAGTCGGATTGAACGCTGTCATCGCTCAGCATCGGGGAGCGGGAAGCACGGTCTGCGCGGATGTTGCAGAGGTCGGGGGCAGTCTCGCTGACCGCGTCTCCGTTCCACCGCGCGCCGGTCAGGATGTACTCGCACTAGTTGCCGCGCAGGCCGCAGCACCAGGAAGTATCCGTCCTTCCGAGCTGTCGCGGTTCCTGGCACGTCAGCCAGGCGGTGAAGACGTCGTGGCCGGCACTTTCTACGGATTCGACGGTGCCGCCCTGGGATACGACGACGTCGAGTCGTTGGCCACTGTCCTGTCCGAGCATCGCGAGATTCTCATCGCCGATACCGGCAACAACAGGTTGGCCGGGAGTTGGCAGTGGGCGACCTCGAACGCGAACGTCCTCGTCGTTCCAGTGCCATTGCGCCGGGATGCCGCCGCTGCCGCGCACCGGATGCTGCTCGACCTCGCTGCTACCGCGGGATCACACATCCTGGCCCGCACGATCGTCGTTATTACCGACGGGCCAGGTGATGCTCCGATGGTCGAGATCGAGGCCGTCGATGCGTTTCTCGACGTCGGTGTCCATTCGGTTCGTCGGATGCCGTTCGAGCCGTTGTTCGCGTCGGGAGAGCGGATCGCGTTCTCCCAGCTTCGCTCGACGACCACCGAATCCCTGACTGTCGTTGCCTCGACCGTCATCGACCTGATCGCCCACGCCGCGCTCTGACCCACTGTCGTGCGGCACTGCCGTTCGACGTGCGTATCGGCCTCCACCAGTAGTTTCCTCATCGAAAGGCATCACTATGAGTATCGACATCACCGCGGGCAACCTAGCATCGCGGCGTGCACAGCAGGGTGTTCGGCATCGCCGCCGCAGTGCCGCGCGTCAGGTCACTGTCGCTGTTGTCGCTAGCGCAGCGGTCGTGGCCGGCATCGCCTTCGCGCCTTCCGCAACGGCAGCACCGGGACAGGCCGGCATCACCGACGGCGGGGGACAGGCAGGTATCTCACAGGGCGGCGGACAGTCCGGTGTGACCACTGAAACTCCCGCGCCGGCTCCGCCGCAGCCCGCGCCGACCTACTGGGTCGAACCGCCCGCGCAGTACCAGAACATCACCTACCAGCGGCTGGCGAACTTCGACTACAACACCAACACCTACACAGGTCAGTCCACCAACTACGACGCCACACCGATCGATTACAGCCAGCTCCATCTCCCCGGCCCGGCCCCGATCATCGCGCCGATCATCGCCCCGCGCGATACCCTCCGCTTCGGCACATTCCATATCGCGCAGCCGAACTGGGTTTCCGATGCAGACCTCGAACGGACCAACAACACCACTGCCGTTGTCGAGTCGATGGTCGCGACGTTCTGGCATTCGACCGGTGTTCCCGTGGACAAGGCAAGCCGCGAGTCCGCAGCGCAGGTCGCCGGCGCTGCCGGCGGCGCATTGAGCGGTGGGCTAGCGCTCGCAGCACCGTTCGCGACAGGCGGTGCGCTGATCGGCGGCACCATCGGCGGCAATATCGGCATGGGCTTGGGTAACGTCTTCGTCCCCGGTATCGGTTGGGTGGCAGGCGGATTGGCCGGTACAGGCGCAGGTGCGGGTATCGGTGCACTGGCACTAGGTGTTCCGGCTTTCCTCACGGGCGCAGTCGGCGGCGGAATCGGTGGATTCGTCGCGGCCACCGCATACGGTGCCGGCGAACTCGGAGAACCCGTCGACATCGAGATCCCGGACGTCGACCAGCCCGCTGTGACAGCGCAGACACAGAACGTCCTCACCGAGTGGGAGAACTCCGGACCGGTCGGGCAGTTCGCAGCTAACACAGTCCGCGACACCGTTGCCGCCGCTCCTGCAATCGATGCTCAGGTCCGCGACTTCGTGGGAGCGCAGCCCGGCGGTCAGCAGATTATCGAGCAGGTCGACTCAGCCCTGACGGACTATTTCCAGAACGCCTCACCGGGTCTGGCATCCACGCTGATCAGCGAAGCAATCGGCGGCGGCGCACAGGCATAACCCACAGCAACGCATAGCTCGGTCGGGGCGGGCGGCATACCTGCCGTCCGCCCCGACCTGCCACTGGCAATGACAACGACGAAAGGCGAGTGCGCCGACATGAAGTCGATCCTGAGCACCAAGACCACAAGGCATCCGGCAGTGATCGATACGCTCGGCGGCGCACCTGCCGGGGCACCGAAAGCCGCTCGACCCGCAACCGGCTCACCGAAAACCTCCAAGGCCCCGAAAGCCACCAAGGCGCCGAAGCCCCCGAGGGCACCGAAAGCACCACGCTCACCGAAGGACGCGCCGCCGCGGCGCCCCTACCTACTGCGATACGCGGCAGCATTACTGCTGGTTGTGGCACTACTCGGCTGGTTCCTGCTGCGCGTGTTTTCCGGATCCGACACCTTTAACCCGGTGATCGCTCAGAGCGACGAGGTAGCTCCCACATCGATGCCGGCCCTGGCGGTCACCCCGCCGGCAGTCGCCACCGAACCAGTTGCCGACCCCAGTGCCTGCCGCACTGACCAGGGCGATCAGAAGACCGGCGCGGGCGTTATCGCAGCCTTCGAACATGCCTACTACATCACCCGCTCCGCAGACGCGGTCCGAGCGCTGGCCACCCCCGACACCTCGCTACCTCTTGCGGACAAGATTCAAGCTGGAATCGACTCCGTTCCCGTAGGAACCACGCATTGCGTGCGCATCACTGCGGTCACGTCCGGTGTTTACTCCGTCGTTCTCGCGGAAATGCGTCCCGGAATTGCCCCCGAGCAGTACCCACAGACGATCACCACCAAGGACATCGACGGCCGTTGGTTCGTCGACAGCATCAGCTGATCCACCACCGCGACGACATTCCTTTTCAGAGAGACGAAAACTCCAATGAACCACTCAGCCAAGCGAACCCGACGATCATTCGCTGTCGCCGCCATCGGGGTACTCGCCGCGTTGACCGCGTGTGGAAGCGGTGACAGTCGCGCCGCTACCGGTGTATCCGCCTCCAGAAGTGGCACGATCGTCACCGACTCGACCGACGATCTCGGTTCCATCATCATCGGCTGGGGCGAAAAGCGCTCCGACACCGAGATCACCACCCCGAAACCCGAGGACATCACCGCCCGCTGCACCGGCACAGGCGAGAACCTCGTCGTGGACATCTCGGCACCGAACGGCTGGAAGATCAAGGCATTTAACCCGTCCCAAGTTCTTACCGTCGAGAACACCGAGCAGGACCTGTCCGGAGACATCGACACAACAAACCAATTCCTCGAAGCCCTGCACTCGATCGACTGGTCGAACCCTGACCAGGTCGACATCGCGGCCACCGCTGATGCACCGGCCGACTGGAACTCGTCCTACGGGCAAGGACGTGTCTATCTGTCCCTGCACGTCGACTGCACCTGATCGGTGGGAATCGACAACTAACGTCATGACCCAATGTCAACGGAGAGTTATCCACAGGCGGGTTGATGCGGCGCGTCAGATACGTCACTGTGTGCGCTCACCTGAAAGGTGGGCGCGGTTGACGGGACATCGGCGGTGCACACCGGAAGGTGCATTGTCCCTTTGGTAGATGAGGTGCACATGGCGCTCCCACGTCCGAAAGCTCGCCGCGCGGTCACCCTGTTGGTGATTGCCAGCGTCGCCACAAGTTCGGTCGCACTCACCGCTCCTGCGATTGCCCATGCGGCGCCGACCACGTGTGCAGCGACGTTCAATCTGTTCATTCCCGGCACCTGGGAAACGACCGAAGATGCTGACCCTTCAGCGCCGGTCGGCATGCTCAAACCCGTTGCCGATGCCCTCAAGAGCGCGCATGGCAGCGACGCCGAGATTTACACGCTGCCGTACATGGCGCGCGCATTCGATAACGGCCACACCTACGCAGACAGCAAAGCCGACGCTCTCACCAAATCGAAGCAGATCTTGTCAAAGATTGAGAATGCTTGCCCGAGCACCAAATTCACCATCATCGGTTACTCGCAGGGCGCGGACGCTGCCGGTGACCTCGCGTCCGAGATCGGGAACGGCAAGGGTGCGGTCGATGCTGGTCAAGTTCTCGCAGTCGGTCTGCTCGCTGATCCTGGTGCCGGAACGAAAGGCTCTGCGACGGTCGGCCCGCGCACTTCGGGCCACGGTATCGCCGACCCGCGCCCACAGGGGATGGGTTCGCTCTCTGGCCGCGTGGCCTCGATCTGCGATCCAGGAGACCTGTATTGCTCGATCGAGAAGGGCTCGAGCCCGATACTCGGTTCGCTCGGCTCGATCCTGACAAAGAGCCCCAGCGGCGCCGCGACCGACACGGTGGCCGGCGGGAACAGTCGACTCGCCACCGCGATGACGTCGGATTTCTCCGGCTCAGATCTGCCTGCGCTGGCGGCGAACGTTGCCACGCTCGGGAAGCGGCTCTCCGAGCCGGCCGTCGACATCAAACAGGTAGCGGTAGCCGCATCATCGATCGCGAAGACCCTCGCGCCATTGGCGGACCTCCTCGACTCGGGAGCGGCGAACCCGCAAGCGAACGGCCAACTCGCGGCCGCACCGGTTGGTACGGCCGAGTACAACGCGTCCGAAGTCCTCACCAGGGCGGGGCAATCCGATCTCACTGCAGCCCTCGATACCGCCACGAAACTCGCAGACACCGCGAACAGGCTCACCGGCCGTGACGGCGGTGACTCTCTGCGCTTGCCGTCGACCTCGGCGGAGGTGCAGACCCTGACCAGGGCCGCAGAGTCTCTCGGCGTGCAGGTCGCACCACTGGCATCGACCCCCTCCGATGCGATCACCTCGGCCACCAGCGTGCTGTCGGTACTCAAACCGACGGTGGTGGTCAATCAGGTTCTCAATGTCGCCACCGGTATCACCTCGCTCGACATGCCCGGCATCCTCGAGAATCTGACTGTGCTGCCGCAGAGGGTCGCCGCGCTCGACGCGCGCGGTGCTCACGAGATCGCGGGTGAGCTCAATAATCAGTTCTCACCGTTGATCACGATGGCTGCAGCTGTTGATCTGACATGGGTCTCGCAGGTGCTTTCGGTCATCCCCGACCCCTCCGGTGCTACTCAGATCGCGGCACTCGTCGCGTCGATCCTCGCAAACGTTGACGTGATCAAGTTGGCGAACATCGTCGGGCAGATCCAGGAGATCGCCTGGGCTGCTGTCGAAAAGCTTCTACCTCCACTGGGGAAGCTGCCTGATCCGCTCGGCGCAGCCGCAGCCATGACGGGTCTCGTTCCGGTTGGCCTGGATTTGGCGTCGGTGGCGATGAACATGCTCTCCGGTAAGGCCACCAAGACCCCGCCGGCACTGATGGGTAAGCAGACGAACGCGGTCTCCACGAGCATCACCACCGCGGCGGAGAACCTGGATTTGCCGCAACTGTCGGACTCGTTGGTGAAGTTGTCGCAGTCGCAAGAGGCAGAGGACCTCGCCTCCTTGGTCGGCGAAGGACTGCGCGCTGCAGACTTTTTCGCCTCCGGTGCTCATACCAACTACAACTCACTCGTCGTCGACAACGCCGGACGCAGCGCCATTGTGTGGCTCTCGGACTGGCTCAATCTCCAGATCGGACGTGCCGTATGAGTCCCCGAGCCCACAACCCCGCTGCCCGATGGACCTCGTGCGAGAAGTGCGGTCACCGCGGCTATCACACACGCGGTGATGCGAAGGCAGTTCGCAAACGCCACCACGGCACCAAAGGGATGGCCGTGTTCTCCTGCCCCCACACCAAGGGCTTGTTTCACGTCGGACACCGGCCGAACGCGTTGAGCAGCGGGGAGATTGATCGCAACCTGCTACGAGTGCAGGCCCTGAAATCGGACACCGCCGCAGAAAGCTTTCGAGTCGCGCCGTTCACGACATGCCCTGCATCGGCGGTGTCATCGTCTGAATCTCACTCCGGCCGGACCCTCGCAGCCGAGCCCATGGTCGCAACCACCGATGCCCGCCGACTGGAACGCACCCGACGGGTGCGCACCGCACCTCGGTGTCCCTGCACCTCGACCGCATCCGATCAGAATAAGGAAACGACAGAATGAACTCCCCGAACTTCGATGACACGGAACATCATGCCCACCTGCACAATTCGCTTCCCGAGAAAAGTGTCGCTGCCTGCGGGCAGGCCGAGTACTCCGAGAACACGTGCGAGAGATTAGTGCCCCACGCCTTCACCGTGCTGCCGGGCGACGAGGGATCGCCCGTGGTCATTCATGTTCCGCATTCCTCGCGCCTGATCCCGCCCGATATCCGCGCCGACCTGATGCTCACCGACGAGGAACTTGCCGAAGAGTTGGACGAGGCCACCGACACCGCCACCGACGAGATCGCACTTATCGCCCTGGCCCACGTCCGTCTGCGGCCCACGATAGTGATCAACCACCTCTCACGCCTGGTCATTGACCCGGAACGGTTCCCCGACGGCGACCCGGCTGAGGCGTTCGGCCGCGGCGCCGTCTACACCCGGACCTGCTCCGGGGCGCCGCTGCGCGCCGACCCGTACTCATCTCGGGCGGAACTGATCGACGCCTATTTCCGTCCCTACGCCGACGCCGTCACCACCGCAGTCGAGAACAGGTTGAACGCTTGCGGGCAGGCGATCGTCATCGACCTGCACTCGTACCCGGAGAAGCCGTCCGCGTTCGAAGACCCTGCCGCGCCGCGGCCACCGTTGTGCATCGGCACCGACCCCCAGCACACCCCGCCATGGTTGATCGGCGCTGCCCGTGGCGCTTTCACGTCCCTCGGCGAGATTTCCGAGAACACGCCCTACAGCGGAACCTATGTGCCACTGCAGCACTACGGCACCGATGCCCGGGTGTCGTCGGTGATGATCGAACTGCGCCGCGACACCTACCTGACCGATCCAGTCGCACCGCACCCCGAACGCATCGCGCAGCTCGGCCGCGACCTCGCTGCCCTCATCGATGCAGTCAGCGACCGAGCCGCCGATGTGTAAACCCAAACCCGGCCCACGCTGCACCCCGCACATCCGCAAGCGTCTCGACAAAGCCGCCGCCCGCATCGATTCGGCCCGCGCCGCGCTTGAGGAGAATCCCAGCCACGCCCGCCTGCGACAGCGCGTCGCGGCCGCCGAAGCCGCCCATCGCGACACCCGCGATCTCTACGACTCCACCCCCGGCGGCCAGAACGAACTCCGCACGGCGATTTCCGCCGAACCCGATCTGGAGCGCCGAGCCGAGCTGACGCGGCGACTGGCCGCCGGAGAGCAGTTGCGCGCCGAACAAACCGAGGCACTGCGCCGCGCACGAACCGGCGTGGCGGACAATGACAACGAGAGAAACGAGAGAGGAGAACATGATGGACGAACCGATGACGCAGGAACGCCGCGAAAAGTTTTGGAGGCAGTACGGCTGGAGTCCGGAACTGCCGGCGGCCAAGCGGGCGGAAATCGAGAAATACTGGTCGGATCCGGAGATCGAGGAAGCCCAAGCCCTCGGCTTTTAATAGGTGACCGCCAGATCCAACCGGTCACCGACCACACCCTCCCTGCCGACGAACGCGAAAGCTTCGCCGCGCGCGGACTGTCCGCACCCACGCTTTACGAACTGAATCCCGCCGACGCGGGCGTCTACCGCGAGCAGATGCTCGAGCTCACCCGAAAAAACTCGCACGCCGCATCGGTTCACGTCTACGGCGAAACCGAATACCGGCAGATGCGACTTCTGGTCACTGACGACGGAAAAGCCGGCGTCGCACTCAAAGACGACGAAATCGTCTCCGCATTCGCGCACAAGGACAGCGCACACCCGAGGTCAGTGCAATCGATGCTCCGCCAGGCCACCGCCCTCGGAGGTCACCGTCTGGACTGCTTCGACACCGTTCTCCCCAAGCTGTATTCGGATGCCGGATTCGTCCCCGTCGCACGGCTCGCCTGGAACGACGACTACGCACCCGACGGCTGGGACTACCAACAGTTCAGCCGATTCAACGGCGGACGGCCTGACGTCGTATTCATGGCCTACGACCCCGACCGCGTCGGAGGCATGTACACGCCAGGAGCAGGGCAGTACGTCGACGACTACGACGTAGGTATCGCCCGCGCCCAGGCGTACCAACCAGGCATGTCGAAAACATGAGGGGCGCAAGCAATAGGTAACGACATGACCGAGGACAACAGGAGTGTCCTGAATTATCAGATACTGCAGATAACATGAACAAGATATTCATTCAGCATTACAACGAAGAGGATTCCTGTGGCCGAAATATTTATTCGCCAACTTATCGACGATCTCGACGGAAAACCGATCGACACCGGATTGGGACACGAAGTCACCTTCGCCTATCAGGGCATCGACTACCGCATCGATCTCAGGCCGACTAATGCCGACAAGATCGAAGCGGCGTTCGCCCCGTACATTAAGGCGGCGGAGAAGGTCTCCTCTTCCGGCAAAGCCCGTTCGAAAACGCAGACTGCGACCAAGGCATCTGGATCCGGTCGATCAGCCGAGCAACTGAAAGCAATTCGGGACTGGGCCGGCAATAACGGCTTCGACGTCTCCCCACGTGGGCGGATCAAAGCCGATGTCATCGACGCTTTCGACGCCGCACATTGATACTTGTGAACAGCATCTTGTCTGACTGACACACAACGAGTAATGAACTTGCATTCCGTGATTTTCTTCGGTGAGACGAAGTGATTCAGGCGAGTTCGAGACCACCCTCGGCGGCGAAAACCGGACGGCCGTCGTCGAGGGCGATCGTCCACCGCAGCGCCGGCGCCCAATCCCGCCCTAGTTCGGAGCTGTCGATGACGAATCGGCGTAGTCGTCGACCACGACCACGACCTGCGGTTTGGTATTGCCGAACGGTGATCCGGGTGTCGGAATTACGGTGACCCGAGAACCGACCGCAATTGGGCCGGTGCGCTGAGCGTCGAAATCGGCATAGGGCTGATTTTGACAGAGCCCGATAACTGCGGTGGAAGTAGCTAATCCATCCTGAGCGTTGTGTACTTGCACTTGGCGCCGACGGCGACTTGTGCGGCGGGGAAGCATAAACGGATAGAGGTCAGGACCTCCCGCACAGCGAAATTGGCAGCGAAGCCACGAATGTACGGTATCGTGCAGTCTGATTGCAGTTGAAATTGCAATCAGAATCGACCAATGCTCGTTGGTGAGCACCATTCTCTAAGGACGGCCGTGATCAAGCCCAGTCATCTAGTAGCCCTCGCTTGTATCGGTGTGTTGCTGACTGGGTGCTCGGCCGAGAGTTCCAATGCGATACCAGAGAGCTTGAGTAGCACAATAAGTACAAGCACTTCAACTCCCGCGAAAGTTTCGACCGAATCGCACGTCGACCGGCTCGTATGCATCGGTGACCGAGGCCTGGAACGCTGGGGGCTGGGTATCTATGCGACGTACAAAGACCTTCTCCAAGGGAAAGATTCCTCGATAACCGCAGTTACCCTCGCTCGCCAATTAACTGATTTAACAATGATAGCGTCGAACGGCGAAAACGAAGACGGATCGAAGATCATCAACGAAGCCAGTTCAGAAATTCGTCTAGCAATTACAAAGATGATTCAAGACGCGGATCGTAAAGCGCAGCACTTTACTGACGCCGCTAATAGAAGATTTGCTCCCGACAATGATGTGACTGATGCCATGACCTCCTACACTCAGGCGCTCGCCGCGTGCACGACAGCTGGATATCAACCATCATGGTTCGATATCGAAGAATTAACCGGCAACTAGCTTCAACCGTTCGAATCTCCTCTTTGCGTATCTCGGGTCTTCATCGGTCGTTACCGAAGGCGTGCGACGGTGGCGCGGCTGAGCCAGAGTTTCCTCTGGGCCAGCCGAATTCGTGAATGCGATACGTTCGTCATAGGTCAATGTCGTGGTCACCATGGTGTTCCTGCCTCCGCGAGCATCGCGATGCGTTTGGCGTGGATATGGTCCGTGCTGCGGCCGAACTTGTCGGCAAGATCCCGCCCAGACAGGTGGATGCATCGCAACGTCGAGAACGTCGAGCGAATGTCGCGATCGTCTGCAACGAGCCAACACTGATGCCCATTCCTGCGCGGATCAGGCGTATATCGTCACCGGCCAACGTGATTGGAGTAGTGCAGTTCTTTCCCCATGAGGTGTGGGTTCAGGTCGGGATGCGCGGTGGGTAACGGCGATGATCCGGGCGGTTGCTGGTGTGTGCTGTGCAGGTCGCACGCGAAGTTTCCGGGCTAGGTCAGTGGTCACACCAAATGTGTTCGGCCCGAAGCCTGGCGTGGCTTCGGGCCGAACACAGAGAATTGTGGAACGCGGGGTCAGTTGGTGGTGAAGAAGCTGGGGCTACCCGTGAACCCTGCAGATACCGACCACAGCCCGTCGGCTCCGGCCGGAACAGCAACGCAGGTGTTCCCCTCCGCGATGCCTCCGGGGTAGACCTCGTCCACGTCACTGAGATCATCGGGGATGACGCCGCATCTGTCGCCGTACGCCTTGTTGTCCGAGCCGACGAACTTGATCCTCAGGTCGATCCAGGCGGTCCCGGTGTCATCACCGGTGTAGGTCGCTGTGACCGGCACGATCCAGAATTCCATTCCCGGCTTCGGAGAGTCGTTGAACTGGTTTTCGGCGCTGACCTCACTGCCGGCCTCGCGTGGAGTGCCGAGGACGATGTCCCAATCGTCGTTGGTGACCATCGCGCCGATGGGAAGGGGGTTCTCCCGGCTGCCAGCGGCGGTTTGGCTATCGCCGCTCGTAACGGACCCGCCGGTTGAATTGGGTTCGGCTGCCGATAGGTCTGATTCGCTGAACGCTTCGTCAACAGCATCTGTGACCACGGCGAAGAAGACGATGAAACCGACAAGGGTGCCAACGATCGCGACGATGACCGCGGCAATGCTTGTGCCTTTGACCTTGCCGGATTGGCATAGCCCCACGATGCCGAGGACGAAGGCGATCGGGAGCAGGATCCATCCGACGATGAGGGCACCGGGAATGCATGCGAAGACGAAGCCGACCGCCGCGGTGATGACGGCGATCAAGCCGATGGTGTTCTTCTGTTTCACCGGCTGCTCGGGCGTCGGGGGGTAAGGGGCATAACCGGGGGGAGGACCCAGGGGGGGTCCGGGCGGCGGCATGGTCATAGTCAGGTCCTTCATCAGAGTCATGTGCCTGTCGGGTGGTGAATCCATCCGCGCACAGTGGGTTGTTGCTTGGCTAATCCGAGTGTGTGGCGCATCCGCCCTGCGGCTGTCCCATTTCCGAAATGGACCCATTTTTGAGGTGGATGCTCGAATTGCTTTCTCAGATATAAGCAGACATCAGTGACAAATGCGAAAACACCCCCTGGATGTGAGCAACGTTCACACAGTGGAGAATCCTTGATAGCGCACTATCAGATTGCTGAAAATGCCGGACCTAGGATGATCTGCGGGTGTCGTCATATACAAGGGGTTTTCGGTTTCCGCAGGAGATCATCGCCCACTGCTTATGACTCTGACTACGGGTGGATGTCGCGGGATAGACCTGCCGCGCTCAGCGACACCGCCGTCGCACAGGCTCGCACCATGAAGAGTACCGGCGCCTCGACGAGCGAGGTTGTCAAAGAGTTCGGTATCAGCAGGTCCACCGTCTACAGGTGCCTAAACTCATCTGACGGCTCCCGCCGTGTCAAATGGTTCGGTGAAAACGTGCCAGGTAATTCCGGGAGGCACAATGTCGGTCGGGTGCATCAGATCGAGGCTAGTTGGTGAGGTGGCGGCGGTGATGGTCCCTCTACACCTCCACTCTATTGAAACCAGGTCAGCGCTATCCGGGCATGTGACGCCGGAATCTTGTCCGAGGACGGCACTAGCGGCAAGTTGTAGAACCAGTTGGCTCGTCCGACGAAGATCGGCTCAAGCCACGGCCGGATCTGCGGACCCATCCACCAGTACGTCAGGTCCACCCGGCGAGGCGGACGCCGTTCCGCTGCCGAGGAGGTAGTGCCAGGCTCACCGTGGTGACGACAGCCAGTACCCGCGCTCGTGTCTACCTGGATAGTCGCCCGGCAGTCGCCTGTCCGTTACCGACGGGCATGCCGTATTCCAAAACAGTCCTGGTTGCGACACGTCAACCCATCACTGCTGGTGACATGGACGCAATTGGCCCGACGTGGACGACTCGTGCTTCGGCGTGACGAAGTCCAGGGTGCTCAGATTCGCTGCGACGATGATATGGCGACTGACTCGCAGGGCCGCCCGGGACAGTGCATTCGATCGAGGGCGTCTCAAACGATCGGTTTTCGGACGCCAGGACAGAATCTGTATATCCCCAGGCTGATCTTGGGTCGAGGTCGAGAACTCGTGTCGATAACGCGAAAGGGTTTTCGAAAGTTGTTTTTCGGTGACGCGCGGGACCAGTGCAGATCAGAACCCTCGGTTGCGGTTTTCATGGGAAATAGGGCCATGTAATCTTTAGTCATTCAACGAAATTAGAGTGGAAGTATCGATGGTTGGAACAATCGTCGAAAACGTCGTCATGAATCGACCGGCGATTCGAATCCCCGCCTTCTGTGGTGCAGCAGCGCGGCCTGAGAAAGGCGAATATGGAAGAGACTGGACTGGCGTTGCAGCGTGCCGTCGAGCGGGCCGTGTGTAGTGGAGAGCGAGAGTTGGATAGTCTCGATTTATTGGCTGACTCGCTTATCGGTCAGTTTGCCGCAGCGTCTGATCCTGCTATGGCCGCTTCGGTTGGTGCAGGGCTGACGGTTGAGCTTGCTGAAGTTGCCGGCGGTTTCGCAAGTAGCCTTCGAAATCACCTCACCGAGCAGCGCAAGGCTCTGTCGACGTTCAATGTCGCGTTCTTCGGCAGAACCGGTGCGGGCAAGAGTACGTTGCTTTCTGCGTTCGGTGGGCTTGACGGTGGTTACGTATCGCCTGGTGATAGCGATTGGACCACAGATGTCACGGAAATCGCATGGCATGGATGTCGACTCTGGGATACGCCGGGAATCAACGGCTGGGGTCGCACTCAGACGCGGGTTGACCTCGAGGAAACTGCACGGCGAGCTGTTGAAATTGCCGATGTAGTTTTGCTGTGCTTCGACAGCCAAAGCCAGCAGGCATCAGAGTTCATGAAAGTAGCTCAGTGGGTGCGTTCATACGGAAAGCCGGCAGTGGCCGTTCTGAATGTGCGTAATCTGCGATGGCGTCACCCGGATAAAGTGGCCAGTCATGCTGCACGACAATCGTTGTCTCGCGGGGTCGGTGAACATGTCGACAATATCCGGACTGAATTGTCCAAGATCGACCTTCCAAGTACGCCGGTCGTTGCTATCCAGAGTCGACGCGCCTTATTTGCTCGTGCGAGTACCCCGTTCAAGGGCCCTGCGGAAGCCAACTTTTTGTCGGATCGCAAAAAATTTGGCACCGAGTATTTGTCTCGTTGGTCTAACTTCGGTGTGCTCGAAGAGTTGCTCGTTGCGTCGATAGTTGAAGGAGGGTCCGACCTCCGGCGAACGTCCTTGCGGGAGGGGTTGCGCGGGATGCTCGACGCAAAAGCCACGGAACTCGATCAACTAGGGCAGTCGATCGATCCGCGGATCGATGCTGCGGAACGTCGGATCGCGCAGCTTCTGGATGTGTTGGGGTACGTCGACGGTGACGAACGCAGACGATATCTCGGCGGTGACAGCCCGGATCTGCTTTCTGTTCTGGAAGAGGCGCGGGGTCGGCCGTTCACAGCAAGCACTGAAGGTTCGCTGGATCGGCAGATGAATCGTCTGATCACCTTTCATCTGTCGGGGCTGCGTGAGGACTCCATCACGAGGGCCAAAAAACTTGTGGAAGCTGTTTTCGACGACGACAAACAGATCGACCAGGAAGCCTTTCAAGAGGCAGTCTTCACGATGTCTGCCATTCAGGCCGCAGTGGAGAGCATGTGGAAGTCCAAGACTTCGTTCCTCCTGCGGGAACTGCAGCTGGCCAGTGCTGATGAGGCGCCCGATATCACCGGGACTTCAACCGACTCGGCGAACCTGGATGGCACAGGGGGTGCGCTGACGTCGAATCTTGCGCGGTCGATGCAAGCTGCCGGTATCGTCGCCAGTGCGGCTTCGGGCGCCCTACTCCTACCCGCTGCGGCCAATTTTTGGAACCCTGGGGGGTGGGCGGGCATAACCGCATCCGTCAGTCTCGGTGCGGTGTCCTTTGTCAGCCGTTTTGCCGGAGATCGTATCGCAGCCAGTACTGAAAAGCAGGGCGCAGTAGCCAAATCAAAGGCAATAAGTGAATCTTTGGCCGCAGTTCATCAAACTTATGATCGAATTGAGCAAAACTTGCTGGTCCATGGCCGCGTCCTGTCCTGGCAGGTGGCTGAACCAATTTTGACCGAATTACTCACGGAATCGCTGTCTTTACGTAGCGGCAAGGCCGCTACGGGAGAGTTGATTGTGAATCTTCGCGAAGTATCGGCGTCCTTGCCCGTGACGGTAGGCGTTCAAACGGTGATGGCGCGTGCACAAGATCGTGTTCTTGCTGATCGGTTGGTACTCATGCTGCAGGACAACGGTTCTGGAGCCCCTAACGTCGAAAGATCAGCGTGTGGTCGCAAGGTCTGGTTAGGTGAGGATTGGTTCGAATACGACAGCGGAAACGTCGACGAGATTCCGTCGGAAGCCTCGCGTCTGCCTGTGTTCGTCGAGCAGGAGAATACTGATCGCGCGGATCTAGGTCAGGCATTGACGCATTCCTGGCACATACCGTCGAATGACTCTGTTGCCGAGTTGATTCGGGAGATCGAAGCCGCTGCCCGGCCTGATGCTCAGTTCGTCAAACCTACGCCGGCGCAGATGGTCACAAAACCGACAGTTGTGGTGCTCGGAGACTACAGTTCCGGCAAGTCGAGCTTGATCAAACGTCTTCTGGTGGAGATGAGCGGTAAAGTGCCTGAGAATCTACACGTGAGAGGTAGCGCGACCACAAGTTCGGTTCAGCGTTACAACCTCGGACATGTGCAACTACTCGATACCCCCGGATTCCAGAGCGGTAATCATGACCACGACGCACTAGCTCTTGCGTCGGCCGGCGACGCCTCGCTGATTCTTGTCGTGCTGCACGTCAACCTCCTTATCGGGGATATGGCCCTGCTTCAGGACATCGTCCAAGGGACGCGAAATACCATCGCCAAGAACAGCCGAATAATCTATCTGATCAATCGGTCCGACGAGTTGGGCGTCGATCCCACCGCTGCACCCGACGACTTCTTGCTGTTGAAACGACGTAAGGAATCGGAACTTATTGCGGCGTTGGCCTCGCGTGGCATCGAGGTCGATCCGACTCATGTGCACACGCTCTCCGGCGACCCGTTCGGAGAAGTAGGCGCGCGCATGGATGTCAGTCGCGCAGACTATGCCCACCACCGTGATTGGGATGGCGTTGCTCCACTTGTTCGGATGCTCGATTCGTTCTCGACCAAGTTGGGGAGTGCGGGGGTAGCCGGCGCTCAGCTTGATACTGCATTGAATGCAATGTTGAACGAACGTAGTCGAATTGAAGAGAAGATCATCGATCTCGAATCCGAGACAACGGCTCGCGCTTCGGTACAGCAGTCGATCAAGAACAGCGTGCAGGATTCCGAACTCTTGGAAGCATCGGTGAGGGAGCGGGCGCGTCGCATCGTTATTCCGCATGCGAATGCGGCCAGGGCGAAGATACAAGCGGCAGGACCGGACGAGATCGACACACTTGGTGCCACGATAAATTCGTGGAAGTCCAGCAGTGAACTCGACTCTGATATCGAACGATTCTGGATCAAGGCGCAGGCAGAGATTGAAGACTGGTTCCGAATTCATGCCTCGACTATTGGCCGTGAGATGGCATCTGTTGATTTTGTCTCAGAGTTACGTCTCGACGACAGCCTCGACGGCGCGCACCCGCCGGCACTGGATGGAGCGGAGCTCGCGGCCAACATAGCCAAGGGGGGCGCGAAAATAGCGAAGGCACTGGGCAACCGTGATGCCATCTATGCGATCGGCAAGGGCCTCGGCCACAACTTCAAGCCCTGGGGGGCTGTCAATGCCGCGGCTAAGGTCGCCAAGGCTGCGCCGATCCTGGCCTCAGTAGGTGTGGCAATGGACGCGGCCGCGATGATCAAAGGTGAAGTTGCTCAGAAAAACAGGGAGTCAAAGCGTCGGGAATTGGATGCAGACATCGCACATGCGGCAGATGGCCACGTCATGTTGATATTGAACGGGGCGGCGGAGGACGGGTTGATACCGGTCCTTCATGAGTGCACACGTTCACTGGCTGATTACGGCGAAATTCTCGAAGCAGAGCAGACGGTAACGGACGCTGAGAGATCCGCGTTGGCGGCATCACATGCGGAGATCGAACAGTTGCTTGCCCGAACTGAAAATTTGCGCCAACACGAACGGAGATCGTGAGTGAACGAAATCGACATCCTGAAGGTCAAAGAATGGCTGGCGAACTTGCCAGGAGGGTCACTCGCAGACAACTACCTCAAGCGCTGGGAGCAGTTTGCAGCGACAGAGCTGCCCGTCATCACGGTATTCGGCTCGTACGACACGGGAAAAAGTTCGTTGATCCGGCGACTGCTGGTCGATGATGCTGTGCCGGTGCCGGATTGGCTGACAATCAGCGCTCGGCATGAAACGTTTGGCGTGAACAGTGTTGAATTTGCCGGCGCACTACTACGTGATACCCCGGGATTGGCAGTCGGGGCGGACGACGTCCGCGGCAAACTGAACACCGAACTTGCACGTGAGGCCATCAGTACAACTGATATCGCGATCGTCACCGTCACACCACAATTGGCAACCGGTGAATACGAGTTTCTACGTCAGATCATGGAAACCGGGTGGACTCCGGAGAACCTGTGGTTTGTCATCTCCCGATTCGACGAAGCCGGGATCGACCCGGACGACGACCTTGACGGATATCGAAAACTGGCGGCACGAAAAACGTCGGAATTGGTGAAATCGCTGAAACTTTCGTCAGCGCATCCAATACATGTCTTATCGCAGGACTTTGCTCAGATGGCTGGGGGAGCAAGAGATGTCGAGGCAGATATGTGGGACGACTCGCGTGAGTGGGACGGTATGGATGGCTTCGGAGAGGCGATCAAGAATGTCGCGTCGGGTGATGTGGTTGCCCTCCGGGCTTCCACCGAGCAGCGGTATTGGAGGCAGGCTGTCCTACTCACAGTGAACGACCTGAAAGACCAGCTTGCAGCGTGTGAACCGCTGCTCGTTCAGGCTGATATCGCGGCCACTCGCCGTGAGCAGTGGAAGAGTTCACTCGACGATGTAGACCATGACGCGAGGGCCGATTTACGGGGGACACTGGGCCAGGCTGTCCGTTTGGCGGTTGCAGGTGGGGAACACAACTCCGCGAATGTCGTCAAAGACTTGCAGTCGGCGCTCACTGATTGGTTCAGGAAGCATGAGCGAGAACTTGATCGGCTACTCCAGGATGTGGTGAGAACCGATGAGCGGCAACGACATGAGCCGTCGTGGAAGAAGTTGGAAGAACTCACAGCACGTGTCGCTGTGGACATCAACGAGGTACCCGAGGCACGAATTGAAGCGTTAGCCCCGTATGTCAGCAAGTTCGGTCCATTGCTCATCGAGGGTCTCCGCGAGTTCGAAAAGAGCCAAGCGGGCGGTTCATTGAAGAAGAGTCAGGCGCGAGCTGTCGCTGCGAAGGCGGCCGACAACATCGGGACTTTCGGCAAGGGGTTAGCATTAGCTTCCGAATTGCTGCCGCTGGCTGTCGAGATTGTCGAGGCGATCGATGGTTTGCGAGCTCAACAAGCCGTAGCAGTTCAAGAACGTCGAGCACTGAACAGTCAAACTGACAAACTGGCTGAGGAAGTGAGTGCACTAGCTCTTGATTCATGGGCGGAAGTACTTGCCGAAGCACGCAACGAAATCGATCAGACGGCAGCACCAGCAGAGCTTTCTGGCACCCTGCGTGATTCGGTCGAGAGGTTGCGTGCTGCGATCGTGGAGGTCGAAGGGATTCTGAATCCTCGAAAAGAATCCTGACGATCCTCGATGGGACGGGCTGGCGCTGTCCCTATATGACGTTCAGCCTGTCGGCAGCAGTATCGGTGACGGCATCGGCGTAGGGACGGAAATAGGCTGTGCAGTCGATGATCCGCCAGGCCCCGCGGCTAGGAGGTCATCGTCTGGACTGCTTCGACACCGTCCTGCCGACTCTGTACGCGTACGCCGGATTCGTCGCCGTCGCACGGCTCGCCTGGAACGACGACTACGCACCCGACAACTGGGATTACCACCAGGGCGGCCGATTCAACGGCGGCCGACCCGACGTCGTATTCATGGCCTATGACCCGACCATGGCAGAGGCATGTATACGCCAGGGGCGGGGGAGTACGCCGACGACTACGACGTAGGTATCGCCCGTGCGCAGGCGTACAGCCAGCGTATCGATAATTGGGGGGACACACGATGAACAGCGAAGCAGTCGCATTGGCACCGCACTCCACGAAGGGGCGAGGGAAGAATCGAAAGCCGCTGAGGAATACCGGATACCGACACGCGCTCAAGGATTCAGGGACCTCCGCATCCGCAGACTGAGTCCTACGCGCATAGATGTATGCATGGTTGCGCGCATCGAAGCACGGACTTGCGGTGGTTTCGAAAATTGCGGGTGAGGTCTCGGTGGTTTTTCTGCATGCGGTGGCGGAGTACTGGAGAACGGTCGGGTATAGATAGCGGTCATGAGCGAGTACACGACTAAAGGTCGCGCTGGGCTGGATGACCTCGAAGCGGTGGGACGTCGACTGATCGTCGACGGATACTTACGGGGTGATTCGGTGCTGACTCCCGGCGATCCGGTGTGGTCGCTCGCAAACTTCGTTGAACTGAAAGAAATTTACATCGACCGTCCTGACCAAAGTCCGGACAAGAGCTTTTTCGAGAAACTCGCGGTCCAGTTCACCGGGGCCAGTGACGGTGCGATCCAACTGTTCGCAGAGCTGCTTTTGACGAATGTCCTTCCGCTGTCGAACTACCTGGGGAAAACCAAGATCTCCCATGTTCGGCAGGTCTTGGAAATGATGGAGCATCCGATCGCCGTCCCCGTCGACGTCGTATCAGCAACTGCGGTAGGCGCTTTCAACGGTGGGACAGCGTTCGGTGTCCGGCGGTGGTCGCAGCTGTGGCTCCTGATCTACTTCGGACTGCACCTGCATTCGTTGAGCGAAGAGGAACGGGAGATCCTCGCGAAGGACCCGTTGGCGTTCCGAGATGCACTGACGGCCGTGCCGGCCCCGAACGAACCGGTTCAGCGTGCGGCCGTGCGGTACCTCGCGTTCCCGAAGTTCTTCCGCCCGATCGTCAGCTCACGACACCGCCGTCTGATCCGGGACACCTTCGCGTCATACCTCACGCGCTCGGTGTCCGACGATGTCGATGTCGATCTCGACGAGATCAACCGGGCGTTCGAAGCCGAGCAGAACGGCCCAATCGACTTCTACCAGGAGCCGTGGATGTCGATGTGGAAGCCGGTCAAGACGCCGAAGAAAACCGCTGCCGCCGCCGACGATGTCGACGGCATAGACGTCATCGACGAGGTCGATGACGAGTTGCTTGTTCCGGCAACCGAATTCTCTCTCGTGGATCCGGACCAGGAGTTGGCGGACTCGCTGCACGTGGATCTCGACTGGCTCGCCCGGTGCGTCGATCTGCTGCGTGATCGCCCGCAACTGATCTTCTACGGCCCACCCGGAACCGGGAAAACTTACATCGCGAAGACGTTGGCTCGCCACCTCGCCGGACCGGACAACGTCACCATCGTCCAGTTCCACCCGGCCTACAGCTACGAGGACTTCTTCGAAGGGTTCCGTCCCACCCCACACGGCAACGGCCAGATCGGTTTCGAGCTCAAACCGGGCCCCATGCGCCGCCTGACTGAGCGTGCCCGCAAGCACCCGGATCAGTTGTTCGTGCTGGTCGTCGACGAAATCAACCGCGGCAACCTCGCCAAGATCTTCGGCGAGTTGTACTTCCTGCTCGAATACCGCGACGAGGCAATCGATCTGATGTATTCCTCGGACGACGCCGAACCGTTCACCCTGCCCCGGAATGTGCTCATCATCGGCACGATGAACACGGCCGACCGCTCGATCGCCCTCGTGGACACCGCCATGCGCCGGCGCTTCGGATTCGTCCCATTGCACCCAGCACAGGAACCGACGAAATCGATCCTGCGACGCTGGCTCACCGCCCGCAAGTACCCGCAGCGCGTCGCAGACCTGCACCGAGCACTGAACGCTGCAATCGACGATCCGGACTTCCAGATCGGACCCTCGTATTTCATGCGCCCAGCGGTCCACAGCGAAGGGGGACTGGCGCAGGTGTGGGACACCGCGATCATTCCATTGCTCGAGGAGTTCCACTTCGGGGACCGCACCGTCGACCTCGACACTCGGTACGGTCTCGCTGCTCTGGAGAAGAGCCTGACCGCCGGTGAGTGAACCTGCCGTCCTAACACTCTTCGAGCGACCACCCTGCGGATACAACTGCCCCGGCTGTCCGCAGTGCCGCCCACAGATGGCGTTGACGCCCGATAGCGCCGCCGCGTTTTCGGCCACCGGACTCGTCACGGTCACCCCCACCACCACGCCCGGTGTGTTCGCACTGACCACGACCCGAAAAATAGGGGCCATCACCGTCGGCGCCCTCACAGTGAGGGTCGAACCCAAAACACCGATCAGCCGGGTGATCTGGATGATGGGCTACGTCCGCGACCCGGCCTGGTGGTCCCAACACACCGCGCTCGCCGACACAGACACCGACCTGGTCTCCGCGCTAGCCGAAGCGTTCGCCGTCGCCGCCGAGCACGCCACCGCCCGCGGACTAATCTCCGGATACCGCGAAGTCGAAGACTCGGGCCCAGTCCTGCGCGGGCGACTCCGCGCGGGCGATCAGATCACACGACGATTCGGACTCGCACTGCCCATAGAGATCCGCTACGACGAATACGACGAAGACGTCGGAGAGAACCAGCTGCTCCTCGCAGCCACCCTCACCCTGCTCAATTCCGCAGTGGTGCCGCCGCGACTGCAGACGAGGTTGGCCAGACTTCGCCGCACCCTCGCCGACGTCACACCTCCGACACCCGGCGCCGAACCGTCCCCGGCCAGAACCAGATTGAACGATCGCTACCACTGGGCGATGCAGCTGGCGGAGCTGATCACCGCGCACCGCTCCGTCGAACACCGCATCGGGAACGTCGTCGTTCGAGGATTCGTCCTCGACATGTGGAAAGTGTTCGAGGACTTCTTGATGACCACCGCCGCTGCCGCGATCGCCCGCCACGGCGGCACCGGAATGCGCCCCGGATCCTGCCCGACGCGGTATCTCGATCACGGCCGCATCGTCACGATCGAACCTGATCTGACCTGGTACGACTCTGATGACCAGCCGGTGACGGTGATCGACGCCAAGTACAAGACGGTCGCCGCCGGCAAGGCTGGCCCGAACGCCGATATGTACCAACTAACCGCGTACTGCACCGCTCTCGGGCTGCGTGAAGGGCATCTGATCTACGCGAAAGGTGATGCCGAGGTACGTGCCGTTGACATCATCGGGGCGGACATCACCATCTACCGTCATGCTCTCGACCTCGCACTGCCGCCAGTTGATTTGCTGACCTCGATCGATGAGCTCATCGACGGGATTGTCGGGCGGCTCGACACTGTCACCAACTAACACCAACTAATGAGTCGGTCGAGCCTTCGATGTATGCCTACTCCGTGCACCTTTCTCAATTGACGACGCGGTCGCACACCTTCGGGCTGCGCAGGGTCGATCCGAACGACCAAGTACTTGCTTCAACTGGTTGGTGAACTATCAACTCGGAGTGAGGAATTCCGGCTCCTGCAGGTCCGATGCAACGTTCGTGCCGCATGAGGTCCTCTCCAGCTGAGGCTGCCGCCGCCGGTGAAGGAACTACTACGGTGCGGCCAGCTTGAGGATTTCGTCGAACTGCCGTCACCGGTGCCCGAGTACATCGTCAGCGAGACGTCGGGAATCTTGTCGGCGACGCTGCGGAAAGCATGCAATCATTGGTCCTCACCGAACGGGACTGTCCCTAGATCGGCGTTTCGGCCCGACAAGCTGAGTGAATGCTCGACGAGGAGGCGCCAAGATGACGACACTGGAAGATGTGACGAAGAAGAGGGCCGAGCCCTCCCCTGAAGCCGCTGCCGCGGCGTAGTTGGTGCGCCTGGCCAAGGCGCAGGGCCTGTCAATGACCCGTGCGCCCGTAGTCCGCGGTGGGACCAGATCTGCACCCATATCGACTCCAGTAGTGAGCAACTCCCGACGGCTTGCGCCCAAGGCAATTTTCGCATGCTGTCACAACGCGCTAGGCCCAACTGAGGCGAACTCTCTCACCACAGAGCAGATACTTCGGCATGGTGCTGCTGGAGGAGCTCTACGTCTATCGAGTTCAATCCCACTTTTGCACCTTCAAGCTTCATATAATCCGTGTACTGGGTAAGGGTAGGGGCGACTGCGACCGTCATAGTTACCGGATTGATTGCAATCAGGCCGGCGTCGAACAGCTGGTGGATATCGGACCTCAGCAGCATTCCCTCACCGACACTGTGTGTCTCGTGCTCAGCGAACGGGCGTAGGTGTGCTGCTTGGAGAGCCTCTGCGGGGCAGGGACCGGTGACCGCGCAGTGCAATCCATACTTCTGCAACAGAGCCTTCCGAAATTCATTCTGACCGTTGCGGGCTTTCGTTCGACTGTCGCGCCTGCCACCAGGTATTTTGACATCGAGTTCACCGGCCGGCGCGGGCGGAACGGACACACCCAGATCGCCAAGGAGCTTCTCTAACTCCTTGATGTCACACGGCCGGATCGAGTGTTGCGAAGCGCCGCTTAGATGAGGTTCGAGATCTGCATACGAGATTGCACCATCCAGCGCCCGCCAGCCTATTCCGTAACTCGCGACATACTTCTTGACAGGTTCGTATCGCTCGACAGGCTCGATTGCACGGGCGCTGCATCGCCGATTGCCGCAGGCATAGCCGTTGGTTCGTTTTCGTAACTCCGCGCTGGCATTTCCACAGACGGGGCAGCGACGGCGGAGCTTCTCGCCCGGTGCGTGTTCAATTGTGTCAATCCTGGATACGCCGAATACAGTTTTCGACTCCCGAACGATGACTAGGTCGCCGACCGACGCTTGCTTGTAGTACGCCACGTCGTTGTCGTACAGATACCGGACCCCCAGTACGTCGGCGTAGCCATCGTTCCCGTGCCAGCTCCGCTCGCCCTCGACTGCTGAGGTCAATACCCACGCCCGCGCTTCGCCCATCCCTGCGCCTCTAGTCTTTCTGGATCGATCTCAATCTGCGACGACTGTACGGGTGAAGTCTGACATCGACGGCATGCCCCGGCGGTTTCGGGAACGAAACGCCCTGGAATTCAGAGGAGACGCCCACGCTCTTTTGGGAGTCCCTCCGGGGGAGCGGATTCGGGCGACGAGAACAACAAACAATGATCGCTGCCTCAGCCGAACTCGCCGGCGTTGGGCTGGGGTTCAGTTCTTGGTTGGTTCGGGAACGGCCCAACTGCAACTTTCGCGATGGCGGCGCAGTGCGTCACGATCGGGGTGATGGTTCGGGTCTGCAGGCAGTTTCAACGGCATACCGTTATGGCTGCCGTATTCGGTTTCCAGTAGTGCTGGCGCTACTCGGACATGGAGATTTTCGTCGACGGTGATGCGTTGAAAGTCGAACAGGGTGTGGAGGTCGGAGCGAAGGAGCAATCCGTTGTTGACGTGGTTGGTGTGGTCGCCGTGATAGCGGTCGATGTGTGCGGCTTCCAGGACGGTGAGCACTGTGGATCCGGTGATGGCGCAGCTGCCGTTGTAGGCGTCGATCAAGGAGTCTCGGAATTGCGCTTGTCCTCGTCGCTGCGCGACGTCGCGTTGTGCGAATGTGCGGAGGTCGTCGCCGGGCTGGTAGGTGCGTGGACCACCGGGCAGCGGTTGATCGGGTTCGAGGAGTTGCTTGAACAGAGCGCGTAGGTACGTTTGCCCGGCGGGGTCTTTCACTTCGATGCGTCCGTTGCTCGCCGGGACGGTGATGCCCGTTGCGGCGGCCAGTTCTTTCCATCGGGGGGTCTGCAGCGGCGTTGAGCTTTGTGTTTGCAGTGTGAATCGCCACCGGTAGTTGCCGGTGGCGACGTCGTGCCAGTGTGCAGGCGGATGGGTGGCGTTTAGTTTGAAGGTTGCGGATGTGGCGCGGGCCCATCCGATGAGGCCGGTTTCGGACATCCAGAAGAAGATGTCATCGCCTGGTTCGATTTTGGTTCGTGGTCTGGTGTCCCAAAATCCGTCTTGTTGTGCGAAGTCCCAGTGGTCCGGGTAGTCCTTCGATATGACCAGTACCCATGCAGTCAACGCTCATGCGCCTATCCCGTTTCGCATCGGGTGGAGGCGTGTCCTGCAGCGGAAGCCTGTCGGGCCGTGCTCGTATGTGTCGTGTGATTATTCAGTTGTGTAGTGGTTCAGTAGTTTTCGTTTACCAAGTTGTGCAGGGCGTTCCTCGTCTCTTCGTCGGTGGAGTAGATGACTGTGCCGATCATTCCGCGGGTGAGCAGCACCTTGTAGACGTTGCGGACCAGCTTGTCGAACCGCATATCGCTGATTTTCGTGGAGTTACGGAGGTCGGGGTCCTGGTTCGCCGTGCGGACAGTTGTGAACTTGCCGTCGCGCCACACGAGGTCAGGGCCGATGATGACGCCGTTCCAGTCGAATTCGAATCCCTGGGCTGTGTAGATGCATCCGACCTGTTCGAATCCACCGTTCTCGGTTGCCCACAACGGTGCTGGGGGAGCATCACCTATTCGCCTGTCGCTTTTGCTATTCCACGGTTTGGACCAGTTTTCGATGTGGATGTCAGGGACGAGTGCACCGTCCTTGCGCGGGTTACTCCACGGCCAGCAGTATCCGGCTGTCATGCGCGCAGAGTATCCCTGCTCTCGTTGTAGGGAGAGGAGGTTCTCGAGTTCTTGTGGCGTGTCAGCGATTCGGACAGTGAAGCGTGAATCGCCAGTCCACTGGCAGGGTTTCTCGTCGCCGAGATGCAGGAGGCGTTTGACCCACTGCACGTACTCTTCACTGCCGCCGCAGCGAAACTGTTCTCCCAGATGGACGTGCTGCGTCTCAAGTCCCAAAGTCTTGGCATAGCGCCGAATCTGTTCGAGGGAGCCCATCTCGCCTGGCCGAACCACTTGATGTTCGTCGAGCAGGAATACGGGAACCCTTGCGGCGGAAATCAGTTCATCGATCTGAGGGCGGTTGGTTCTCAGTTCGGCTTTGGTGTAGCGGTCGACGGACGTTTCGCGGATCCGATGCGCCTCGTCGAGGATGAGAACGTCGAGGCCGTTGCGTTCAGCTGTCATGAATTGGTTGAAATACTTGAACATCTTCTGCACGCGGGGAGCGCGGGCGCCGGCCACCTTGCGCAGGGTCTGGGTGAACGACCGTGAGCCGGTGGCATGGAGGACAGTGCTGCCGCGGCGGGCGAGCTCGCCGACGAGGGACAGGGCGATGGCACTCTTACCGCTGCCAGGACCGCCGGTGACGACGATGATTCGCTTGGTGTCGAGGCCACGGGCATGTTCGACGGCATGAAGTACCAAGTCCACTGCCAATTGTTGCTCGCCGAGGAGGTAGAACTGCGATCGCTCGCGTAGTTCAGCAGCGGCAACGGCGAGGAGCTGCTGTGACGGCGAGGTCGGGGAATGCAGAAGTGCATCGCCCGCATCGGTTCCGCTGTTCGGGTTCAGACGTGTTCGGAGGAAGGAGAGCATGTCGTCGCGATCTGCGGCGGTGAACAGGCGGGCGGTGTGCCCAGTCGATGATGAACGCAGCTCGGTGACGGCTCCGGGGTCGGTCACGTTGTGCAGGTACGCGATGCCGGCCACCGGGTCCGGCTGATCAGCGAGAACAGTCGCGAAATCGCTAAGGTAATCGCAGTACCCCTGCACTTGAGTTCGAGGGTGCAATCTGGGGCGACCGGGAAGCTCGGGAGTCTCCACGAGATCAGTGCTGTCCTCGTAGGGATGCGCCGCCGACCACCCTTTGAGCTCGAACACGACATACGATGGTGCTCCGGTATCAGGATGTGTCCCTGCGAGTACGACGTCAGCACGCTGCGACGTCAACGGGAGTTGATACTCGACAAGCATGTCGACCCCACCGAGACCGGCATCGGCCAGATCGCGTGCGAACCCAGGGAGGCCAGCACACCAAGACTTCAGTTCCGTTTCGCTCACACCGTGACCGGTACGACAACGCACCGCGTCCTGCAGTTGCTCAGCCAACAACTCAGGGTGAGGCATGCCGACAACCTTGTCGGCGGTCGTACGAAACAACGTCACGGTCAGGTCCCCAAGGCAGCACGAATCCAGTCGTGCGGGTGGGGGCATGTCCGTAGCTGCGAATCACAGCGGAAGTCCGTCGGGCCGCATCGAACAATCTAGTCGAACGCCCTGGCCGTTCTTCAGTCACCGGGGCCACCCGCGGGGTACACACCTCGTGTAGGACCTACGCCACTGCGGCCGCCTGAACTGGATCGCTCCCAGTTCGTCTCTGCCCGAGTGCAACGATCATGGAAGATAAGCCGGTGTGCGATGTCTGCGGCCGGCTTAGCGTGCCGTGTTTCCGTTCCGAAACGAGCACAATGGCTCCTCGGAAGCTACGAATGACGTGCGCTTCCGCGTCGCGGCCGGCGAACCGACCACCGCGTCCACCACAACAATGGCGGCGCTGAGAACCGACCGAAGTACAGTGGCACGTCGTGAACCCTCTCGACGATTTGATCTCAGCGCAGCGTGACTTTGCGATCGCTCGGGACTGGGAACAGTTTCACTCACCAAAGAATCTGGCGATGGCGTTGGGTGGGGAAGTCGGGGAACTCTGTCTCGAAATCGACCCACTCTTCGACACCAGCACCGGCGTTATCGAGCTCACGAGTGCCACCCACACACGGTTGCGGAACGAAGTGGGCGACGTCGCGCTCTATCTGCTGCGACTCTACGATGTCCTGTCTCTCGATCCGGCCGAAGCATTCAGCCTCGCTCTGTCCCGCACCGAGACTTCGGAACCACATCCGATTTCCGGAACTCCAGCTTCCCTTGCTCAAGCGGTGTGCAGACTGAATGGATCAACAGGCCTCATTCTCGAAGTCTTCCAATGGGAAGAATCGACACACACAGCGTTGCCGTCGCGAATGACCGAGGTGAAGTTGGCGCACCGGTTAAGTGCCGTTGCAACATCATTGATAGTCCTTGCCAAGGTCATCGGTGTCGACGTTCTTGACGCAGCCGGCACCAAACTCGCAGCGAACGAGCAGCGGTACCCTGTCGACCTCAGTCGAGGGTCGAGCCGTAAGTACACGGAATTGCAGATCGGCTCGAGCGAAGACATCAAGCCTCATACCCTGCCGTAGTACGTAATACAAAAGTCCGGTCTCGTGATCGTCGTTTCGAGCGTTGATCCGACGTCGTTCTGCAATCCAAGTAGGAGGGCATGGTCCTCGAAATGACTTACTGCACGCCTCGCACATATGTCCTCCTACGCGGTGCACTTCGTGGGAGGTCTCTGTCTCGCCAAGGCAGTTGAGTTGGGCTTCTTTCCGCGGCAAGAGCGTCGTCAGATGTCGTGGTAGGTGATCGTTGGTGGTTGGTTCGCTCATAGTAAGCCGCGAGGACCAACCGCCATCGTCGATTGTCAGGCGCTGATGACTTGTCTCGCCGGGTACCTTAAATATGAACTCGGGGAGGATAATTCGAATGCCTTCGTAGACACTGGCTTCTGTGCGCAGTAATGGAGCTGCTTGCGTCGGTAGTCCGTTGCCGAAAGCCCTTTCGGTGGGCGCCACCTACAAGTCGACTCGATAGACGAAGCTCTCTGCGTGCTCGAGAACTTCGCTGGCTGGATACACCGCGAGCGTCGGATTCGTCAGAGCTCGAGTCACCACTGCGAGCTCCCAGTTCTCGTCCTCATGGGCAGAACGGACCTCATTTCTGGTCAGCAGAATAGACGGGGTCGGCCTTGAAACACCCTTGACCTCCACTCGGCGGATGCCTCCGGAAGCGTGAATGCAGGTAAGGTCCCGGCCGAGGTTGCGTGCGCCGACATCTTCGACGTCATCGGTGCAGCACTTACGAGCTCGGATCGACGAACTCACCACCGCCAACGAACATCTTCGCCAAGAGAACTCGGCTGTCTCCACTGAACGCGACCAGTACAAACAGCAGACCAGTGTCGCCGAAGGCGATCTCATTGCGGTGCGAGCCAGCCTTCGTCGAATGATCCGCGACCACACTGACCAGATGGATGCTCAGTGAACAGTCGCCAGAACGGGTGAAACCGAGTTCACAGGACCGTCCCACCAGGGTCTCTCGACACAAACAGCGATTCCAGCGGTGAGTCCAGCCATGTCTCTGATCTCAACTCACTGCGAATACTTTGCCTATTTCGGTACCGTTGGACTCCACGCACAAACCGAATCACGCCATCGAATAGAGCAGTTCAGAGGACGATGATATAGGTTCGAGAAATTCGTCCTCAACTACAACACGGAGGGAGCCAGACGATGGCAGTGGCATACGCGCCCATCACAGGCTCCGTTCTGGAGTGGGCGATCCGCGATGCTGGGGTGTCTGCCGGTGAGCTAGCCGACCGAGTGGAAGCCACCGAGGCGCAGCTACGGGGGTGGATGTACGAAGATTCACAGCCTTCGACAAAACAACTCAAGAACCTAGCCAAAGCACTGTCGCGCCCTGAATCATTCTTCTTCCTGGAAGGTCCACCAAAAAAGCAACCCACTCCAGCGGAATTTCGACACTTCGCGGGGTCGAACGGTCGGCCGGGCCCTCAAACTCTTGAGGGAATCAAACTCGCCCGACGCGTCCAAAAAACCCACGCTTGGATTCGACAAAGAGGTAACGAGGATCCTATTTCACTTCCCGAGATTAACGCTTCTCAGGACGTAGAAATCGCTGCCGGAATCATTCAAGTATGGCTTGATTGGTCTACAAGTGCCCAAACTGGAGGCACAGAAGCTGCGACTGCAAAAGAATTTCGCAACGCGCTTCAAGCCAAAGGAATTCTAGCGCTTAACCTCACTCTAGATGAGAATGCCACTAGGGGATTTAGTCTTCATCACTCCTACGCGCCCCTAGTTGCTGCAAATACGCGCGACCCTCATCCAGCACGTCTTTTTTCCTACGCGCATGAACTAGTTCATCTATGCCTAGGTGAAGATGCCGTGTGCGGAACAAACGGATCGCAAAAAGGGATCGAGAGGTTTTGCAACCGTGTCGCTGCGGCACTTTTGATGCCGAAACGTGCCTTTGTCGAGTACAAAAACTTGAAATTCGGATCCGTAATAGTATCCGAAATCAAGCAAGTAACTACGATCAAGAATCATTTTCGGGTAAGCATGAGGGCGGCATCTATACGGCTTGAAGGACTCGGATTAGCCAGTAGAAGCCTATATAGTCTAGTGGATAACACAGCTACCGTAGATAAGAAAAGTTCAGGCGGGCGCTACACGCCGGGGCAGGAACGTACTAGGCCAGTCATCAGGGTCGACCAGTACGGTCACGAGTTCATTAACAACCTATTCGGAGCCGAAAAAAAGGGGTTACTTCGGCGCCGACAGATTTCCGAACTTCTTAGCGTTTCCGAAAAAGAACTAAATCACGTGCAGCAACTTTCGTCCGCAGGCGTTGACGCGTGACAACTTTCATAATTGCAGATGCAAGCGCACTCCAAATGATGCCAACTCTCACGACGGCAGAGAAAGAATTTAGTCTGTTGGAGGAAATGACCATTAAGGTAGAGACGTCCGCCTTATGCTTTCCGCGCGAAGTAGCCGTTGATCTGGGAGTTACTGCCAGGGGTGAACAAGTAGCCGGATGGGCTGCAGGTTTGGGAAGAGCCGCACTAACACCATTTCGAGCCGATATAAAGTACATGCGCCCACTGATGGCGCATGTCAAATCATGCGGATTCGAAGACGGTTTTGATACCATTTCCGGCAATGAGCCCAGTATCGCAAATGTGGGACGCTTGGCATGTCAGTATGCCGCTGAGGATCGAAATTTTGCGATTGCTTCGGAAGATCTCGGCGAGGGACCCTTATCCCCGACGATGGAGCAGCTATGCGATGCTGCGTCTTGGACCCTCATCAGCGCTCGTGATGCATTTTATCGACTCGGACTTGAAGACTACCTCTCATAAGGTTTTAATCTCCCGGCCAACATCCGTCAGATAGTGTGAAAATACTGACCGGCTGCCCCGGACGGACAGCAAGTTTAGCATTGACTCGCAAAACAGAAGAAGCGCACGGGACGGCTCACATACAAAATCTGTTCCCGAAATATCTACAATTGGATACTGGTTGCCGTCATGCAAAATATCGGAAGCGGCTGGATCTCCATCCTCGGGGGGTTCCATGTATGAACCAGAAATCCTGTCCTTACCTTCTCGATTATGTAGAGGCGTCACGCCTACGATGTAGTCTTTCGATTCATCCGGGGACCCTGGCGCGAATTCCAATTTAGATGCGAACATGCCGAGTTGCAAAATGCATGCGAAATCCAATCGATCTTCTACACTTCCAGATTGCAAATGTTTAGCGATTGTTGCGGCCGTCTGAGATGCCTGATATCCGACAAATGCGAAGGATGGATGCGCACCACGAGAATTAAGCCTGAGGATACTCTTCCTTTTTGCTACCGCATCTTCGATCTCGCCCTTATCGGCTGTGGTCTTCACTTCTATACACAAGCGAACATTTTCAACCGGGAATAGAACCTGATTTGTCTGAGCCATTATAGCGGGCTCTTCGGAGGCGTCATACACGACGATATCCATCTGTTTCGAGTAATTGCCATGGGAATCGATGAGTAGTCCCGATCCTACTCCATACTTTGGAGGTATTAGCCGCTCCAATACACGAGCGAGAGAAAGCTCATTCTCCCGGCCCTTTTCTCCCTGATGATCGATCAGCCGATTGAACGTTTCTACCTCCGCTTGAAGCCTGCGAAGCACGCCGGACCAGTACTCTTCTAAGATTTCCATTGGTAAACCATGACATACCCTCCGTATGACATCGCAATAGGCATTGATGATGCTTCCAGCCAACCTCAGCTCAGCTTGGCTGTGCGAATTGCACGGATGGACATATTAGTTGACGCCAGGATCATCCTGGGCCCACAATGCAGCCCGAACCAGCCACCCGTCCGGACAATGTGCCTTACGCGCCTGAGCATTGACTACTTGAAGGATTCGGCGATCGTCCCTGATCGCCCCACCCATCATGTCAACCAGAACATCGGAACATGGAGATAACAATGGACTACACCACATGCGCGGCGTTCAATTGCGGTCGCCCTGACGTGGTGTTCATGGTCCACGACCCCGGCGGTGGACTCGCGCCATCAGGGTGGTCCGGTCGCTACGTCAACTCGTACGACGACGGAATTGACGCCGTCCACTCCCGATTGGGACTGTGAGTGACTGAAGGCTGGCCAAGCTGAATTTGGCACCACGGCCCACTTCGGCCGGGCGGCACTGCGCGGTCGGTGACGCTGGCTACATCGACCTGGTCGCTATACTTGGTTGAGTTCGTTAGTTCAGGGGATCAGTGGAACTGTACCGGTGGTGTGATCTGGTTTGGGCGCTGATGGTCCTTGCTCTCGTGCGTCTGCTCAGTGTCTGGCCCGGAAGGGTGGAGAAGCTGGTTGGCAATCGGCCGAGGAAGGCGTCGCTTATGCGGTATTTAATTCGAACCCCTGTCGTCTATACACGTTCATTGGTGGAAACGACCTGGGCGTGCGGGGCAAGTCTTTTGGTTGTCTACTGCACCACCTGAGCTAACGAACACGGCTGTCCAACCGCCCCCTCCCGAGGTTGTGCCAGAAACGGGAGGGGCGCGTCGTTCGCCGCAGGTCATTAGCACCCCGTGTGCTCATGACCGCAGCTGTCCGTATGAATTAAGAGGCGCCCGACTACACGACGTCCTTACCGACAACGTCTGTGTACTTAACATTTCTACTGAGAAACGCTGCGCGGGTGCCCTCAAGCACATCGATCGCTGACTGGCCGATATTTAGTTCAGCCAGTGATCCAGCTCGGTAGCCGAAGCTGCCTTCGAATGCGGCCACAATAATCTGGTCTGCATCACCGACGACAGCAAAATTCGGGTTGTGAGTGACGGCAATGACTTGCCGCCGCCGTACGGCTTCTTGAAGGGCAGGAACGAGCACGTTTCGAACGGTCTGGTTGTCGAGGTTTTCCTCCGGCTGGTCAAGCAAGAGTGGACGTTCCGACTTATCGACCAACAAATAGAACAACAGCAAAACCAAGCCTCGCTGGCCAGGTGATAGCTCTGACAATTCCTTGCCAGATGCACGAATGACGTACTGGCTGTTAAGCCAGTCAAGGCTATAGATCGTAGACAGAAGATCCGCTGCCGAATGTCCGCTTCGCATGATGATGTCAAGAGAACGCGTGTCGCCGTCGATCTTTCCACCTTCCCGTCCCAGCTGATCCACCATCGTGTCCAGGGCAGCAAGCAAACTCTCAGCGTCGTCAAGATCTACGCCGCGCATGATCTGTTCGTCGCGGTCTTGTCGACTCATGTCATGGAATTGACCAAGCCTTTGACGGTTGACCATGCTGGACCAACTGTCAGCGAATTCTCGGACTCGGAACTCGACATCGAAGGCTAACTGCACGCTCTTTGCTAGATCATTGGATTCCACGAAGTGCGTTGCTGGCTCGTATGCAGCACGCTGCAGATCCTTGATGGAGGACAGTGCCTTATGTACTTCATGGGATGAGCTGCGCAAGCCCAACTCCTCGGCCGCGATAGCGGCCGGGATCTCGCGGAGCTCTAGTAGCAGTGCTTCGATTCCCCGAAGGCTCTCTCGCTCCGCAGGTGTACCTCGAAGGCCCTCAGCCTGCGCCCGAAGATCAGACTGGTGTGTCATCATCGCCAGTGTCTCCTCATTTAGAGATAGGAGCAATTCTTGCTGTTCTTTGAGATGGCGGGAGGCAACAACGAGTTGGTTATCGAGTCCACCGGATTCGGTTCGCGACTGTTCAATGCCGGCTTGCTCGCGAAGCGATTCACTAATCCAAGCATCGACGGCAGGTTCCTCGAAGCTGTATTTCAACAATGAGTCAGGGGCGAGACCGACCTTTTGGGCTAGATCTTCTGCAACTGCTTGAGCATCGTTGATCAGCGCGCGTAAACGTTTTCGAAGAGAATTCGCCTCATCAATTTTGCTGGTTATTGCTTCTTGACGTTGCCTCATGCTATCTATGGCATCTGTAGCTACCTGTGAGCTGTCCTGTGCGCTATGGAGTTCTGCTGCCTGAGTCTGCGATTCCGCCGTACCGCCGGAATCGATCTCCACCCTGATTGATTGCAGCTTCGACTCTATTTCGGTCAGACGTTCCGTTAGGGACTTTTCGCGAGCCGGAAGATCCAGTGCTTCGAGTTCTGCTCGGCGCCGATTCAGCGCCGAGAGCGCCTCTGCTGCTGCTACGATTTTGGCGCGTTCTTTTTGTAATGTAGTTTGCTGTTCCACACCTTGGCTCTGCAGTAGCTGCTTGAGGTTCGTTACCGCACCGCGAGTTTCGTCGTCAATGTGCCTGAAGACGACTCTCTCGATCTCGGCTTCAAACTCTTGCCTGGTCTGGCTGTTTGGATCTGCTGACCACACTTTCTCGATAAGTGACTGAGGCAAGTAGTCGACGCGGATCGGAGAGCCGTGAGAAAAGGGATCGTTCAGGCCGACGACGTTGTTCGAGGAGTCTACCCACTTGACCTCTACTTCATACTGGCTCGCGGTACTTGCCATTGCTCGGAATCGTTGGCCATTGAGGAACGAGAAATCCTCCTGTCGGTCACTGTTTGCTGCGAGAGCAATGCTGTCCAGTAGGGCCGATTTCCCCTGGCCCTTGTTGCCGATCACCACTACGAAACCCGGATTCAGTGGAGTGGTCGACGAGAACAATGGATTGGATGGCCCACTATCGATAGGGCGGAGGGTCACATCAGTGATCACTGATCGCGGGGACTGCGCGAGGCGAGTTAAGACGACGGGACGTTCAGTGACTGTGATTCGCTGGTCATACTCCTGAAGCGCCTGTCGGAGACCCTTAAACGTCGGGTCAGCGTTCACCCAGATAAAGCACTGGCCCAACCGATTGGGTGAGTCAGAGTCCGACCATGTATGGGCATCGCTGCAATCCAACAGGGTGTGCCGCACCTTAGCAGCCTTGAGGGAGGCTAACGACTTATCGAACGACTCTCTCGTCTTCGCAGCAGTAAAGACCGCGTGGACGCTGTTGACGAGGGTTTTCTTGTGTGCAATTGAAGCTGCGTTCCATTTGATGTTCTCCCATTCGATCTTGCCGAGCGCAAGGATCACATGTTCACGGAGATATGTGTTGCCCTGAACCCCCTGGACCACACCGTCAAAAGAAACGTTGAGGTTGTTGAACCCGATTTCCAAGTCGGTCTTGTTTGCGAATTCCGCCCTCTTCTCTTCAGGGGTCGATTCGACGATTCTTCGTCCCAAACGTTCCATGGACGCTCTTGTAGGAACTTCATTCCACTCGGCAAGGGCATCGTCAGGAGTGAGTCGGTATTGCGCGCGGAGTATCGATTTAATTTGCCCCTCAAGGTCGTCGACCGGCTGGGACGGGTCGAGGATCAAATGAAGGTTCAGTCGCTTCAGTGCACCTTCACTGCCGCTGAACGTGTCACACCGGACCTCGACGACAGGGAAAATCTCGTCAATATTGGAAAGTCGACCCTCCTGCTTCGCTGCCCGTACTTTGCGGTATCCGTCAAGGAACCAGTAGTCGTTTATCCCAAGAACGCGAATGTCCGACGGGAGAGCCTCCAACTCATCGATGAATCTAGGCCATCGGTCGTCGGCCTGATCCTATAATGCTGCACAATCGAATCGGGACTATGGACGTGGAGGTCCCACATCCTCCACTCGGACCCACGCGGATAGGTTTTCAAGTTAAATTCCTCCCTGGCGAATGCGGACTTATGAGACCTTAGATGTTCAGGTCAACTAGGAGGTGAATCGACTACCCTGTTCATCCATTTGGACTGCCCGCCGCATGCGGATCTAATTCCTCGCAATGTCAGGCAAGATAGGGCGACACTTGAGTCAGAATCGGCCAAGGCGCATGTGTCTGAAAAAGACGAGAGCTTTCCTCCTCGCGAAAATTATGAGGAAATTGGCGACGCTGTCCGATGTCCGCCGATACGCACGTATTCGTTGGAGGGACGGGACTTGCCCATCGACTCCTCGACGAACGCAATGAAACTCCGATCCGCTTGGCGGAGCGAGTCGTATCGGTGATGTCCAATGTCGGGCGCTAACTGCGGTATCGGCGGGGTGGTCGTGATTATCAGAACTGTTTCTCTGTTCGAGGCCGTGTCCTGATGCATCAACTATGCCTGCCACTTCACATGGCGGTCCCAGTGCGGAATGTCGGTATCCAATGCAAACAGCAGTTGGCCTACAGTTGTACCCTTCTCGTATGGATCAGGTCGTTAAGGCGCTCGCCGAACAGCGCCGCGCGGAGCAGCGACTACAGGCGACACGCGATGCCCTTCATGAGGCCATCAGAGCTGCGCTCGGAAGTGGTGAGAAGCAAGTGGATCTTGTCCGGCGGACGGGGTACTCGCGCGAGTATATCCGGCGGATCGCACGCGAAATACCGCTTCTCGGGGACGACAGCTGAACGTGTTATGCCGAAACACCGGTAAGCGCCGAACGGCACTTACCGGCAGACGACGTCCACAAAACTTGATCAAACCGAGCTAATGAACGAGGGGCAGTAGATGGCAATCAGTAGTGACAGTGCAGGGTTGGTGGCGCTGCGCGCAGTGTGTGAGCCGCGCGATGATGTCGTCAGTGGGGGACTTGCCGACAATCACTTTGCTGCTCAGCTCGACAAGGTTGTCCGTGACGCAGATCACTACCCGGTATATGGGGACCCAGACGCGTTTTTTGCGCAGACTTACGCGACCAGTGGTTTGCGCACTCTCCTTACGAAGACGTTCGGTCGGGTATCGGGATCGAAAGGTGTAGCCGGAGAGAATGGTGTCCTGCGTCCCACCACTTCGTTCGGTGGTGGAAAGACTCATGGACTGACTGCCGTCTATCACCTTGCGAAGGGTGCACGTCCTGTCAATCTTGGTGATTTTGTTGATATTTCACTGTTGCCTGACCTGCCTGTGAAGATCGCAGCACTGGTCGGTGACGCGTTGGATCCGGTCGCCGGAGTCGACACCAACGGGCACCGTACCTTCACGCTCTGGGGTGAGATGGCGGCCCAGATCGGTGATGATGCCTTCACCGCGATGGCGGCCAGCGACCAGGAGCGAACTGCGCCTGGGACCGCAACGATCAAGGCTGCATTTGGGGGTGAGCCGACGATTGTCATCATCGACGAGATCGCCAAGTACATCCGGCAGGTCACCTCGTCCGGAAATGAGGACGTCCGGCGCATGGCCAAGGCCATCGCCGTGTTCCTCGGCAACCTGTTCGAGGTCGCATCCGACCCGACGAACAGAGTCTCCGTCATCATCACATTGGCTGCCTCGACCAACGCATTCGGCAAAGAAACCACGGAGATGACGGATCTTCTCGATGACGCCGCTTCCGCCGCGAGCGGTGCCGTCGCTGAGACGGCGGACGTCCTTGCCCGCGCGGTCCAGCCGTCTGCCGTCATCAAACCCGCCGACGACACCGAAATCGGCGAGATCCTCAAGACCCGCCTGTTCAAAACCGTCGACCAGAAAGCAGCCCGCGCCGCTGGCGACGCATACCGGGAGTTCTACGAAGTCCTCGGAAAGACGGAAATTCTTGCCGGCGGACCAGAACAGCCGGTCACCTACGGCGACCAGGTCGCCAAGTCGTACCCGTTCCACCCCGAACTTGTCCGGGTCCTCGACCAGCGACTCGGCGACATCCCACAGTTCCAACGAGCTCGCGGTGCGCTTAAGCTCCTCGCGGAGGTGGTAGCCGGGATCTATCGCGACGGCGACGACACTGCGATCATCAATGTCGGCGACATCGACTACGCCGATGCACCCGTACTCAACCACCTCACCGACGGGCTCGGACGCGGGGAGTTCTCCTCCGTAGCGATCGGCGACTTCGCCGGCCGAAACTCCCACGCGGTATCGGTCGATGCCGACATCTTCCCCGGCAAACCGCGGTACGCGACCCGAGTCGCACGAACGGTATTTACACACTCGTTGGAGATGAAATCGAACGCAGGCGCCGGCCGTAACGACTGGCTGGTCGGCACTCTCCGCCCCGGCGAGGATGCCACAATCTTCGAGAAGGCACTGACCGAGTCGGAAAAGGTGTTCTGGCACCTCGCGTACGACGGAGCACGGTGGCGTTTCAACGTCGAACCAAACGTCAATGCGATTATCGAGGCAGAGAAACGCAATGTCGCGAACACTCGCGTCGCAGCCATCGTCGATGACCTGATCCACCGCGCGTTCTCCAACGATGGTGGAGTCAACCCGATCCACTTCCCATCCGGTGCCGTCGACATTCCTGACCACGCCAGCCTGCGCGTTGCGGTGCTCGACTACCGCGTCCTGACGGTGAGTGTCAAAGATTCAGACACAGCACCCAGTTTGTTGGTCGAGATGCTCGACAAAACTGGAACCGTTGGTTCACCCCGCAAATACCGCAATGGTGTTGTCTTCGCGGTCCCCGCCGAAGATCAGATTGACGCACTCAAGGATCGGGCTCGTGCGTTGATCGCTGCGGATATCCTTGCTGCGGATACCACCAGGCTGAGCCAGTTCAGCGCCGAGGTGCGGAAGAAGATCGAGGCCTATCAGAAGCAGGCGTCGCTCGAAGCGCGGATCGCGGTGAACCGCTGCTACAAGCACATTTACTTCCCGACCAGTGATAAGTCGAACGGCCATTTGCGGCATAGGGAGCTTCCTCCGCAGGTTCAGGGGGATACGAAGAATGCGACGTCCGCGGTGATCGCGCTCCTCGAGGATGAGGGCAAGATCCGGCGGGAATCGTTCACAGCTTCGTTCCTGCGGTCGAAGACTTGGCCGAAAGTCGAGTCCGTCACCACTGCTGCGATCGTGGACTACTTCTGGATGGACCATGCTTCGCCGATTGTTCGAAACCCTGTGCTCTTGCGTGAGGCCATCACCAACGGCATAAAGAATGAGAACTGGGTTTACTACGACGGGTCTTCAGGCAAGGCGTATACCGCGCACGCAATGGCAGGTATGAGCATCGGATTCAGTAGTGATGCCGAGATCATGACAGCGGCCGAGGCGCAGAATCGGGGACTGCTCGTCCGCAAGCCAACACAAACTGATTTGCGTGCAGTCCTCCCCGAAACCGCAACGACCGGCGCCGCGCTCCGTGCTCTGCTGGACGTCGAGTGCGGCGGCGAGCCGTCCAAGGCTGAGGTTCTTGAACTGCTTGCCACCGCGGTGCAGGCCAGTGACTACAAGTCGTTCGTCGTTCTCGACACCGACCCGGAACCAGGGGTACGCGCACTGACCCCGAGCGCACTGAAGGAAAAGGGACTCGACACGCTGCGCATCATCCAGCGCGCGGATGCCGACGCCGCAGGTGTTGAGGTGCCGACCCGGACAGTCAATAGCAAGACGTTCACCGCGTCTGGTCCCGGCGGCACCGCATTTCAGAAGATTGTCGACCAGGTCTCAGACTTCACGATTCGCACAGTCTCTCGGTTGACTCTCAAAGCCACCGCAGACGAGGCGAAGGGCACTGGGGACATCGACCTGGCGGTCGCAGCACTGGGCATGTTGCCTAAGTTCTCCATCACTGTAACGAGCACTCTGGTTGCCGAGTACAAGAATCTCACCGGTGGACTTCGATTCGGTGGCACAGCGGAGCGAGCTGACTTCCAGAGCGCGTACGGCAACGTCAAGAAGGCATTATCCGGCGCGGCCAAGATCGCCGGTGACATAACCCTCGAAGTCGTCTTCGAACCGCCTGTCGATGTTGATACCGCCGACATCAGCCAGATCCACGCCGTAATCAAGAACCTTCAGATCAAGCAGACCACTATGACTGCCGAGGTGACCCGATGAGCACCCGAACCAATACCGCCACACGAATTCGCCCCCTCGCAGCAGTTGGTGCCACGCGTGCCTTCCGGATTACCGTCGTTCCAGGTAAGAACGACTTCTACGGCCTCGTCCTCGAGGAAACCTACGGTGAGGCCGGCAATGCACTTTCAGCTCACGTCGTTACCGCCACCCCCGTGCAGACCGGCCGGATCACTGACGCTGTCTTCGCCGCCGCCCGCAGCTCCGGGCACTCGCCTAGCGTCCTCGCATTCACGCGCAAGACCCCGATCCGAATCCACGAAGTGGACGGTGTGCGACTCGCACTGATCCTCCTCACTACTCAGCCCCTCGCAAAACATGCACGAGTGCGCGCGATCGTCGCTGGCATCAACGCGATGAGCGTCGAGGAAACCTACTACTGGTATTCCAAGTGCATCGGCACCGAAGCCTCTCGCGCACGCAAGGCACTTCGCACACTCCTCGCAGACGACTGAACTGAAAGCCGGACATGACCAACACCAAGCCCCGAGTCCTCATTGAAGACTGGCTCCCCGTCGCAGAACTCGGCATTGAGTCTCGTCGTGAACGGGCAGCGTCCTCGGCCCTGCCGCCCTTGTCCTATCTACATATCTGGTGGGCGAGACGTCCCCTAGTTGCGTCGGCAGCTGTTGTTTTAGGTGGTCTTATGCCTTCCTGGTCGGATGATTTGGCCGCAGCTTTTCCTGAATCGGATCAGGTTCAGTCCGAGCTGCAATACCGTCAGTGGCTCCTTTACCTGGTAGGTATTCGAGGAGATGTACTTGCTGCGCATGCAGAGAAGGAGGCAGCCGCTCTTGCGGGTACTCGACTGAAGCACAATCCTTTTACCTACAAGCAGGCGTACCGTTACGCGCCAGAAGAGTCTGATCGCGCACTCCTTCATGCTGTTCTCATCTGGACCTGGGGCGAATTGCCAGCCGTCGCAGACCCAACCGCCGGTGGTGGAAGTATTCCCTTCACTTCTGCTCGTCTTGGTCTTCCGACATTGGCGAACGATCTCAATGGTGTCGCGGCATCAGTCCTGCACGCGAGCGTTGCGTTGCCTGCGATACACGGAGACGAGCTCAATGCGCCGCTGAAAAAGTGGGGCGATATTCTTGTTGGGCGAGTCACGCGCGAGCTGGAGGAGTTTTTCCCTGCAAAGCCGGGTGAGAAGGTCACTCGATATATCTGGGCGAACGCGGTTAGCTGTCCTCGCACTGGCCGGCTTATTCCTCTGATGCGTGACAAGTGGCTGCGAAAGGGCAAGGGGCAAGAAGTCGCTGTTCGCATGACCACCGAACGAGATGGAACCCTTCTCGGTGAGCCTGTATTCGAGGTGGTCAGTGGAATTGAGATAGACAAGACAGATGCGGCATCCGGCACAATAACTCGAGGTACTGGTATCAGCCCCTACGATAACCTCGTAGTAGACAGTGAGTACATCAAGACGGAAGCGCAAGCTGGCCGTATGAGTCAGGTTCTGTATGCAGTAGTGGTTTCGAAACCCAACGGGGATACAGACTTCCGAGCGCCGACAGAAGAAGACCTTGAGGCTTTGCAGGCTGCAAATGCTCGACTGTCCGAGGTGCGAACGGTATGGGAAGCGCAGGGAATCCTGCCGACCGAGGATTTCCCGCATGGTAATGATATGCGGCCAGTGATGTACGGAATGCCTAGGTGGTCAGACTTCTTTACATCGCGTCAACTTCTCGTCCATGGAACATTCGGCGCGGAATTTCGGAACATGATTCCCGAGGTTCACGAAGATCTCGGTGTGGAGCGGGGTGATGCCGTCCTGTTCGAGTTGGCCGCAATGCAAGGAAAGGCGCTTAACTGGAATTCTCGGCTATCGTCATGGAACGTCAACTACCAGCGGATGCGTAGCGTCTTCGACAGTCACAACTTCGCCATGAAATGGTCCTTCGCGGAGATGGAAGGTGCGCACGACATTTATGGGTGGGCTCTCAGTCAGGCACTAAAATCTTATCGGGACCTATCTGCGATGTTCGAGCCTGAGGGTTCGTCGACTTTGATCGCGGACGCTGTATCGAACAGGTCCGTTGTTCAGGTGACCCAAGGGAATGCTGCAAGCGTGCCATGGGCTGACGGGTCCATCGCACATGTCTGTATGGATCCGCCCTATTACGACAACGTCATGTACGCAGAGTTGGCCGACTATTTCTATGTCTGGGAGAAGGGGACCCTTGGGGCACTGATTCCGGAGTTCTTCCGCGATTCACTCACAGACAAGGAGAATGAAGCTGTCGCAAACCCGTCCCGATTCGAGACTATGGGACGTAGGAAGAAGGAATTGGCGGACTTGGACTACGAGACCAAGATGACCGCTATTTTCGCTGAAGCCCACAGAGTGCTTCGTGTCGATGGCGTCCTATCAGTGATGTTCACGCACAAGCGTGCTGAGGCGTGGAACACGCTCGGTATGAGTTTGTTGCAGGCTGGCTTCACTATCGAAACCTCATGGCCAGTCAATACTGAATTCGAGAATTCGTTGCACCAGGCGAACATGAACTCCGCGGCGTCGACGATCATGCTGGTTTGTCGCAAACGCGATGTCCCAGGGGGTTCGACAAAAGTCTATCTCGATGACATCGAGCAGGATATCCGCGACGCCGCTAGGGCTGCCGCGCGTCGATTCCAGTATGACGGTATCGATGGTGTGGATTTGCTGCTTTCCACTTATGGGCCAACTCTGTCTGTGATCTCGCAGAGCTGGCCAGTGTATTCGTCCGTCCCGGATTCAGATGGTAAAGACCAGCTATTGCGCCCAGAAGATGCTCTCAACCTGGCCCGCGAAGAGGTTGTCCAGCTCCGTCGCTCCCGACTGGTAGGGAAGGTCGCGCACATCGACGATATGACAGACTTCGTGCTCCTTTCGTGGGATATCTTCGGGGCCCGGGAATTTCCGTATGACACCGCTCGGCTGTTGGCGCTCGCTGTTGGTGGTGTCGATGTAGAACACCTGGAGCGGGCCAAGGTTGTAACAAAGAAGGCTGGCAGCGTTACATTGCTCGCGCCGAGCGAACGACTGCGCCGCGATGCGGACAGTGAACTTCCCGGGGTACGGCCAGAAGCTGCGAGCTTCGAATTCACGATCGACGCCGTCGACACCGCCCTCTACATAGCCGAAATCGACGGAATGCCAGCCGCCAAACGGTTCCTCGACAGACACGGATTTACAGCCGATTCGGCCTTCATCTCTACCGTGCAGGGGCTCGTCAACGCGATCCCACGCACACGAGCGAAGGGAGCTTGGATCATTCCGGAAGCAGGTCTGTTGGATACCTTGTGCACGCTGTACTTCCCGACTATCACGCTGCCGGAGACAGAGGACCTGGCCGCACCAGCGGTGCAAGGTTCACTGTTTGGGGACGACTGACCGATGAAGCCGGAACCGCAGGAATCGTTGCTGGGTGAAATTTCCGGCAGCGGGCAGGAACACCAGGGAACCCTGGTCGATTTCCCCGATGTCGCCGATTCGTTCGAAGCTGTTGGTCTGAAGGCGCGATACACGCCTAGGGATCAACCGCTGAAAACGTTCTATATACCGATGCTCTCTCGTGCGATCTCCTATGACCGGGCGGTCGGATACTGGTCGGCCGCCGAGCTGCAATTCGCAGCCCAGGGGACCGCGCAGTTCCTGGCCAACGGTGGCCGGATGCGGCTCATCGTTGGTGCCCAGCTGAACGAAAATGACGTCCAAGCGGTGCTGTCTGGACAGCCGCTGAGTGATGTCGTGGCTGCTCGGATGCTCGCGGACCCTTCGCTTGAGGGAACGAAGATCGTCGCAAACGAGCACCTGGGCGTACTCGCGTGGATGGTTGCCCACGACAGACTCGAGATCCGAGTGGGAGTGCCAAAACTTGATGGAAAGCTTCTGTCCTATCAGGAATCTGGCAAATACTTCCATACGAAATATGGAGTGTTTACCGACCGGAACGGGAACAAGGTTGCCTTCAACGGATCGAACAATGCCTCCGTGCGAGCGTGGGTCGAGAACCACGAAACCTTCGACGTGTTCCCGTCGTGGATGCCCGCAGTGTGGGAGTGGAACGGACAGGAATCCGTTCGAGATTTCGACCGGCACTGGCACGACCAGCCGGACGAAGGATGGGCGATCGTTCCGCTACCCCAAGCGGTGCGCGAACACCTCATCGAGCACGCACCCGCTGCGCCGCCGTTGCCGCCGGGAGTGCCGGATTCGGAATTCGAGGAGGATGGCGAACCGTCCGCGCCGGAAGCACAACCGGTGGATGTGAAGGAGGCGTGGGCCGAGCTCGTCGATCTCGTAGGCCAACCAATGGCGTCGCCGTACACAGCGGTAGGTACCGCTCAGGTCAAGCCGCTACCGCACCAAGCGAGGTTGATCGACCGAGTCGTGGACACTTATCCGCGTGGTTACCTGTTCGCCGACGAGGTGGGGTTAGGTAAGACCGTCGAAGCAGGTCTCGTTCTACGGGAACTGTTCTTGGCAGGAAAGGCGCGAAAGGCACTTTTGCTCGTTCCTGCGTCAGTGATGCGACAGTGGCAGGAAGAGCTGCACGAGAAGATGAATCTCGACGTGCCACGGCTCGAGAAGGGTGAGTTCCTCGACCGAAATGACGAACCCGTCCGTGTACCAGCTGGGGTGAACCTGTGGTCGGCATTCCCGATCGTGCTCGCCTCAAGTCATCTCGCGCGTCGGAAAGACCGCCGGAAGGACATCTTGGCGGCGGGACCGTGGGACGTTGTACTCGTTGACGAGGCTCACCACGCCCGGCGTCGGGGATCGAAGCCGAGCGACACCCCGAACTCGCTGCTCGGCCTGCTGCTGGAAATGCGCGACAAAGAAATGTGGCAGGCGCTGTACCTTGCATCCGCTACCCCGATGCAGATGAATCAGCATGAAGCGTGGGACCTGATCTCTCTGCTCGGATTGAATGGGAGGTGGGCGGTGTCGGCATCGAACTTCCTCGAGTACTTCGAGCGGTTCCGCCATGATCCTCGATCACGCAGCTGGAAACTCCAGTGCGAGATGCTGGCCGACTACTTCGCGGACCCGAACGCCGATCGCGACCAGCACCTCGAAGAACAAGTCAACACAGCGCTCGGTTTTGTCGGTGCATGGGCGGTGTCCGGATTGGACGCGAATCCGCCGTCCTTGGAAGCACGTTTACAGATGCCGAACGAGGCTTCCGAATGGATGGATAAATGGCTGCGCCGTCACAACCCGATGCGAGACAGGGTGTTCAGAAACACCCGTACTACCTTGAGGGAATATCAGGCTGCGGGGATCATCGGTGACGAGGTCGTTATCCCAACACGGCACGTCAACGACGCGTTCATCCAGCTCGCACCGGATGAACGCAAGCTGTACGACCGGATCGAGGAATACATTCGGCGCCACTACAATTCGTACAAGACGGACCAGTCCAGCCAAGCGCTCGGATTCATCATGACCGTCTACCGTCGTCGCCTCACCTCGTCGTTCGAGGCGATCAAGAAATCCCTCACACGGCGTCTCGACGTACTCGAGCAGGGGAAGAGCCTGGTCGACCTTCTCTCTGACGATGACAACATCGACGTCGAAGACTCCCTGTTCGATCCCGAAACCCTCGAAGGATCGGCTAGCCGCCTCCAGGATGAGATCCACGAACTCCGGTTATTCCTCAACGACTTGAATAAGATCACCGGAGAGGACAGTAAGGCGACACGACTGGTTACCGACGTAAACCAGGCACTTCTGACCTACGACAGCTTGGTTGTATTCACCCAGTACACCGACACGATGGACTACGTACGCGAACGCCTGATCGCAGCAGGAATCACCAAAATAGGCTGTTATTCCGGCCGTGGTGGACAGATATACAACGACACCGACCAGAGTTGGTCGGAAGTCAGCAAAGCTGTCATCAAGGACCAATTCCGCGGCGGTGATCTGACCGTGCTCATCGGCACCGATTCCATGAGTGAGGGCCTTAACCTGCAAACGTCTGGCAGGCTCATCAACTACGACATGCCCTGGAATCTCATGCGTGTCGAGCAGCGCATCGGCCGCGTTGATCGTATCGGCGCGTCCTTCAAGGACATCGTTGTCACGAACTACTTCTACGCAGACACCGTTGAACAGCGCGTCTACGAGGGAATCCTCGAGGACTACGGAGATTTCACCGACATCATCGGTGACGCAGCCCCTGTCCTCGCCAACCTAGAGAAGGCCATCGAACAACTCGCGCTCGGAGAGGCCAGCAACGAGACGATCGAACAGAAGGTCGACGCGCTCAAAGGGGAGGTAGAGAACCTCAACAGCAACGCGATCCAGAAAGGGGATCTCGGTGCCTCGCCCGAGGTCATCGGGCATATCGAAGAACCACCCGAGTTGTGTGGCGACACAAGTCTCGAAGATCTAAAGAGGGTGCTTACCACCAACCGGCTAACCGGGCCGCATCTCACCCTGGTCGAAGGGCCGGACGCGGTGTATCGGCTTGCGCCACCGGTACCAGTGGCGTCCAGCTCGTTCAACATCAACTCGGGCACAGCTTCTGCGGCGTCCTACACGGACGATCGGCGGGCAGGTAAAGAGGTGGTGCTGGTTACCTTCGATCGTAAGGTCAGCGACGAAAGCCTGGACGGTGTCACGCTGCTCACCTACGGAACGCCCGAATTTGAGTCACTTCTCCCTTCGAGGGACGCATGAACGCAGCAGTCGTAACTCTCGTACTAGGTGTTGCGGTGCCCATACTGACCGCGGTCGGCGGATATGTCTCGACACGGCTCGGCAATCGAGATGAACGGGCGTCGATCCGCGCTGACATCGAGCTGCTCATGACTATGCCGGACGACTTCAATAGCCGCGAAGCGTTGCAGCGCAGTATCGAGGCGCGGGTACTCGCCCACGCACTTCCTTATCCGGGGATCCGGAAAGTCACTCGAATGATGATTGCGATCGCCTTGGGGGTTTTTGGTGCAGTAGCGGTACTTTCCTTCTTGATCGGTGGCGATCACCGGGCGACTGGTGCGAACGTGTTTCTGCTTTCTGCGATCATCTGCTGGATTCTGGTGTGCTGGCTCCTTCTCGATCATGCCCATCGACGGACGACGGCGGTTCATTCAGGTTGGGGAACAGTTGAGTGGTGGAGGACACCTCCCCAGCGTCGTCAACGAGATGGGGCACCCAGTGCATCACATACCAACGCATCAGAGCCCACACTGTGAGCGCGTGATGATCGATTGAGCCCGGTTGTCCAGCTCCGCAGCCTGAACGTCAAACTGGGATCACGGCCGCGTGAAGATCGTACTAATGCACGACGCTGCGATCTGGTTCAGTCAGAACGAGGCCGCTGCGAACGGAAGCTACATCCAGACGAAGAACACAGTTTCCGGAATCCCTGCAGTCGTTGTTCGTGAAAAAGAGAATATAGTTTGCGGTGCAACCTGGCTTACTGCTATTGAAGCGGATGCCGTCTATCTTTTCGACCTCGTACTCCCTGACACTTTTGGTGACCAGTTGAGTCGGAAGGTATCCAATCTCAGGATTTACCCCTATCGGCTTGCTGAGATCGTAAGAGAAGCGATGCAGGAAGTCGATAGGGTAAAAATCACGGCGTTCGGCGAGGGAAAATATGCTGGGGGCATAGTCAATTGAAGTCAGATCTAAGACGAGTAAGTCTCGGGTGGGCGTGAACTGGCCAGCTGTCGCGTAGCGATCCTCGGAATATCCAATCTCAACTAAGGCTGTCGCGAGTTCGTCGGCCCCGTAGAACATGGATTCGCCTTCGCGGCTCATGCGGTTCGCTTTGGCATGCTCGGCGGGTGCGGAACCCAGTTCTGCACCAGTGGCCGCGAAGTACGGGACCTCGTCCGAGTGCGTTCGTGCACGCCAGATTCTTGTGCCAGGTTTGATGACTCTAAGAAGGGAGTCGTAGTCGAAGGCAATGTAGTTGAGGATTTTCGCCATGAGCCTAACTGGTGAGAGAATCAACGAATCAGGGTCATATGAGAGCGGGGAAGGGTTCAACGCGAGATCGTTGAATCTCTTCCAACTAAATGGAAGCTCAACTTTATCCCATCCAAAATTTTTGTACGTCCAGTAGTCGGTGGGAAGTGACCCTTCGATCGCCCGGAACAAGTCGACGTTTCCTTGGGCGACCGCTCCCCAGCAATGTTCCTCGGCTACTTCCGTGGTTGAAAACCACTCAAGGCCGTCTCCACCCCCGGTCGGCGGGTTTCCTACCTCTGAACCAAGAGCGTAGATCCAATGTAGGCTATTGAGTATAAGTTCCATGTAGCGATCGAATGCGATCGCTACATTATCCCCGCCGGGGTCAACTTCGTTATTGCAGAACGAGCACGATTCGAAGATCGGGTTGTCTTCGTCCTCGTATTCAGCGTCTCGCGCTACCCCGCGTGCAGAATCGATGATTGGCTTCCCCATACATTTGATGCAAACGGACGCGATACTTGCCCAGTCGGATTCTCCCGGTGGATCAATACATGTCATGGAACAAATGTGGCATACGCGCCCTCAACCGATTGCTCGAGGTGGAAGTAGTAGCGCATTGCGAATGCGACAGCGCCAGCAGCAGTGTTGATCGTTCTTTGCGATGGCGTTCTCTGAAAATGCTCGTCCTGCCCGTCGACAGGGGCCCAGCGTCAGCTCGATCGCCGGAAATGTCAGGAGCGGGTGGTGAGTTCCTGGAGGTACCTTCTGGCGTTGGTATCGCCGGCCTTGGAGGCTAATTCGAACCAACGACGGGCACTCTCGGGATCTGGCGGGTCTATGCGGTAGGCGAGGAGCAAGCCGAGTCGGGTCATTGCTTCGGGGATCCCTGCGGTGGCGGCCCGTGTCAACCACTGGCGGCCGCTGTCGATATCGGGTGGCTCCGCGCAGAAGGCGAGCAGGATTCCGAGATTGACCATCGCGAACAGGTATCCAGCTTCGGCGGCTCTGGTCAACCAGAGACGGGCCCGGTCGTAGTCCGGGCGTACAAGTCTGAATCCGAGCAGCAGTCCCAGCTCGATCATGGATGGGTAGTCACCGGTCGCCGACGCCTTTTCCCACCAGTGGATCGCCGCCTCGACATCGGATTCATCGAGCTGGTCGACGAGAAGGCTGCCGAGTTCGAGCATCGCACCGACATCACCATTTGTGGCTGCGCGTTCGTACCAGTAGCGCGCACCGGCGAGGTCTGGGGGATCTAGCAGAGTGGCGTGGAGGCGAGCGAGGTGAAACATAGCGTTCGGGTCGCCGTCGGCGGCGGCCAGCTCCCACCAGTGGCGAGCGCCGGTGAGGTCGGGCGGGTTTGTTCGGTAGGCGAGGAGGAGCGCGAGTTCGCGCATCGAGTCGGTGTTGCCGGCGGTGGCGCTCCGCTGGTGGTAGCGACGAGCAGTTGCGAGGTCGTGTGGGGCCGACCAGCCTGAGCCTGTGTGTAGGTTTGCTTGCACAGCAGTGCTTTTGGACGGCGTCTGGGGCGCGCCCGGTGTTGGTGCCGCGATGCGCTCGCGTAACCTGTCCGCAGGTACTACGTCACATTCCCCGGTGGTGCCGTTGTAGACAACCAGGCCCCACCATTGGTTCCGGTCATCGCGGCGCCAGTGCAAGAGGGTCCCGCGGCGTTGACCGGTATCGGTGGTGACGGTGCACGACTTCATCTGAGCGTTGTCGCCACGCGAGAGTGCAACCTCAGGCAGGCACACGATGCAGGCGAGGCCTGTTCGGCGTGCGGCGGACAAGCTCTTGGAAGCGACCTGTGCGTTCACATCTCCGCGTCGTGCCAGAGCGAGGTCTTTAGTGAGGACGCTGCACGATGCCGCAATGTGGTAGATCTCGTGCTTGCTGCCGCCCACCACGGTCATCACAGGCCCCGTGGAAGGGCGCGGTGTCGCGCGCGCGTGCTCTGCCTCAGTGGCGTTCATGTCGGCGATATGCGGGTCGACCGTCCACTGGGGTGACCAGTCGGCGATGTTCGGGTCGACGACCGGTGATCGGGTGATCTGGTCGTATTCGCTGATTTCGGCTTCGGAGTTGCGTGGGCCGTCAGGGTCGAAGCGACGGGTGAATTTCCTTGCCATGAAAGGCCTGTCCGGTCCTGCGCCGGGACAGGACGCGCCGGCATCTCCGCGTTCGACTACGAACGTATCTTTGCATTCGATTCCGAAACTGTTCCCGAGGCGTCCAATGAGCTGCGTTGGTCGTTGGCTTTACGGCCGTCGGTTGTCTTGGACGCGTGTCAGTTACCTGATCACCGTGTTGCGGCGTATGCGATCGTCTCGAACCCAGGCAGCGCGAACACCGCCACTGCGATCGTGGCGATCGTCGATGCCAGTAGCAGCACTACCTTCTCGAAGGGACCGGCCGCGCGGATCGGCTAACATTCGGCGGTTATCCGCCTCGATGTCTGGAACTGCCATGAAGTCTGCGATCAGTCGACGTGAGATGTACGAGTGGGTCATTCACCACATGACTGACATGGGCTTCGAGAGAAAGTGAGTACTCGTCGAGGAAAGACGGACGACCTCTTTCACATGGACGGTAAGGGAGTCGTTGTTAGAGGAACTGTGCAGACTGCTCCGGTGAACGGCTGGGCAACTTCAGGCAGTGCACAAGGATGTGTATTTGAAGAAGGTTAAGGATCGGCGGGTTCACTTCGCCTGGGGTGGCTACGCGAAGGACGCGCAATCATTTGCTAACGCCAAGGGAAGTGCTCTGTTCGAGTTCCAGAACGAGGGCCCGATACGACAGGATATCCCCGCTAGTGCCAGATCAGGAGCTACTCCATTGATTCTTCCGAATTCACCCGAACCGTCGCCTTTCGTGGATCTGGAAGCCGCCGGAAGGGCAACTACAGGTCGCCGTCGGCCGATGGCTCTGTACGCAGCCGGCGGAGTAATTGGCGTCCTTGTCATTGTATTGGTTGCCGTGACAATTGCGTACTTGCGTGTGGACGAAGCCGGAACTTCGACAGTGGCCGCGCCCACGGCATCCGATGAGGTTGTGGCGACAAAGACTTCAGCGATGGCGGAAGACAGCGGCGATCAATCTCCTGTGGTTCTGGGTTCCGCGGTGATAGACGCCAGCGGATTCGTGGGAACTCACGCTCGGTGCGGCGAGGGAGAACACGCGGCTGCAGTTGGCCGCACCGCGCAGTCGCTCGTGGTGATCTGCGAGACATCTGGGTCGGGCTACGAGTATCGCGCTGTACGACTCGCTGACGGGGCCACAGTCAGCGTGGCCGATACCCGCAACGACGGGTACGCCTTCAGTGCTTGGAACGGCGATATGACGTATACGGTCTCGTCGGGCGGACTTGGTATCGCGTCGAACAACCGACTTATCGCGAGTGAACCGATGCTCGAATACCGCGGGCCGATGCTGGATCCCAATCTAGGTGTCACCGCTCAACCTCGACCTGGGGTCCCGTCCACAACTTCGATGCGCTCAACCCCCGCGCCGACTGCGCCGCGGGTTCTTGCTGCTGATTATCCAACAGGGCCTCTGACAGGACAGGGAAGCGGTTATGGCGAGCTTCGCTTTACGGCCGCAAGCTCCTGGCACATCGACTTCGAGGTGGCGTGCTCCGACGATAGTGAAGTCGATGGATACATCGACACGAAGTCGGTGATGACCAATGGAAGTGAGGTTCGAGTCGGGTACGAGCAAGGCGTCGGGTTTTCATCCGGATCGACCTTCGGACAGGGGCCCTCGTCGAATTCAGGATCGTCGAGGGTCAGGACGGAGACTGGCCCGGCAGTCGCCTACATGCGGGTGCGGCCGTCATGTTCGTGGCAGGTTGCGGTCGTGTATGAGTAGTGGGGGACAGCGCAGGGGTCGGTTACCGTAGGCACTGCGTGATTTCCTCATTCAGGCTGTCAATGCCCGTTGTTCCGGATCTTCTATTTTCGGAGCGGGAAGTCAGCGGCGACTCTTTTCCGGTTTTTCTCACACGCCGCTTGCCGCTCACCGGCACCAACTGCGAAGAGGTGATCCGCCGGGTCCCGGGTTTGGTGGCTGGGTCCGCGGCGTCACACCAAATGCGTTCGGCCCGAAGCCTGGCGTGGCTTCGGGCCGAACACAGAGAATTGTGGAACGCGGGGTCAGTTGGTGGTGAAGAAGCTGGGGCTACCCGTGAACCCTGCAGATACCGACCACAGCCCGTCGGCTCCGGCCGGAACAGCAACGCAGGTGTTCCCCTCCGCGATGCCTCCGGGGTAGACCTCGTCCACGTCACTGAGATCATCGGGGATGACGCCGCATCTGTCGCCGTACGCCTTGTTGTCCGAGCCGACGAACTTGATCCTCAGGTCGATCCAGGCGGTCCCGGTGTCATCACCGGTGTAGGTCGCTGTGACCGGCACGATCCAGAATTCCATTCCCGGCTTCGGAGAGTCGTTGAACTGGTTTTCGGCGCTGACCTCACTGCCGGCCTCGCGTGGAGTGCCGAGGACGATGTCCCAATCGTCGTTGGTGACCATCGCGCCGATGGGAAGGGGGTTCTCCCGGCTGCCAGCGGCGGTTTGGCTATCGCCGCTCGTAACGGACCCGCCGGTTGAATTGGGTTCGGCTGCCGATAGGTCTGATTCGCTGAACGCTTCGTCAACAGCATCTGTGACCACGGCGAAGAAGACGATGAAACCGACAAGGGTGCCAACGATCGCGACGATGACCGCGGCAATGCTTGTGCCTTTGACCTTGCCGGATTGGCATAGCCCCACGATGCCGAGGACGAAGGCGATCGGGAGCAGGATCCATCCGACGATGAGGGCACCGGGAATGCATGCGAAGACGAAGCCGACCGCCGCGGTGATGACGGCGATCAAGCCGATGGTGTTCTTCTGTTTCACCGGCTGCTCGGGCGTCGGGGGGTAAGGGGCATAACCGGGGGGAGGACCCAGGGGGGGTCCGGGCGGCGGCATGGTCATAGTCAGGTCCTTCATCAGAGTCATGTGCCTGTCGGGTGGTGAATCCATCCGCGCACAGTGGGTTGTTGCTTGGCTAATCCGAGTGTGTGGCGCATCCGCCCTGCGGCTGTCCCATTTCCGAAATGGACCCATTTTTGAGGTGGATGCTCGAATTGCTTTCTCAGATATAAGCAGACACCAGTGACAAATACGAAAACACCCCCTGGATGTGAACGACATCCGCACAGCGGCGAATCCTCAGTGGGGCACTGTCACATTGTTGGAAATGGCTGATCTGGATGATCTGGGGGTCTCGTCCATATACACACGGGGTTTCCGGTTTCCGTGGGAGATCAGCGCTCACGGCGTATGGCTCTACCACGGTGATCTTGCGGGTCCGGTGCGGCGGTGGTGCACGGAGAGGGGGTGAGCAGGGTTCTGGACCTGCGGTGCCCGGGCAACGGGTGCGGTAAGTGCTGGCAGGAAAATCGCTTTCCGTGAAGCATCAAACTCCTGAAACGGGAGGGTTGGAAACGTCCGTATCCACAACAGCTGGCGACTTCAGCTGAAAATGATCATAAAAATCTCTTTGTCGTGTACTTTCGATAACAGGTACCGACCTAAATGATGAGATCGGATATCCTAAGAGTCCGAATTTGTTCGACCTGCCAGATCCTGGTGTGCTTTCTTTTCGCTGGTCAGTGCAGTGTGACGTAATATTTTTATGTACATTAGATTGCCGTTATACGCAGTCGTAATTGTTCGAATGAATTCATGCTTTTGGGGGATGTACATTTTCTTGGTATCCAGGTACATGAGTCATTCACATGAATGACAAAGGATTTTCCGAGTCAGAATTTTCACCAAATTCATGTGTTACCTTTTGTCGTAATTCCCCCCCGTAATTGGTGAAAGGTACTTACATGTCCCGCAATTTCACGCGTCGTCTCGGTCTCGCTTTTGCTCTCGTAGGCGCAGCAGCGCTGACCGCACCGGCACTTGCCGGAGCGACCACCGGCTCACTCGGATCTTCCGATGCCCCCGCTGCGGGGTTCACCTGCTCGGCATTGTCGACAGAGGCAACCCCCAACGGCTGGGGCATTCCGTTCGACGACGAGAAGAATCAGCTTGCTTTCTATTCGGACACCAAGGTTTTCGATACGGATGGTTCGCTGAACCTGAAGATCACCGCGGCCTCGCCCGACAACCGTTCGGTGTCGTACCACTCCGCCGGTTCGATCCCGCTCGCTGACGCCCTCAAGAACGAGATCGGTTTCGCCGAGAAGGCCGCCACGTCGCAGACTTCGTTCCAGTTGCGTCTGACCGGCACCACCAACGACGCCGAGGGCGAGAACGGCTTCGCGACGCTGTACTGGGTAGCAAACGGAAACGACTCCGTTGATACCTCCGCCGGCGGAACACACACCAACATCCAGAACGGCAAGTGGACCAGCACCCGCAACATCGAAGGTGCGCCCCGGAACGTTCCGTCCGATCTCGACGACATCATCGCGGGCAACCCCGACGCGACCATTGAGCACTATGGTGTGAGCGTCGGACGCGGCGACATCGGCACCACGACGAACGTGGACGCCGTGAAGTTCAACGGCTGCATCACGAACTTCGCGCTGAAGGACGAGCCTGCCAGCCCGTTCGGCAGCCTGGGCAACATCTTAGGCAGCCTCTCGGCCAGCTGATAACGCCAGAACGACTGACAAACCAGAACGACGCACGGCGCCCACCTTCCTCTCGGAGGGCGGGCGCCGCGTGCGTGCCGAGTGACCCGGGTGCTGGTGACCAATCTGAACGGTGGTCCAACAAAGCCGAATGGCATGTGGCACACTCTCAGCTATGTGGTGGATTGTCGGAATTGTCGCCGTTTGGATTATCGTCGGCGTGTTAGCTGCATTCTGGATAGGTCGTGCAATCAGCCACGCCGACCTCGAAGAATCTTCCGCTGAACTGCGACGTGCGGAAAAGTATGAGAAACAACCGAATCGTTGCCAGGAATAACGTTCGACCAATCAGATATGAAGGCGGACGACGTGTCATTCACCTCAATTGATAACCTCTCCGTCGCTGGCTTTCAGAGATCGCGGCGACGGACTCCTCCAAGTTTTTGCTGATCGTGTAGAGGCGCTTCGCAGTAACCCGTTGGCTGAGTCATCACTTCGTACAAGGCGGACATAGTTATCTCCGGCATCGTGGAATACGTAGATATCCGCAATGGATCTGGGCCGGCTTTTTTGAGTACGGCTATCGAATCAAGCTGTCGTGAACAGTCGAGTTGTCGACACCGTTTTCGACGTTGCGGTTGCGTTTCTGCCCGCTGGGTGCGGCGGTGTCGGTGCTGATCGGTACGGTATTGCGAAGTTAACTGCAGAGCACCTGTTCCAGATTTTTTGGAGGTGCTCATCGTTATCGAATTTTTGTAGCGAATAGCAGTAATTGTGGTGGCGATGTCATGTTTCGACCTTCGAGAGGGACTTGGTTGTGAAGATTGTTTTTCTGCACGGAATCGGTGACGGCGATCCGAAATCGAGTTGGCTCGACGGTCTCGACCGTGGTCTCGAACAGGCAGGTTTCGGCGCGGTCAATCGGGATACGGTCATCGCACCTCACTACAGCTCGTTCCTCAAAACAGCTGGCAATGGTGAGAAGTTGCCGCCGGTGACGTACAAGCCACACGACGACTCGGCCAGTCGCCGCAGCTTCGAGCGGCGTCAGGCGAAAGTCCAGCGGAAGGTGGGTCTCGAAGGTGGGGTTCGCACCTTCGGTTTCAACATTATTCCCGGGCAGGTTCTCGCTCCACTTCAGGAGGCCGCGATTGGAGCGCTACCACTCTTCGAGCTGCGGCAAGTGCGCAAGTACGTTCGGGAGGAACCCGTCAGGGGAGCGATCCTGCGGCACATTCTCGATCATCTGCCCACCTCCGGCGAGATCATCCTCATCGGCCACAGCCTGGGCAGCGTCATCGCGATCGACCTACTCGACCACCTTCCTGAAAATGTCCATGTCCGCAGGTTCATCACCATCGGTAGCCCGGCGAACGTGCAGGCCGTGCACGATGGCAGTGAGCGACTTCTCAAGAAGTTTCCGTATGGCCGGGTCGACGACTGGTCGAACTTCCTCGATGTCCGTGACGTTGTCACCGGCGGCAGGGGGCTGGCGACCACCTTCCCCGGCGCCCAGGATTTTGTCATCGACAATGGGGCATCCCATGCCTCCGGGGCGTATCTCGGGCATCGCGCCCTCGCCATGCTAGTCGCAGACGTCCTGTATCCCTCGAAGGAAGTAGCAATCCGCACATCGGATATCGCGGTTCGTCTCAATGACAACCAGGCCTCGATGTTGTTGATGCTGCACTACGCACACGCGGTCCGCCGCAACGTCAAAGACAACGAGCTGGCCGAACGCTACGGGCATGCCCTCGACATCGTCCAGGACAACATCGTCGCTCAAATAGAGCAGGCCGCGTCAGCGGCCGGACAACCCGTCGCCGTCGAACTACAGCAACTGGCCAGCGGTCACCTCCCGATGATCCCGCATCGATGGGAGATACACGAAGTGGTCGGCGAGTTGGTAGTGCTCGCGCTGACCAACATCATCGATCCATATGAACTCGAAATCGGCAACGCCCCCCGCGACGCACTCGCCGACATCGCCGTCGAACTCGGATTCGTTCGTCAGCTCGGAAAGACAGTGAGCACCGCCCTCGAAGACGTCCAGAAATGCCTGGACAGCCGCGGCGGCGTCCCCTGGGGCCGGGTGATCACAGCCGCAGTCGGCCTCGCCTTGGTGGCGGCAGGACCGGTCGGGCTCGCAATGGCTGCGCCGGCAACGGCATTCGGAGCTGCTGCAATCACCGGTGGCCTTGCAGCATTCGGGCCTGGCGGGATGGTCGGCGGTCTCGCGATGCTCGGCGGTTTGGCCTCGACTGGCGCCGCGGTCGCCGCTACAGCGGCCGCAGGTGGCGGCGCCCCCGATCAGCCGATCACAGATTCCACCACGTTGATCCTGCGAGTATCCACCGAACATGCACACAAAATGCTCGGACTCCCCTACGACGAATCACTGTGGTACCAATTGGCGGATGTCGAGACGAAACTCTCCGCACGGATCAACCGCCTGACGGCGTTCAGCGATCCGAAGTCCGGGCAGTTGAGTCAGTTGCAGGCGGCGAAGTCGACAATCACGAAACTGATGGCATTCATGCTCGATCGAGGATTGGCGCCGCGAGCCATCGAATCAGCGACCGCGGAGAAGGCCCTTGTAGACAAGGAACTGTCCTCGACCGACAAGGAACTGATCGACTTCTCGGCGTTGACTTGAACCGGTTACTGATCAAGCGGCCTCCAACGCGAGCACCACTTCTCCCACTTCGAGTGCTTTTCTAAATCGGAGGCAGCAACGCAGGCGAGCTGACACTGTCTTCAGCGGTGATCTCAGTCGGTGGTCCTCTCGGGCGGAGCGGAGAAGATTATCCCGGCTTGCTATTTTAAACGGGACAGTTGTCGGTAACTGTCTCTATCTGTGGGTTTTAGCGGCGGAGCTGATCGAGTTACGGTCTGGACTGCCGGTAACACCTATTTCACCGTTTTCGCCTTTGTTGCCGCGTATGTCAATGGGGTTAGGCGGAAATAGTCTTTGAATAGAAGGAGTACGACGATGCCTGAACAACCTGATCACATACCTGCGGGGTGGTATCCAGATCCAGCTGGCGGTCAACGGTATTGGGACGGGTCGAAATGGTTGGCCTTGCCGGAACCTGATGCGAACCAGGCGAGTTCTCCACGTAAACGTCCCTCGAAGAAAGTTCTGATCGCCATCGCAGCGGTCGTTCTCCTGGCTGTCGGCGGTGGAACGACCTGGAAACTATCGCATGACGCGAACGTGAGAGCGGAGCAGGATGCTGCAGCTGCAGCGATCCAACTGGCTGCCGACGAAGAAGCCACGCGGCTTGAAGCCGAGCGGGCAGCGAAGGAAAGCAAGGACGCCGGCGAGCGCGCGCGGCGCACATTAGCGGTGGAAAATATCGAGAGCAATGTCAAGACGATGGCCGAAGAGCACGTTACGAAAGGGATCATGGACGGCCCGATTATTTCGGTGTCGTGTTCCCCGGTAGGGGGCGGTTCCACGGATGATCTGACTGAAACCACGACGGTGTTCGACTGCTTTGCAGCCAACGAAGACAACGGTGACGGCACCATGAGCGGGTACAAGTACCACGCGACAATGAACTGGAGTTCGGGAGAGTTCACCTACGGTCTCGGTAAACCCTGAATTCTTGCCGCCATGCCGCGATCGCCGGGGCAACCTGTTACTTCGGCTTGTCATTTTCGGTGTGAGTGATCGAATCGGGTTTCGGCGCGATATAGGGCTTCAGCCTATTTGCGCCAGAGTCGAATCCGCGACAGGTGTCCGTCCAATCCGAGTACGGGGCAACTTCTGTGTGCCAGCAGGACGCCGCGCAGGCGGCGATGCTGTCGCGGCTTTGGGCACGTAGCCAGTCGATCTTTCCAAGGGTCCGGAAAGCGAGGTCGTAGGCGCTGATGTCGGGTTGGGTCGTCGTGTGGTGCTCGATGTATTCGACGGCAGCGACCAGGCAGCGCGTACACCGCCACTGCGACCGTGGTGATCGTCGATGCCGATAGCAGCGCCTAACGTCCCGAATAGACCGTCCGCGCGGATCGGCTAACATTCGGCGGTTATCCGCCTCGATATCTGGAGTTGCCATGAAGCCTGCGATCAGTCGACGCGACATGTACGAGTGGGTCATTCACCACATGACTGACATGGGCTTCGAGAGAGTGAGCACTCGTCGAGGAAAGACGGACGACCTCTTCCACATAGACGGTAAGGGAGTCGTTGGTAGAGGAACTGTGCAGACCGATCCTGTCAGTGGCTGGCAGCTTCAGACCGTGTACAAGGACGTGTATGTGAAGAAGGCTAAGGATCGATGGATTCACTTCGCCTGGGGTGGCTACACGAAGGAAGCCCAGTCATTTGCTAACGCCACGAACATTGCTTTGTTCGAGTTCCAGAACGACGGCCCGATCTCACCGGCTTCGAAACGGGCTGCAGCGATGTACCGGCGTAAGCCGTCGGAGCGGTGGAAGACGCAGGCGATCTGGGCGGTCGTCGTTTTGGCTGCAGTCGCGGCTTTGGTCGGGGTGTTGGTTTTGTTTCCGGCTGTTCGGTGGGTACTCGGGGTAATCGCTGTGGTTCTCGTGCTTTCCGTGGTCTTCAAGATTCTCGAGCTGACCAATCCGCAACTGTTCAGGTAGCTCGTGCCAGCTGAACAGTTGCGAGTTGATCCTGTCGAACGACAGCGGTCCGGCCGCAGGTGGCTGGACCGTGAGAGCGAGACTGATGCTGTCACCAGCCGTCGTCGTTCCTCGCTTCCTCATTTACGATTCCCACTCGTTGTTGTTGGGGAACTGGGCGAGATCACAGGTTCGTGTAGGGGAGTTGTTGTGTTGCGGGCTTGTGAACTGCGGTGATGACATGTCCCTGGGTTTTCGATTCGGGTATATGGGTGCCGGCCGGGCCTCTCGCGCTCTGTCGAAAGTTGCAGCAGGAGAGGGACGTCCACGCAAAGTCAGGAACAAGCCTCGCGTTCTAGTGATGTCCCCGGTCCCTTACACAATGAGTACATCGGCGTGGTCTGGTTTCCGTCCGTCAGGAATGGACCGTCGTTCGCATACCCGAAGGGCACTAACTTCAACACCGTCTCCGACGACGCGATCGAGGCAATGGTCGATCAGCTCAGCAACCGCCCCCTGACGCAGAGTGAAGTGGACTCTATCCGAACTGTTCGGGCCAACGGGGAGAGCTTGGTCTCGATCTCGCGGAGGTTCGATGTACACCGGATGACGGTGTGTACGCACACGAAGGATTTGCTGGCGTGACCCCGCGAGGCTGTCCGCTATCCTTTGCCCGAGCCACGAGGGATGTCTCTCATAGACTGGAACCTCACAGCCACATCGGACGAGAGGCAGTCGTGAATAACCCCAGTCAGCAGGCGGGCCGGTCCATCCTGGACGGCGTGCGGGAGTCCCTTCAACAGGAACGGAGTGCTCACGGCGACGACCAGCGCCTGCGGGGCTTCACAAGCGCCGCCGGCATTGCTCTGCGCCGTATCCAGGAGAAGATCGACGCCTTCAGGGAACAGATGAAGGGATCGGGTCTGACCAAGGCCGAGCAAGTTATCTACGCCCAACTGGAAGAGCTGAAATCTGAGATCGAAGCGGACTGCGACGGTTACTGGCGAGGCACTGGCGTTGACTGGCGTCCTCGGAAGCCTATTGCCCAGGGAACTGTCAGGCGGACCGGAGAGCCGCAGTCGTCGAACTGAATGCGCTGCCACGCTGGTTGTGCTTCGGTTGCCAGACTGACTGAGGCTCACAGGTGGCGGCCTCGAAGGCGGTACAGCTGACCTGACTTTTGCCGGGTTCCCCTCACTGTCAGGATTTAGTGAGACACTCGGAGGCAACCGAGATCACTCACTGAGGGCATGAAACGAGCACCACCGATGACCAGCCCAAACCCCACGACAACACCAGATCCGCCAGTAGATCCCGCACCGAAACCGACCCGCCGAACATTCACCACCGAATACCGCAACAACATCCTCGACGAATACAACAGCGCCCCACACGGCGAAAAATCCGCAGTCCTACGCCGCGAAGGTTTGTACCAATCCCAACTCCGAGAATGGGCGCAAGCCAGAACTACAGCCGCCGGGAAGTCTCGACCGAAAGCTGCGACCAATCCCGACAACGACGCCGCGACACGTAAGGAAATGGCCCGCCTGACGCGCGAAAATGCCCGTCTGGCAAAGCAATTGACGCAGACGGAGGCCGCGCTCGAGATCATGGGAAAACTTCACGTGCTCTTGGAATCCATCTCCGAGAGCACGGACACACCGCCCTTACCGAAGACGCCCTGAACAGCACCTTCAGCGACCTCAGGGCCGCCGAAATCCCCACCAGACGATCCTGCATCCTGATCGGACGAGCCCGCGCCACCCACTACCGGCAGCAGCAACCACCCGTCCTGGGCCCCAAGAAACCGAGGACAGTCCCCGACAACGGCCAGGCACTCACCGCGTCCGAGCGCGCTCAGGTTCTATCCGTCATCAACAGCGACAAGAACGCTGACCTGGCCATATGCCAGATATGGGCCCGGGAACTCGACGAGGGAAACTACTGGTGTTCGGTGTCGAGCATGTATCGCATCGCCGCCGCGGCCGGACAAAACCGTGAACGCCGACGAACAGCGACACATCCACCGAAAGCGATCCCCGAGCTCCTCGCCGACGGACCTTCACAGGTCTGGACCTGGGATATCACCAAACTCCGCGGGCCCACCAAGGGCGTGTGGTTTCACCTGTACGTACTCATCGACATCTATTCCCGGTACAACCCGTCGTGGATTGTGGCTGCGCACGAAAGTGCCGAACTGGCAGCCGAATTCATCGAGGAAGCGATCGACCGGAACGGCATCGCCCCACACACCGTCCACGCTGACCGTGGCACCTCGATGACTTCCGGACTGGTGTCCGAACTTCTCAGCAACCTCGGCATCATCCGGTCACATTCACGACCTCGGGTCTCAAACGATAATCCATTTTCGGAAGCTCAGTTCAAGACTCTGAAGTATTTGCACGATTTCCCGAAATCGTTTGCATCACTGGAGGATGCACGAGTATTCCTGGAGGGATTCTTCAACGAGTACAACCACATTCACCGTCATTCGGGAATTGCCTGGCACACTCCGGCGTCGGTGCACTTCGCCGGCCGCTGACGCGGTCGACGAAGCCCGGCAGATCACCTTGAACGAGGCCTACGTCGCGAATCCGGCACGGTTTCACGCCGGCCGTGTCCACCCCGTGATGCCGACCGTATTCTTCATCAACGAACCTGTTGCCGAATCGCAAATCAACTGAACGTCGCTGTCTCACTTGACTTGACACATAGCGTTCGGCAACGTTCCAGAGAGCACACGGCCAAGAAGCACCTCACCGCGTGTGAAGTGGTCCCCGGAAGTTGGACTGGCGAAATAGGAGTCTCGGCGGCGAGGGTCTGGGTTCAGTATTGCACCGGGCTCAGGCCCTCGAGATTTGTTGAGATGCGTTCGTGGTCGTACTAGTGGATGTACTCGTCCAGCGCCGTAGCCAGCGCATCGATATTGAGATATCGGACGTGGTGAAGACCTCTCATTTGAGGTGGTCGAAGAAATTCTCGATCACGGTGTTGTCGAAGCAGTTGCCGTCCCTCGACATCGACGGGGTCGCAACGGGATCGGCGATCAGACGCCGTCAGGGCAGGTGATAGTATTGAAATCTCCTGTCCGAGTGTAATATTGGTATTCTCCCATCACTGAGGGATGCGATCGCGGCGTGCAGGTGACTGTTGGTCAGCTGCAGGTTCGGTGACGTGCGGACCGAGTAGGAGATTGATCTTCTCGGTCGAACAGGTCCATCAGGGGCGAGAGATACAGCTTCTGATTACCGACACAGAATTCGGTTACGTCGTTGACCCACTTTTGATTCGGCGCGCTGGCGGAGAAGTTGCGATCGAGCACATTCGGTGCGACCTTGCCGACCTCGGTTCGGTAGGAGTTGCACTTCTTCTTCTGCCGCACGCGACAGATCAACCCGAGCGCAGGGATGAGTGTGAGCACGGTTTCATTCGTTACCTGCCACCCTGCGTGAACCAGCACAAGGTGGATGCGGCGATACCTATAGCGGCCGTGGTTGCTTCTGAACGCCGCTGTGATTGCGGCGTTTAGTTCGGCATGTGGATCGCGATTGCTCAGGAGGGTTTGGTGATAGAAGAATGTTGACCAGGCAAGCCTGGAAACTTCGAGCAGCATGTCGAGGCGGTGTTGAGCCTTGAGGTAGACCACGGCACGAACCTTCACCGTCGTTCCGGTGCCCTCAAGGCGCGCAGTTTCCCCAGGTATGCGACCTCCGCGTCGCCCGCAATCGCTTGTTCTCCGCTTGCAGTTGCTTCAACTCACTGCGCTCACCGGTCTCGGATTCGGCGGGTTCCGGTGTTCGACTTCTCCGTTTAGAACGTAAGCCGTCCTCGCCCTCGTCGCGATGCTTCCGCAACCACACGTCGATCGCCTTCGGCGAGGACAAACCGAGTTCTTTGGCGAGTTCGATCCTCGTCTCGCCAGCAAGGAAACGCTGCACCACATCAAGTTTCAACTCGAATGTGGGCAAGAACCAGGTTCAACCGTCGTTCACACCAAATCCATGTTCGATCCGGGCACCACTGGCGGGTGGTGTTCGGCCCTTTTGGGCAGTGCTCAAACGATTGGTGGTGGGGGAGCGATGGCGTCGATTAGCACTTGGCGGCTAAATCTCTTTTCTATTCCGGCGGCGATGAATTGGTCACGGGCTCTGAAGATCTCATCCTTCATGTTCACGAGTTCCTCGGCAGTCTGGTCGTATGTTGGTGATGTCTCGTCGCGCTCATGCTGTTGTTTGATTTCGCAGAAGTAATCGCCATCGCCGATCGGTATGTCGTCGCTGGTTGTCTCTCCTTGTGCCTTTCGCCAAAAGGCATTGAGTGCGTCCCAAAGGTTGGTCCACGTGGCCTGCACAACAGGGTTCCGAAAAGTCTGGTTGGCATAGGCATCAGTGAAGTCACTGATCTTGCGCATGTCACTCTGCTTCCATGACTTTCCCGCGAACCTCCCGATGTAAAGCCAGCCAAGTCGGCCATGGTCTTCCGGAAGCTCGGTGAGAATCTTGTCGAAGAGTCGTTGGTCATCGGCATCAGGTTTTGCAAGCTGCTCCAGCAGCTCATGCTCTTTCGCTTCGAGCTCGTGAATTCTGGTGGTTGCTACCCATAGTTGGTCTAAAGCAGCCCGCGCTTTGATTGCGGCTTCGGTTTCAACATTCGCGGAAGCCTCATAGACCCGGATGTCGGCTTCACGCTTGACGTCCGCTACCAGACGCTCTCCTTCGCTCTGGACCCAGTCGACGCGCCGGTTCCCCTCTCGTTCAGCTTCCTTAACCCGGGAGCAGCCCGCGCTCTCGGCCTGTGTGACTCTCCTGTCAGCGTCCTGTTGCGCGTCGGCTAGGCGTATCGCCACTTCGCTCTTCACTCTCTCCTGCTTGCGGTGCCAGCTTGTGTAAGTAGCAAGCCACTGCCGGCCTGAAATCCAGCTCACCCACGCGAAACTCCCTAGAATCGCAACGAGCGCGGCCGGATGCTGTCCGAGTGCTGTCATCGGATGGTCGACAGCAAACTGCCACCATCCAGGTGTGAGAACAGTCACCAAACCGATCAAAGCTCCTGAGATTCGAAAGAAATGCTTTAACGTGCGGGCGCTTCGTGGAAGGTTCTGCAGTTGTACCTGATTCACACATTCATTCTGCCCGGTTCGTCAGTCGCACGGTTGTATTCCCCATTTCGCCGGAGTTCCACTTGATCGAGGGCAATGTGTGTCGCGCTGGGGGATCAGCTGTGCGGTAGGTGCCGGCGGGGTGGAAGGTGTGGGGCCGGCGGGGTGTGTTCGGGTTCGGTGGTGGGGGAGTGTCGCGGGGTTCGCTCGGTTGTTGCGGGGTGTGTTGGGGACCGGTTTTTGGGTGTTTTTGAATGTTGTTGTGTTGCATAAACTTTGGGTGTTTGATTGGTGTAGTGCTGGTTTCGGTTGTTCTGCACATGGATGTTTTGTTGAGGATCTAATATTGTTGTGGTGCTTAGTTTTTCGGTATTTCGCATTTTCGAGTTGTATTGCGATTTTGGGGTGCGCCCTGTATGATTGAGAGCATGACGACGATGATTGACAGACGCGAGAGAGCGTGGTTCCGTGCCGCCCCCCGCAACTCCCCAGCCTCGTTCGGGTCCCGGGTACCGAAGTCACAGATACGATCAAATCTACTGGTGAGAACGCGAATTCAAGAATTTAGAGGCGCGCAGCGACTCGATCGACGGCAGCCTGACTGGACCCACCACGAGCCGCGCAGCGGCTCCCCGGAGGGGCGCGCAGCGTCCCTCTTCCGTTCCCGAT
>NZ_VCBX02000003.1 GCF_005938745.2 Rhodococcus sp. KBS0724
AACAGGGCGGCAGCGATGCCGGACGCACCGGATGCCATGACCGAAACGATCAGGATCACGACAATCGTTTGGGCGGAATCTGTTTCGTGTGGTGACTGTGAGCGGGTGTATGCCAGCCGTCCTGCCGCCCAGATCATCGAGATGGTGAAGATCGCGAACGCGAACCACAGCAGGTAGCGCAGCAGGGTCATGATCGGGTCGGTGACTTCCGGCGGGGGCGTCTTGAAGGCCAGAGCCGTCTGTGCGGCCGCCAGCGTGAGGTTCACCATGGGGAAACCCCGCTAGCTGCGGAGACTCCCGCGGTGACGCTCAGGACACCAGCGCCGGCCAGCGCACACCACTGCGCCCGATCCGAGCGAGAGCACGGGGTGTACCCCCGAAACCTCTCCCATCCTGTGACCGCAGCCCCGCCGACCGTCGCGACAACCGCGACGATCATGACCAACCACAATGCCCACTGCGCCGCGCTCACTGGATCGGACCCACGAACAGGAACGTGAGCAGCGCGATCACGACAACGACGATCCCGGCGACTGCCAGCAGAAAGCCCCCGTCCAGCACGCGCATACCCGTGGCCGTCGGCCGACCGTTCGCGTAGTCGTCAGCCGCCTTCGCATGGCCCTGGGTGCAGAGACGATTGCCGTACAAGGCGAGCGTGCCGCCTCCGAGTCCGACCAGGAGCATGATCACGCTGGCAATCACGACAACACGACCGTGTTCATGATCGTTCCTGCGCTGGTGGCGATCACACCGCCGATGAGTGCGCCGACGACGATCTTCGGGGATTCGAGCTGGCCGCCGGAGTACTTTTCCCAGCCGAACTTTCCGCCGGCATAGACGAGTGCGCACACCCCGGCGAGGACGACGCCCCACAGCAGCCACCGACCGAGTCGGAGGAATCCTTCGGACTTCGGAGGCGCTTCGGGAGTGAGGTCGATCTGAGCGAGAATGTCGATGCCGGTCTGGAGCGTGTGAATGACCATGTGGTGGGCAACCTTTCAACTTTGTTGGGTTTTGATGCGGGCGATGATGGATTCGCGTAAGGCCTTGCCGAGTTCGGCGATGTCCGCCGGAACGTCGTCGGGGCCACGTTTGCGTTCCGGTTCCGGATCGAACGGTGACCACACCTGCAACGAGGTCGGGTCACGTACCAGCGGATACTGTTCGATCCACCCGACCCGCCACTGCGCCGCTGTGAGCGAGGTGACGAGGTCGAGAGTCTGTTGAATCGGCTTGGGCACCTTGCGCCCTGGCCGATCGGCGACGGTGATCAAACCGACGACCTGGCTGGGTCCGCCTTTGCCCGCCGCGTGCTGACGCAGCAGCTCGTGAGCGCGCACAAGACCGGACACCGTCTCGCGGGCGACGACGGCAACGAACGGACTCTGCCCGCCGTGACCGCCGGGCCACCGGCGACCACATTCAGCGGCCGGCGCGAGAACCTGCGCCAGAGTCGAAGTTCCGGCTCCGCCGTGAGCGCCGAGCAGCCACACCATCGGCTTCGGCGCACCAGGCGGCAGCGGGATCGGTTCGTCCCAGATCGGGGCCACCGCATCAGGAAGACGGACCGACGCATCGGTGAGGTCGACTCGGTGTCCCGTTTCTGAGGACAAGCGTTGCGCGCCCATCAGCGATCACTCCGGCTGTCCGCTGCGCGCACACTCACACTGCGGATCTGCTCGTACGCGGCAGCGGTGTCGGGTGCGAGGTCGGTCGCCGAAATCGTCAACCCCGACGCAAGGTGCTGGTCGTACGGGATTTCCTCGACCGCGAAGACCTTGCCGGTCAGGTGGTCGCGGAGCTGCGAGACATCGGCAGCAGCAGGGCCTGCGGTCTGGTGCGAGATGACCACGATCGTGCGATCGAGTGCCTTCTCTCCGGCGGTGAGCCGGATCGTCTCGAGGACGGCTCGCATCCGGTTGAATGCGTCGGCGCGGCACGGGACCGCGACAACGATCGTCGACCACGGTTCTCCCCGGAGCGACTGCGCACTCTCGCGGCCGAACGCTCGGTGCCCCAGGTCGTAGACCGTGGTGTCGACCTGGGCGCGGACGTACCGATCGACCTGCCGGAAGTCGGGTTCGATGGTTTCGAGCCAGTGGCGGCCGAGGACGTGGGCGCCGGCCGAGGTTGCCGAGGTGGACGCGCTGAACGACTCGTCAGCGTGCAGCGTCTCGGAGGATCCGAACATCGTCTCGATCGAGGTTTCCGAGACGGTCGAATCCGCTCCGCGCTCGACCAGGTCGCCGCCGCCGACCGTGGCATCGACGACAGCACTTGTCGCACCGATGGTCGACCACGCGTTCGCGAGACCGATCGCCGTGGTGGTGCTCCCCGCTCCCCCGCACGCACCGACGACCAACGTCATCGGCGGGACGGGATCGAGAACCTGGGCAGCCGCGGTGGATGTTTTGGTCGCAGAACTCTTCGGTTGGGGAGCGACGAGCGGAAACACCTGGGCTACCGGTGTTTCCACGACCTCCGGTTCCTCACCGAGCCAGCCGAGCCAATCCTGAGAGTTGTCGTTGTCGGTCACGATGCTTTTCCAATCGAGGTGATGAGCGTGCGGCCACCGACATCGGTGACCTTGACGATCTGACGGCCACTGACGCGGGAGCCGTCCAGATAGCGCTGCTCGAGGGTGACGGCGAAGGTGTTCGGTTCGGTTGCGCGGATCTCGACGCAGTGCTCGGTACCAGCGGGAACCGTGTCGATACCGGCTTGCAGTTCTTCGGCGGTTGCCGACTTCACCTGCGCATCGGAGACAAGCAGTGCGCGGGCCTTGGCCCCGTTGCGTTCGACGTAGTAGGCGTGATCGAACGCGAGAATGGCATCGGGACCCGAACCGGTTCCGCCGGGGCCGGACCCGCGAACGACTCCGGCCTCCGTCGACGGCGAGCACCACGACTGCGGAGCCACCGAGCTCGGAGTCTGCGAGGTGGTTGCCGTGCTGGTTGTTGCGGGAGCGATCTCCGCGACGTTCATCGGTGCGTCGTCGTCACCGCCGCCGAGCGCAGAAGCGGCGATCGCACCCCCGCCGATCACAAGGACTGCGACCGCTGCGACCGCGCCGATGACCGCAGCGCGGCCACGCAGGCGCTGCGAGGGTGAAGCCGAAGTAGCAGCCAGGGGCGGCGGTTCGGCCGCTGCCTGGTCCTGCGTGTACTGCATCGCTTCCCGCAGCCACGCCGCGCCGCTGTCGTCGACAGGGACGTCGTTGGAGTCAGCAGCAGCGGCTACAGACGGCACGTGAACGGAATCTGGTTCCGGAGCGGCTGGAGATGAGTCGTCGTCGGACGCGAGGTCCACGACCGGAAGCGGTTCTACCGGCGCAGAGGTCTGCGCTCTCCCGTCCGCCGCAGGCGTGAACGGTGGGAACCACTGGTCGAGAACGGGATTGGAAGACTTGGGATCGTCATTGTTGTTATTTGTCACCATCGAGTCCTTTCTCCGGAGGTCCTGGTGCGGGGTACGAACACCCCGCACCAGAACGCCCGATCAGTTCGCCGCAGCAGTCGGCGTAGCGACCGCCGTGGTCGAAGTGATCGAGGTGGAGGTGCTGGTTGGACGGGGACTCGTCGTCGTTGTCGCCGAAGAAGACGAGGACGGGCGAGTCGCGACCGCCGTGGACGTGGCCTTCGTAGTGGAAGAAGGCGATCCACCTGCACGATCTGCCAGGTCCTTCGCCAACGCGACGAACCAATCGGTGACGAACGCCGTCGCCGATGTCCCGGTCGCCGTGGCCGGCACCGAGCCGTAACCTCCGTGGGCGGCCACCGTGGACGAATACTTCGTCAGCGTCGCAAGGTTGAGCAGATCCTTGTTGTCACTGACGTTGTCCTTGACCGCAGCGAACGCCTGCGTCGTCAACCGAGACGTAGTGGCCGGGGGAATCAGCTTCGTTGCCGCTCCGACCAATTTGGTGCCCAGAAGAGCAACCGCGCCAGCGGGATTGGCCAGCCCGACCGTCGCCAACTCCGCGATGTTCGCTGGGGTCAGAACTTCCTTCGCGACAGTCTTGACCGCGTTGAAGCCGATCGTGCCGACCTTCATGATCGCCTTGATCGCATCATCGGTGGACGGCAACGGAGTCCGAGGATCGGAGGCCACCGCAAGACGCTCGGACAGCGACTTCTTCGGCGCGATCGACAGATTCGCCAACGTCGTACCCGAGATGTCCTCGTTGACCACGGTCACCGCAGTCTTGATCGACGTCATCGCCAGAGCGTCACCGACCGAGGCCAACGACCGAATCGGATCACCCGAGGACAGTTCCGACTGACCGGCAATGTTGGTCACCACCCGCAGGATCGGAGAATCCGGCGGAGCATCGCACGCGAGGTCACCGGACTGGCAGAAGCTCGCCACCCGTCCGGTCAGCGAGCCGTAGTTCTCCGCCACGTCCGCGACCGGCCCGATACCGCCACCAGCAGGAGGGACCTGATCGAGAGCGGACACCTTGGACACCTCAGCGCCGTCCGTTCCCGGAGCAGGCTTCGGGGACGTCTGACCGGGCGAGCCAGGAAACAGCGGTGCACCGGCAGCGCGGGTCGGGTCACCGAACGTGGCGACACCGACAACCTTGTCCGCAGCGATCACGCCCGAGCCCTTGCCGACTTCTTCGGCGAACAGTGAAACCACATGTGCGCCTTGGCTGTAACCGGCCAGGGTGAACTTCGTGTCCGGGCACGTAGCCGCGACCTCCGAAGCCATGTCCCGCAGATTCTGCAAGCCGCCCTCGACGGACTGTGAATACGGCACGTTGCCGCCGGGGACAGCGCCGCCGAACCCGGCCTCGTATGGCACGTACGCGCGGCCGGCCAATTCCTTGTCGCCGTCGACCGCCTTCGCGATCATCGGCATGAACACCTGCGACAACATGCCGGTGTCCGTCGTCGGCGCTGCATCCGGAGCGGACTGCCCAGTTCCCTGCACTCCGAGGCTGAACAGTGCGGGGCACTCCCCCTTCACCAGATCGGTACCGGACGCGGGAGCTGCGTTGGCCAGCGGAGCAAACGAAAGGACCACGGCGGTAGCGCTGACCAGCGACAGGCCCACTACCGCCGACCTGGCACCGGGACCAGCAGTAGAGCTGGTCCCGGTGCCAGTCGAACGAGAACGAGTGAACATCACATCAGATCCCTTGATCGAAGTTCAGAGCAGACAGCGCGCCCACCCCGGATGGACGGTTCACGCCGGGATACCGGCACCGATGGCGTCGGCGATCATCCCCAGCGGAAGGCCGGGCACAGCGGTGTTGGCCTGGAAATCGGTTACAGCCTGGTCGAATGCTGCGACCGCACCTTCGCCGCCGGGCAGCGAGGTCACCGCGTCGCGGATCTGCTGATCGACGACAGGTGCAGCAGCAGCGGTGTTGCGGACTGTGTCAGCGGCCGCGGTACCGACAGGCGGGTTAGCGGACCACTGATCGAGTGTGGTTTCGGTCTGCTCGGTGATGGCGGGCTGGTCTATGTCCGGGATTTCGAAATCGATCGGCTGACCCAAATCGCCTGCACCATAAGCAGATGCGGCAAGAGCGCCACCGGCGCCGCCGACGACCGCGCCGCCGATAGCGGCAGGTACGCCGAGTACAGCTGCACCGATGCCCGCACCCGTTGCCGTGCCGACGACCCCAGCCGGAACGGCGCCGATGGGAGTCACGATCGGAGCGAATAACGTCAGCGCCGAAGTCCCGCCGATGGTTCCGCCGATCAATGCGCCGACGGTGGCGGCCGGGACAGCGGCAGCGGTTGCACCTGCGAGCGCACCGGCAGCGGCGCCGCCGACCTGAGCTGCTGCGAGACGTTCGGCTTCGTCGGCCTCGAGGCCGGTCGAGCGCCAGAAGTCCGTCACCTGAGCTTCGATGACAGCGGTCTGACCGTTGCTCTTGTCCGCGGTGTCCTTGGCGATCCAGTTGGGTCGATCAGCGAGGTAGCGGCCGAAACGGATCTTGTCTTCCGGAGCCTGAATCGGTGCCGTGAACGTCTCGAGCTGCGTCGGGAGGTGAATCGACGTGTAGTCGATCGGCGCAACGTAGTTGTCGCTGGTGTTGGTCGGCGGTGTGTATTCGTTGGTGTTGTAGTCCCAGTTCGGGAGCGGCTGCGCAGGCTGCTGGTATTCGACGGGAGTCGGAACCCATGTCTGCACAGGAGCGGGTTCGGGCGTCGAAGGAGCAGGTGTGGTCACTCCCGGCTGGCTCGGCACCGGAACCTCACTGGTTACGCCAGGCTGATCGCCCGGAGCAGCCACAGCAAAACCAGCCCCTCCGAACGTTGCCACCACCACAGCGGCAAACGAAACCGTAGCGACCGCAGTAGTGGACGGGGCGCGATGACGACCGCCCGAACGTGGCTTCTGGAAATGCTTCATGAGTGCCCTTTCAAACTTGTTGTGGTTCAACAATTGACCGGAATGGTGGACGTGCACGGCCGCACAAAAAGCGAGAGCTACGCGGCCTGTGATCCCGACGCAACAGCGTCGGGAAGTTCGATGGAGCGTGAAAAATGCGCCATGACAACGGATCCCGTGGGAATCAATGAATGTCCGACCGGGCAGAGTCGGGCGCCGACCACGAGGGCGGGTACACATGTGTGCCCCATGGCCCGGCCGGCGCACGGCACAGGTTCGATAACGCGATATGAGGAGACGACGAAGTACTCAGCCGTGCTCGCGTGCTCGCGTTTGCCAGCAGGAACTATCCCGTGGCGATCATTTTCAACGGAAAGCCTTGCGGGATTTTCCATAGTTGCCTCCGGCTGGTTGCGGATTCAACGACACCGCATAAGCTCGAAAGCCTGCGGTCCGGACGCCCTGATGCGAATGGTGTCGCAGGCAGAAGAGAGCCCCAGGGACGGGACCGGTCGCCAAACAGGAGTCCGTCCCTGGGGTCTTTCGCGGTTGCGTATGTGTGGCACGCGATTCGGCATAACCTTGCGCCAGCAACCACCGCAGTCGCATCTATAGCCAGGCGAATTGGCTTGCCTGCGACTGAGCTTTGTCGAGATGCGCAGAGTAGGTGCGTCGATGAATTCGTCTGCATCTCGGCCCTTTCCCCTTTCTCGCCACGCATCTTCGTACTTTATGATCTGATTCTAAAACAGGATGTTACCACCGATGTCCATTGCAGGACACTGGGACGGCATAGATTGGGGTCAGGCAAAGTGATGGCTCATGTGCGGGTGCGAGGAATGAGCCGACGAATCTTGAGGGGGTTTTCGCCCGCTTCGTTGGAAGCTGCACGTAAGGCGAAAAAGCTCACCAGGGGGGAGCTCGGGAGACTTGCAGAAGTAAGCCCCGCTGCTGTGTTGAGTTGGGAAGTGGGCAAGGCTTCCCCGCAGGTCGACTATCTTGCTCGGGTCGTCAATGTTCTCGGTATCACCATGGATGACGTAGTGCTCATCCCGCGAAATGAGAGATATTTGGGAGACCTCAGGGTCTTTCGGGGTCTGACGCAGCCTCAGTTGGCCAAGAAGATTGGAATGTCCACGACCGCTCTGGCTACCGTCGAGCGAGGGCATTCTCGACTGAGGGAAGATGTCGCCGAAAAATTGTCCCAGGGACTCGACGCCACGGTGGACGAGGTTAAGGCTGCATATGAGCGAACCCGTACCCGGCCTCCCCATACGTCGCCGTGAGTTCAACTCCATCCTCGCCTCCCCTGTGTGGCTGCCCGCAAGTAACTCAAACGATCAGTTTTGATCGACTACGCAATCAGAAGTAAACAGCTTCGGGCGATTGTCTGCAACATCCCACGCGCTTCTGCTATGTGACTTTGGTCCGATTCGCGGCGCTGCGGAGTTGAACCATCAGCTCGCCACAGGCCCTCGCCTGGCAGACTTCGATGGCATGAGTGCAATGGACGACCCTCAACAGCCGACCGTCACCTGTGGAACCAGAGTCCGTAGCCAGCACGAGTCCCACCAACGTGCCGGCCGACTTGCCGCCGCGATCAAGGCGCGAGGAATACAGCCAGGGGAACGTGTAGCTCTCGTAATGCGGAATGACATCGAGTTTCTCGAGGTTTCGCTCGCGGTGGCCAGCTGCGGCGGAAATCCGGTTCCAGTCAATTGGCACTGGACTGGCTCAGAGATCTGTCATCTCCTCGGCGACAGCGGCGCGCGACTGGTAATCGCGCACACCGAGTTCATCAGTAGCGTCGAAGATGCTGTTTCTCAGTTGCAGAACCCCGTCGACATCATCGAAGTAGCTATGCCTGGTGAACTGCTCGCAGAGTTGGGAGTGAGCAGTGAACTGGCGCGCCCTAGCGGCAAATACGTCACGCTCGAGGAGTTGCTCAGAGAAACCGAAACGCCATTACCTCATCAAGAGGGTGCCATCGTCGACTCCATGGGAATGGTCTACACCTCCGGAACAACAGGACTACCCAAAGGGGTACTGCGAGAACGGATGTCCCCGCATCAACTTCTGTCGATCGCAGGCGGAACAGCGACAAGAATGGGCCTTACGCCCGGCGGACAGATGTTGGTCGCAGGTCCGATGTACCACACCAGCCCGAACGCGCTTGCTGTACTTGCGTTGCGGATGGGCACGAACATCACGATCATGCCCAGGTTCGATGCCGAACGCTTCCTTCAGCTCATCCAAGAGCACCGGATCGAGCAAGCCAAAATTGTCCCCACCATGCTCTCTCGCTTGCTCTCACTGCCTGCTGAGACCCAATCTCGGTACGACGTCAGCAGCCTGACACATTTGATTCACTCGGCCGCGCCGTGCCCGCCCGAGGTGAAGCGCCGTTCGATCGAATGGTTCGGCAATGCTCTCATCGAGTTTTACGGGTGCTCCGAAGCCGGCACAATTACCTGGATTAACGCAGAGGAATGGGCTCAACATCCAGGTAGCGTTGGCCGGCCGGTTGACGGGGCTGAGGTTCGAATTGTGTCTAGTGATGGCGTCGTGTTGCCTGCGGGCGAAGTTGGCGAGGTGTATGTGAAGGGAGCCGACTACTGGCCCAAGTTCTCGTACATCAACCATGACGCCGCCGACCGCAGTCCACTCCCCGGGTTCGTCACGGTTGGAGACCAAGGCTATGTCGATTCTGATGGTTTCCTGTATCTGACTGGTAGGACCAGCGAGGTCATCATTTCCGGAGGAGTCAACATCTATCCGGCCGAGGTCGAAAACGCAATCATGAAGCTCACGACTGCCGAAGACGTCGCAGTGTTCGGAGTTCCAGGCGGAGAGTTCGGTGAGTCCGTCGCCGCTCATGTCATCGCGAGGCCAGGAAGCAAACTGACCATCGAAGGTATTCGACAAGCGCTCAGCACAGAATTGGCGAAGTACAAGATCCCCACAACACTTGAGATCGTCGATTCACTACCTCGCGAAGATTCGGGCAAGATTTTCAAATCTCGACTTATTGCTCAGTATCTCTAGGGGATCGGTGCCTCGCGTCGTCGATCATTCGCCGCCACCCGTAGCGGAGCAGAAGATTCACCTGCTTCGCTACGCGGCGCACGGTGAAGACCGAGAGACCGCTGACGACGAAGAAGCACGCGGTCAAGGCAAGGGCCACGCTCACCGGCGATTCGATGTTGATCCGGTCGTAACCCACTAGGTGTGCGCCGACACCAATCAGCTTCCATGCTCCCCATGCGACGCTGACTCCGCAGCCAATAACCGTCAGAGACCTGCCGAAGTCATCGGTATGTTTCCAGGTCAGATAGCCAAGGAGTCCGAAAGGAACGACCATCCAAAGCACGAATACGAGTTCGTAGACCATGACCGCAGGGTCTGATCCGTATTCGTTGAGGAAATCCGTAGTCGGGGCATATCCGCCAGACAAAGCCACCCGCAGGATGAATGTGCTGGCCACGGCCGCGATCGCCAGTACCGCGAAATCGCGTTTTATTGCTGGCTTAGACCAATCCACCTCATTGGTGCGGTACGCATGGATCGTCGCCGTCATCAACGTCAGCAGCGCCCAGCCGCCCATCACGGTGAACGTAGCTCCCCAGATACGGTCCTCGGTTTCCAACGGGGTTCGGGTTCCGATCGGCAGCAGCGGCGCGTAGGTGCGCAGCGCAAGTGCGTAAAAAATGAACCCAACTCCAAGCAGTGACCGCTCTCGGCGTTGGAGGATCAAACCCCTCAAGAGAAGGACAATGCCGGCGGCAAACAAAGCATAGGAAGCCCAGGAGGCGATCACACGCGGCCTGTCATCGCGGCCGCGAGTCAAACGCAGAGGTCAACAAGTGGGTTGGAGCCGGCAGCCTGCCCGCCGGGCGCAGCGATCGGGTTGCTGCCAAACCGACCTTCCACGCAAAGACTTCGCACTCCAGTTCCCGAAATACCCCAGCCAGCCGCGCAATCGGGGTGAGATCCTCCCGATGCTTCGTGCATCGATGGCCTTTGATCAGGTGCCACACTTCGTGTGCGAGAACGTACAGCTGGTGATCTTCGGGACTCTCGTCCGGCCCGCTTACGAAAGCCGCCCCGCCCCCACCGGTCAGCTCTTCGAGTGCCACGCCCGACAGGCGACTCCCTGCGGGCAGTCCACTTAGTCGATGAACGGGACGGCCGAGCTCGTGCGAAACATTCTTCAGAAAGGTCTCGATGCTGAATGGTGTTCGCACAGTCGCCCGGACGTATGAATCCATGCGCCGGCGGGATTGCGCGCTCATGAATCCTGCGCTTCATCGCGTTTGAGGAGATCGTTCGCCTCCCGCACCAAGCGAGCGAGCTGGAGACGGTCCGCCTCTGTGAGCTTCTTCCCTCTCAACACTGCAATCTGCATTCCGCTCTCGGCTAGCGCTCGATCAAGTTCGTCGGCTGGCGGCGTCGGCTCGCCCGAGAAGTAGTCCAGATTCTTGTCGAAGTATCGACCGATCGCTTCCAAGACAGGGACGTCGACTTTCCTCACACGTCCCGTGCGGATGCGGTAGATGTACTGCCGATCGATCGGGCGTCCCACGGCTCTGCTCACATAGTCAGCGACCAAGGCGTTCGCCACCTTGTTTCCGCGTGGCCAACGGTCGGTGAACAGTTCTTCGACACGAGTGGCCAGCGGAGTCGCGCTTCGTCCCATGAGCAACATTTTCTCACGCCCCGTCATCTCAGCCAGAGGATCTGCGGTCTGTTTTAGAGTCAGGCCTTACTATAGTCAAGCCGTGAAGATTTTTTGGACCAGGAATCGGCGCGCCTCCGCAGAGTGCCAACGTTACAGGTCCAGAATTAGCGGAACCGCGGACAGGGAGGAAGCCATGCCGAGCAAGGGGACTCACAACAAGGTCGGACGCCCGAGCCTTGGAGAACGTAAGCGGCTTGGTCGAGTGCCTGACGAGCTGTACGAGCTCTTGGAGATCGAACGGAAAAAAGCCGGCGTCTCTTCAGTGAGCCAGTACGTTTCCGACTTGCTCTGCCTCCGCGCTGATCGCCCTGATCTTGTCCGCGAACTGAATCCGAATCAGGAGGTGCTGCCGCTCACAGCTGCGTAGTCGCCACTACAACATCTGAATAGCTAGAGCGCAGTAGTACATCTACATACGACAAAACCCTGGCTCTCATGCCGGAGAAACCAGGGTCCGTCCTTGTAGATAGCGAGTTCGCCGCTCGCGACTACTGCATCCCCGAAGGGACTTACCGTGCTAGGTACGTCTCAGGGTACATCGCGCCCTGATGAAGATTCAACAACTCAGTTTTCGCGAGTCGCACTGTTTGATGCGGCCGCGACCGTACAACGTCCGTATTGCGGTAGCAGCCCTACGCGGCGCCGCTACGGAACAGCTCGTACTCCTCGCAGAATGAGGGGCCATCTGTACGGGCACCAGTGCCATTCGCTGACCCCTGCGTACCTCAACGCGCTAGGGGGCCGCGAAGCAGCGTGCCGCCGCTACTGCCAAGTTCGCCTTGAACTTGACGAGGGCGCGCACGCAGGTCTTGCTTACTGGCAGGGGCAGCAGCACTGGGTCGAGGTTTGTGTCCGAACGGCGTACACCGCGGAATACAACACCATCCGCCCGCAGCTCGTCGCCAACACCGGTGGAGGCATCAGCCTCAAAACACTCCTGAACGTCGCAGCTGCAATGGCCGGCGCCGCCGACTTCAAAACCGGACGCAACAGCCGCCTCACCATTGCGACCCTCGTCGAACGCACCGGCCTTGGCGAACGCACCATCCAACGCGCCCGCGAGACCCTCAAACTGTTGCGTGTGGCCACCGAAGTACTCCGCGGCCGACTACGCCGCAGAGGCGAACGGTTCGGCTCCCATCGCTTCCAAGACCGAGGCCGCGGCTGGGCATCTGTCTGGGCATTGCATCCACGCAAGCCTGTGGATAACACCCGCATCGTCGTCGACGGATCTATACAGATGGCACCCCACCCCCGCAGGGGTCAGTTTTGTATCTCTTCCTCTCGTAGAGAGGTTCTAACTACTAAACGATCTGTGGATAAACGAGCCGCTCCGCGGCGCAAGGAGTCCAAGGCGGACGTCGAGAAGGCCGAAGCCATCAGGAAGGGCTTGTTGCTCGCATCCAAATGGCTCGGAAACCCGCGAACTCCCGCTTGGGCGCGCCAGCACACCCCCCGAGGATGGGCACCCGCACTGACCGACCCAGCTGCACACGGTTGGACGGCCGCGGATCTCAACGACACGATCGACGCCTGGAGCAAGGCCACACGGATGGCACCAAACCCGAAGCACCCCATCGCGTTCATGCGCTGGCTCATGAAGCAGCAGGATCTCGCCTTCGCCCCGCACGTTCTCGCTCAAATCGCCGCTGACCAGGAAAAAGCCGAACGGGAACGACAGGCAGCAGAGTTCGAGGCGGAACGCACACGCTACGCATCAGCCGCGGCCGAGGACTCCCCCGGCCGCCAAGCGGCACGTTTCGTCGCCCGCCGAGCCACCGACAGCGCCCGCATCCGAAAGACCCAGGCATCCGCGCGCGAGAATGAAAACTCGCCCGTGTGGATCACCCATCTCTCAGATCGGGGTAAGCGATGAACGGAAAACGCCCGTCCGCAAAGCCGCCCGTCAAACGCCGGCCGCTCTCCCCCTGCCAGACCGTCCCCCAGATCCACGAACGGTTACGCACCGGCGCAAAGACGATCGTCATCGACCACCGCAACGACGAACCCCTAGAACTCACCGACGCCGAGCTGCCCGACGGCATCACGATCCGCATCGTCGGCGTCTCACGGGTCATCATCACCCGCCTGACGCCCGAAACGAAGCGCAGTGCCCAGATCGTGGCCACCGACGCCGCACGATCCCAAATCTTCGGGCACGCAACTCTCTTCGCCTACGGGAACGCCCATACCGACGCATTCGACACCACACGCGTTCGCGCCACCAACCGCGCCACAAGCAACCTTGTCAACGACTCCTTCGGCGACGTCGGAGAAGACACCACCACCTATGCCTACGACAACGCGACCGTGCACTCCCACGACCAAGCCGCAGTGCACGCAACAGACCGGGTTTCACTCGTTCACCAAAGCTCGACGCCGGCCGAGGTCGAACACGGAGTGACAGTCTTCGGTCCAGCACGAAACAACATCCGACTCCGGGCGAAGGAAACGTGAGCCGAATGATTGTTCATTTTGCATCTGGCGCCGTGCGTCCGGAGCAATGAGATGGCTCTGCGGAAGGACGCAAAGCCTGGCTGGTGGCGCATGCAAAACTGGCAAACGCGATCCGAAGTTGAGGACCCAAGCCCGGCGAGCAACCGCAATAGCCTTCCCCTCCCCTATCCACTTTGAAGGTAGAGCGGGACATGCACCCACCGTGCGGCGCCACGGCTCGGCTTCGCAACCTGCAATTTTGCGTGATGACGGCGGCCCGAAACGGAAGTAGCGCCACCCCGAGCGCAAAATGTCAGCATTACTGCCAATAGCAGCAAATCGTGTTTGAGTGAGGGTTGGGCCCCACGAGGCCCGTAATGGCAGGAATGACAGTGATACCAGTATTCCTGCTTTCGGCGGCTCGCCTGGTGGATTTTGCCGGCAACGAGGACCCTGTCTGGCTCTAATGCTGGTAATGCTGCTATTAGCAACATGCACGTCAGTGAGGTTTTCGTGACATTTTGCGAACGTGCCAGTAATGCCAGCAATACTGGCATTGGGTCCATTCCGCCGCAGCCATATTTGAGATTTCCAACGGCTAGCAGTAATGCTGGCATTACTGCTATTGCTTGCATTACTGGTTATCGCGTGGAATGCTGTCAATACCGTCAAACGCGCCAATGCTGTCGAAGGAGAGCAATGCAGACCGACTTTCGCGAAACACGTAAAAGGGTGATCGCCGTCATCAACGGCAAGGGCGGCGTCTTGAAGACGACCCTGACAGCCAACGTCGGCGGAGAATTGGCAGCCTCCGGTCAGAAGGTTCTGCTCGTCGACCTCGACCCTCAGGGAAACCTTGCCGAAGACCTCGGGTACACCAGTGAAACCGGTGATGATCAGGGGAGATCGCTTGCCAGCGCAATCGCATTCGGCGGCGACGCAAAACCCATCGAAAATGTCCGTGCAAATCTCGACGTCCTTCCCGGGGGAGTGCACCTCGAACAAGCGACAGCCGCTCTAACCGCTATGGCGTCCAAAGATCCAGATGGAGCAAAGCTCGCCCTTGCAAGGGTCCTTGCTCCAATGGCGGCCACCTACGACATGGTCCTCATCGACTGCCCGCCCGGCGACGAAACCTTGCAGACAGCAGCGTTAGCGGCCGCAAAATGGGCATTCGTGCCCGTCAAATCCGATGCATCCAGTCGAAAAGGAATGGCAGCCGTGGCGCACCGTATCGACGCCGTCGCTGCTATCAACCCCGACCTGGATCTACTGGGCGTCGTTCTCGTAGCCGTGGGTACATCAGCGAAAACCGTGCTCAAACAAGCAAGGTCTGCGATTGCAGAGGCGTTCGGCAACGACGACGTCGTTTTCACGGCCACCGTTCGTCACTCCGAGGCCACCGCCCAGGCAACACGAGAGCGGGGCATGCTCGCAGCCGAACTCGATGCAGTCGTCCGAAGCGGTCCGAAATGGTACGACGTCATCAAAGGCAACGCCGAGCCTCAGGCTCTCGCGCCGAAATCGTCCAAATCCGTTGCAGACGACCTCTTTGCAGTTGCGCAAGAAGTTGTCACCCGCGTTGCAACAGCGGAAAGAGAGGAAGCACGGGTATGAATGACCGGCCCGACCGAAAGCTCACGGCGCTACCTCCGCGGAACGTGACTGGTGACCTGTCTCGAATGCAGAGATCCAACCGCACTCCCGCGCCGGTCGCCCCGCTTCCACAGCCCACACCGTCAGTGGTGGAAAAGCCTAAGCCCAAACGTATTACGGTTTACGTCGACCAAGAGGTATTCAGTCGCGCCCGAGGTGCTTACCGAAACACAAGCCACCTCGAGGACGACAAATCCTGGTCGCAATTCGTCGAGAAAGCGCTGGCGGCAGAGGCGGAACGCCGGGAGACAGTGCACAACAGTGGCAACCAATACGAAGCAGAAACCGGCACACTTCCCAGCGGCCGCCCAATCTCAGACGACTGACCTACACAACGAAGGAGCCCCGCCGGATGCAACCGGCGAGGCTCCAGACCGGGAAACCACTTGAAGGAAGAAACCCGATCATGACCGACTTTAGCCTCAGGGCTGCCCGTATTCAGCTAGGCGCATTGCTCGCCGCACTCGCACTCGCAATCGTCATCGCACTCGGCATCACCACCGGCGCATTCATACTCTCCTTCGCCGTGCAACGAGACCTCGCCCGGCAAGCACTTATCCCGGAAAATCTGACCTGGATTTTCCCCGCGATCGTCGACAGCGCAATCCTCGGCTCCACCATCGCCATCGTCATCATCAGCAAGCTCAAGATGAACCGACGCGACAGAGGCTTCTACATCGCCCTCGCAGTCAGCGTCGTCGTGATCAGCATCCTGGGCAACGCGTACCACGCCTATCACGCAGCAATCGCTGCACAGGAGTCAATCGATGGTGGGGGAGACCTCGGGTTCATTCCACTAGCGCCGGCCATCGCAGCGGCCATAGCGATCATTCCGCCGGCCCTGGTCCTGGCATTCACACACGGCATCACGATCCTGGTGAAGGCAGTCGGAATGGCATACGCCGCCTACCGTGCGGTCGTCGAAAACGTCACCGACAGTGAGCATGCAAAGAGCATTGCGACTGATCTGACCGTGAGCCGGGAACCTTTCCGCGACTCCACCTCTCGCGGAGAGACCGATCCCAATGTCGCAGAGCTGGTCGAAGCGGAACGAAACGAGGACACGACAAACACGGTGACACAGATCGACCGGGGAGACGATCTTGCGGACTTTGCAGAACCGTTTTTCGCCGACGCAATGATGGCTGAACGTCACGACGACTTCGACCCTCAAGAAACCGCGACAGAGGCACTGAACCGTCAAGACACCGAAGAGGCCCAAGCCGCCGACGGCGACACCGCAATGGACGACCTCATGGCGTTCATCGCCACCTCGAATCTCAAGAAGGACGTGAAGGACACCGCAGTCCGCAAGCTCACGAACCCGAACCTCACATGGGAGACCATCGCGATGGAATCGAAACCGCCCGTCGCAATCTCGACAGCGTGGCGCCGGTACGAGAAGTTCGATATCGCAGCCCGGGAAGCAGGATTCACGAGCCCGCCACTGCCCGACCTCCGGTCCTCAGAGAACACCACCGACCGCGAACTCGCAGCAGCGCACTGACACCGGCGAGGCCCAGCGTCTCAGCAGCCCCACCCTCAAAAACAACAGAGGTCCTGGCAGTGCAGCAACACCACCAGGACCAAGCCACAGAAAGCACCTGTGACCATGAGCAATACTATTCGGCCCCACATCGGCCGCCCCACCGGCAGCACCGCACGCACCACACAAGCCCGAGCAGTGCGAACACGAGAAGCGATCGTCTCAGTAGCCGCACAACACTTCGACACCGACGGATACGGCGCCAGTAGCATCAATGCCATCCTCGCTACCGGAGCATTCACCAAGGGCGCCATCTACTTCCACTTCCCGTCCAAGGAAGCCATCGCAGGGAGCCTCATCGCTGATTGGAACCGAACCGTCAACGAATCCATCAGCGAAGCAACAGCCACCGGCCCGAGCACCACAGCGGGGGAGAAGCTGACAGCGATCTTCACGTCCCTCGCACATCAAATCGCCGAGAACACCAACCTGCGCGCCGGGATGAAACTCACCCTCGAACCCACCATCGACAACGGCGCAGCCTTCGCTTACTGGGTCGATGCCATCAGCGACATCATCGAAACAGCCCTCACCGAAGGTGAACTCACTGACACCCCCACCACACACCGACTCGCATGGAACCTCTGCGCCGGCACCATCGGAGCCGCCAACGCATCAGCAACCCTGCGAGAAGACATCGACCTCGCAACCCGCATCGAAGACGCGGTAACAGCGCAGCTGCGCAATGCACTCACACCCGCCTGACCCAAACTACGGGTACCGACCTCAACAAAAAGCGGCGAAATTGCTTGAGGGACAACTAGACCGACAACCTATGTGCCATTGACTTAACGATCGGACCCCACTCGCGTCGAGCTCAGTTCTCGACCCGAGGGGTCCGATCGCTGGCTTCCCGCTCGATCCGCGCAAGCTGGATATTGGTATACAACGACGAACGCTTCAAACCCGTGTTCTTACACAGAGTTTCGATCTTGAACTGACCCGTCTCATAAATTTGCAGCAGATACGCACGCTCCTCCGGCGAGAGCTTGTGCGGCCTACCTTTCATCTTCCCAGCAGCCGTCGCGGCGGCAACAGCATCACGCGTGCGCGAACGAATCAGATCCGACTCGAACTCCGCCATCAACGCAAGAATGCCAATGAACATCTTCCCCATCGGATCAGCCGGGTCATACACCTGACCATCAATCGACAGCGACACACCTTTCTCCGCGATCCGCTCCACCGTCTCATGCAAATCCTTCGCCGACCGAGACAACCGATCGAGCTTCGTCACACAAAACACATCGCCGGCCCGAGCCGCGTTGATCGCATTATCCAAACCAGGCCGACGAGCCTGCCGGCCACTGACACCATGATCGACATAGACCATGTCACGATCCACACCGGCCTTCACCAGAAGATCCACCTGAACCGCCGTGTCCTGCCGGACCGTACTGCACCGCGCATACCCGATTTTCACGCTACCCCCACTGCCGAACACGAATTGTCCACTAGAGCCTATGCCATAACGGACAAATCCAACGGACACCAAAATTGGACGTTTCGGCCCGAAATTTCGCCACGTCAGTCGCGCCCAGTCGCCCGTTCTCCACCGTCCGGTATGACGACGGTCAAAACGCACACCGAAACCCGCAGAAACGGTCTGAGCCGGTCTGGCTTGTGAGTGGACCGATAATCGTGGGGCCAGCAACAGGAACGGTGCGATAGCGTGGCGCGATGACGGTAATTGTCGTTCCGTACTCCGAGGAGTGGCCAAGGCAGTATGAGGCCGTTGCTGACGGCTTGCGCAGGATTTTGTCGCAGGTACCTGTCGTTTCGATCCAGCACGTCGGATCGACGTCAGTTCCAGGACTGGCGGCCAAACCCGTCCTCGATATCGACGTTATTGTCCAACGCGAACACGTGCCGGCGGCGATCAGGGCGCTCTCCACCGGGGGATACACCCATCTTGGAGATCTTGGTCTTTGCGATCGCGAAGCTTTCCACGCCGAGCAAGGAGACCCAGCCCGGAACGTCTATTTATGTGTTGAGGGGACCTTGAACGTACGAAATCATCTCGCCGTCCGCTCAGTTCTGCGAGCACATCCCGACTTGCGGGAGGCTTACAGTGCAGTCAAACGAGAGCTCGCCGAAGATCCAGATATGACAATTGACCGCTACGTTGCGGGCAAATCCGAGATCTTGCAGATTGTGCTCGATCATTCCGAACTCACAACAGAGGAAAAGCTGGCAGTTCTGCATGTGAACGTGAACAACGTGCTGGGCAGCTAGATAGGTCCCGAGGTGTGAATCGGGGGACAACAGTCCGTTTTGTCGATGGTCAAAACGCACACCCGAACCCGCAGAAAAGCGCTCAGCGGATGCTCGATCTCGCGCATGCACAAAATCGGTTGAGCCCTACGCCAGACTTGGCGTAGGGCTCAACCGTCGTTTCAGTGATGTCCGGCCCCACCCAATTCGAGTACAGGGGGCAGCCCTCTCCCGCATTGCTGATCTTTGCCACGAATTCTACGTGCGACGTCTAGTGATCTCGAACGGAGCGTTGCCGATCTAGCACGGTTGCACCACGCGGTTCTTTTAACCGGTGATGACGTAGATCCACGTTCCTTGCGCGTTACGGATGAAACACGGGCCCGCATGGGCGCCGGGGAAGTAACGCATCGTCTCTGCACGGGCCTTCTCGCATGCACCAGGATTAGGAAAGGGGCCACCGATGAAAGGGAGCTCGAGCGGAGTTGCGGAGGCCGCACCGACCGACGACGCAATGATGCCAGCTGCCAAACCGCCGGCCAACATCGTTGAGGTGACTACTTTCTTCAGGCTTTGCATAATTCACCCTTCCGTTATTTTGGAGTGCTAAATAAAGGGATCTACCGCTGAATCCACGGCATACGGCGCGGACGGTCCCCCAGATTGAGGGGTGATCAAACATGAACCGCGACAGGTGACTGATTTATCCCAGGTGTTCGCTGGATAGGGATGCAGAATTACGCCACAGCTGTGATATTGGAGGGAGTCAGTGGTTTCCGAATTTATCGGACCTTAATTTCGTGGACTCTGCCGTGAATCAGACCGCAAATTTACGCGCGGTAAGAAATTTCGCCAGAATGCCGACCCGGCAAGTTGCCTCGCGGGCGCAGGAATCGACTAGACAACCACCCAAATGTAAGGGCGGCATGTCCCGGCCGGGTACGGACCAGACAAGAATTTCATCTGATATGTGACACCGTTTACAACCTTTTTGATATTTGCCGATCCCCGGTCCTTCGGACATGCTCCCTCATTGAACGTCGCGTGCATCGGCGACGCGGCCTGGTGAGACACGGTTGGTGCCGCATTTGCAGCCCCGACTCCCATGCCCATTCCCATAGCGAGGGCACCCCCCATAATCACTGACGAGATAACGGCACGTTTCATCTGAACCCCTCCTGCATAGTGTTTTCTTTCAATCAACCTAAGGCTGATTTTAAAATGCTAACTCGAGCTTATTGAGGTTCCTAGTGAAATTATTAAGGCCAACTTTAAGGAATTTAAGTCAGAAAGAAATCTTTCTTTCCTCCATGTTTTTAACAATTTTTGTAAACTTGCAGGATCTCGGCGACTGGACTTCTTCGGCCTCGGTTACACTCGCCCAATAACTAAACCAACCAGGAGGTATATAAGTGCGTTTGTCTTTATTTCACCGTTCAATATTTATTAGTTCTGGCATTGCCTGCCTCGTGTTGTCTGGTTGCTCCGTTGATGAAGGTCCGGCATCTGAAAACAAGCAAACTGCGTCCCCCATCGGAGAGACGCTTGACGCGGCGCGGGAATCCCTAAGACCGCAAAAAATAGAATCATTCGATCTGACTAAATCGATCGCTGGTACTAATATTTCCGCTGATTACACATCTGACTCCGCATGGACAGTAGTCGCACAGTGCTCGGGTGATCAAAATAATCCGGATGCGGGCATGATCGTTGTCGGGATACTTCCTAATGATTTGGTATCTCCGGACGTCTTAGAGAGGTCTTTGGCTGGAGAATATTCGGCTCTCATCCAGGGTTGGGGCACGGATTCTGACGAATCGTTATGTTGAATCAGATGGAAACAAATAAATATGGCAATTCCAGTTGGACCACGCCCTTGGGTGGGCGGTGACACATATCAAAATACCGAAAGAGGAAGCGGAGCATTTCGACCTAATTGGAAAGGTCGACCGAATTGCTGGAATAGACATTGCGCGAGGTGTCGCAATACTCGGAATGTTTGTTCTGCACGCCATCTCGACTCATGAGACATCTCCCTATCTCACCGCCGGCCTTGCCCTATTTGCCGATCAGCGAGCGCAAATCCTCTTCGCTGTTTTGGATGGCGTATCGATTGGGATACTCACGAATGTTGGAGCAATCAAGCAAGATAAAAGAGTGAGAGGTTTTGAACGACGCAAGATTGCTGTGCGTGGAATCTATCTCATAGCTCTTGGACTCTTTTTGACGACATTGGGATCTCCGATAATCGTAATTCTTGACTATTATGGAGTTTATTTCCTGCTGGTTCTTCCTTTCGTGTACATGAAAAGGAGATCACTCTGTATCGCTAGTGCGGTATTCCTTTTGGCAGGGCCCCCGATTTCTGAAATGTTCCGAAGTCTGATAGGCGATCCTTCGCTGAGTGGAAATGAGATTTTGCCTCCAACTATAGATCGGATTGCGAGCTGGACACTTGTAGGACAGTATCCGGCGGTTATTTGGCTCGGCTACGTGTTCCTGGGCCTCGTGATTTATAGGGTCGGAATAATGGCGCAGAGTTCCCAGTTGGAGATCCTGAAAATCAGCATTCCTGTGTCGGTGTTGGCAACCGCAGCAGGGTACTTGCTGCGTGTCAATTATTTGGTCGGTCAAACTGCCATTTTGATTGGATCGGCTGGAATTGCTGTGACCATAACAGTGGGGGTGATTTTTATTGTCGACAGTATGCGCTCGGAACTTAGTAAATACATCAAAACCGTATTTTACCCAATAATGTTAATGGGTGCCATGCCGGTCACCATCTATTTCCTGCATGTGGTGTACTTCGCCATTCTGGCAGAGTTTACTCCTATCGGGAAAATTCAGGGTATGGACACATTTTTGGTAATCACTTTCGGGGGCGTAATATTCGCAGGTTTGTATCTGAGATTCTTTCAGCGTGGACCATTCGAAGCGCTCGTGCGAGCAATCACTCCAGCGCGAGACGAACTCTGTATGAGTCGCCGGGAGGAAGATAGATGAATGCGACTAATCGGGTGACGGCTGGGGCGCCGAGGAGTAGATACGTTAGGCGTGTCCGACGTTCAGTCGCACTGAAATCTATGCATGTCGGATATGATGGCGAGTATCGACGAACGGTAGGGGGAAAGATGGATCGGCGTTTTACGGCCAGTGTTGCATCCGCTGCGATTCTTGGATCAATGATGTACTTGTCGGCGTGCGGGGCTTCAGATTCGGGAAAAAGTGCGAGGGATGACACCGGTGAGAAGACTGAATCGACATCCGAAACGACCATAGTAAATGAAGTTTCTTATGTGCCCGAGGGGCCGGCTGTAGATTTCGGGGTCAACATAGTTCCAAGTGATGACATGAAGGATTCTCGTTTGACGAGCATTACTTCTTATCATCGTACGGGATTGAATGGTGACGAGATATTCATACAGTTTCCCCAGGACTCCGGGCAGTGCCTCGCGGCGAAAGCAGACGTATTAGAAACGGACAGTTCCGTAAGGGTGTCGCTTCACACTGGGACGCCTACCGACGCGGACGACATTGATTGCGGCAGCCTTGGAACCCTGGCGAGCTTGAAAATAAAGTTGAATTCTCCACTTGCAGATCGGAGTGTAGTTCAGTAACGGATTGAGACCTGCATCTCTTCGGTAAATGTGACGAGCTCAGGTTCGCGGTCCAATTCGTATATTCGGTGGTCCGATTGTGCCAGTTCCCGGCGAGTCAAATGTTTTCTATGAAATCTTTGTAAACACTGTGAGGGGAAAATGTCAGACGACTATGGTGAGTCGACACGGAAGAGTTTGGACATCTCCTCTAAGGCTACCTCCAGGAGATTAAGCCCTTTCTCCACCAAGTTGCCGGAAGATTTGCAAAAATCGATCAAGATAACCTGTGCCACCACCGGGATCAGAATGCAGGACGCGGTTCGTGAAGCGATGATTACTTGGTTGAACAGTGTGAACGGGAGTCGGAGCCAGTAAAGATCCACTAGTGAATAGCGATCGAAATCGTGGTGTGGTTGCAACGGCAGCTAATTCTTCGGGTCGATGCGCGAGAAATTGTTGTGTCGCCACGGGGTTCAGAGGCGCACAAGTCAGTGGATTACGCGCACTATAGCCGTACGTACCCGATCATTGCTCCCAAGCGATTCAGGCGGCCCACCAAGGGTAAGTGATGTCCGAAGGGGCATGAGATCGCACGGTGACTAGCTGATGTGGTCGGCGATGTAAGTCGGATGCCCGGGGTACCTTTGGAAGCGCGACGAGCACTAGGTCGCCACACTGACCAGACCGAAGCGAAAGCCGAAGTCCTGACCTGCAACAACCCTTGCAGATCGGTCATACGTGGCGACTTGATACTCATTCACCACCACAAACCAGAGCTACCGCGACACCACCCGTGGTCCAGCTCCGTCGCTCTCGCACAATCACCCCTCCAGCACGCCGAGCGGGAGGTGCCCACCACCGCACGCACCCACCGCCGGCCACACAAAAACCGAACGACACCTCCGGCGCCGTTGCCGCTACACAGCCCCGAGTGGTCAAGAAAGTCGTCGTACAAGTCGCCCCAGAACACCATACCGGGGACCCGACCCGTCAACCCACGCTGCGCTCTACGGGGTTGACCGCCCACCCTCGACATGGTGACAGGGGAGCGACTCTACCGACTCTCAGAAAGGCAGGCACATGACCGAAACAGCCGCTCCCACACGCTTTGTCGTAATACCCCGCACCGAAGAACACGGCGGATACGAGAACGAGTGCTTCACCCACTACGTCCAAGACAACCGCGGCCGCTACTGCCTACGCGGACCGATGGTCCAGTCGGACGCGGAATGGCTCGCGAACAAGATGAATACACAGTTGGACTAGCCAACTAACAAGGCCCGCACCGGATTCGGTGCGGGTCACACTTCTGTCAACGATTGGGTCAATTTCTGGCCCCTGATGGTCAAGCCCGCAGAAATGCGCTAACACGCTGCATCCGGGTGCGGTTGCGAGTCAGGCCGCGCGCTGCTACTTTGAATCTCGGTAGAGTTCCGGTGAAGAAATCAAATATCACGGAGGAAACGTGACCCCTTCAGAAGTCACCCAAGTGCTGCTGGACCGGATCCGATCCGGGATGTACAAAGTCGAAAGCGCGATGCCAACTCTCGACGACTTGAACCAAGAATTCTTCGGCGTCGATGCAGGCCCTCACCCCGGTCGAGCGGCCTATGCGCCGCTCATCAATGCAGGAATGGTCCAGAGCCGAAAAGGTCGGCACGGCGGTCACTTTCTGGTCTCCGAACTCCCGCCCGGCGGAAGCCATGCATTCGCCGCCGTGGCAGACCAAATCAAGGGCATCGCCGAGCAATTGGACGCCCTCCGGGACCGCGTGATGTACATCGTGGAATTCGAGGACAAATCGACCGGCGTCTACTTCGGCGAGAGCATCCACCCATCGCGACTCGCAGCGGAATCGTTCGCCGTAGAGATATTGGTCCGATTCGGAGAAGACAAAGACGTCGCCGAAAAGACCGTCGGCTATGCAGGATTCACTGCATCCGACGCGCGAAAATACGCAGTGCGGATATACGGGTCCACGCTCGGCGACGACAGGGTTGAAACCCGAGGCCGATCTCTCGATCGGTAGGCGCACGATCTTGGGCTAACCAACCAACAAGGCCCGCACCGGACCTTGGGTTCTAAGGATCGTCGCAACACCGCAGCTTAAGAGGTGCGATGGAATTCGAGATCCGGACGAATCGAAGCAGCGCGCAAGGACGTATGCCGCTCCGGAACGAGCGAGCGGCATACTTGCAGCTCATGAAGCAGGGGCTGAGCAACAACGAAGCTTGCCGAATCGTTGGAATCAATCCCAAAACCGGTCGGCGTTGGAGGAATGGACGCAACGCGTCCGGAGTGAGTGCAGCGGCGCCGCCGATCGATTCGGTGGTGCCTCTTGCTGGCCCCAGCCGGTACCTCGTGGCGTCCGATCGGGTGCACATCGCGGATCGATTGCGCGAGAACGCGACAATCCGCACGATAGCGTTTGAGTTAGGCCGAAGTCCTTCCACGATCAGTCGAGAGATCCGTCGAAATCGCCATCCGATTAGCGGCGACTACCGCCCCTTCGCTGCACAAACACGAGCAGACGCACGAAGGCCGAGACCGAAGATAGGTAAGATCACCGCGAATCCGCAACTGTGGCAATTCATTCAGGAACGATTGGGCTTGCGGTGGAGTCCTGAACAGATTTGCCAGACCCTCCGGCGGCAGTTTCCGCACCAGGATGAGATGCAGGTGGCCCACGAAACCATCTATCGATCTCTCTATTTTCAAGGTCGTGGCGCACTTCGACGAGAAGTTTCCGCTGCACTGAGGACCGGCCGCACCGCAAGAAAACCGCATCGCAGGGCCTCCGCGCGGAGGCCGCGTTTTACGTATCCGATGGTCATGATCAGCGAACGGCCCGACGAGGTGACAGATCGAGCCGTGGCCGGTCATTGGGAAGGAGATCTGATCATCGGCAAAGACAGCAATTCCGCGATTGGCACACTCGTCGAGCGCAGCACGCGATACTTGATTCTGCTGCACCTCCCACTCGGCCGAGGCGCAGAGTCGGTACGCCTTGCGTTGACTGAACGGATGAAACCCTTTCCTGCACATCTAGTTCGATCACTCACCTGGGACCAGGGGTCTGAACTGGCCTCGCACCGCCGATTCACGCTCGACACCCAGATTCCTGTCTATTTCTGCGACCCCGCCAGCCCGTGGCAGCGCGGCTCCAACGAGAACATGAACGGCTTGCTGCGGCAGTACTTTCCTAAGAGGACGAGCTTGGCATCGCACAGTCGCGAGCATCTCGATGCAGTCGCCGCCGAGCTCAACAACCGGCCCCGCAAAATACTCGGTTGGAGTACGCCCGAAAATCGCCTCCGCGGTTTGCTCGATAACTTGTCTCCGTAACCATCGCGACCGAGTTGCATCATCGTTCAACATCGCGATGAACTGTTATCCTGGCCGGGTGATCGTGATTCGACAGACATGGTGGCGGCTGCTCTCGCAGCCCGTCTAACCATGTCGTGGGCTGTATGCAGCCCACGCGCAAGTCAATCCTGACCGTGCTCGAGGTTCCGTACAGCCCCTGACCATTCAGGAGCCCTACGTTGACTTCCCTCGAAACCACCACTGCACGCAGCGACCGTCTGCACGACGACATCGCCGAAAACCCGAGCCGTTATCGAGTCCTCACCGGTGAACGCCCTACCGGTCCACTACATCTCGGACACTACTTCGGCACCCTCGCCGAAAGAGCCCGCCTGCACCAGCGCGGCGTCGACACCTTCATCATCCTCGCGGATTACCAGGTCATCACTGACCGCGACGCCATCGGCAACATCCGCGACAACGTGTACGGCGCTGTGCTGGACTACCTTGCCTCAGGCATCGACCCGCAACGAGCGACGATCTTCACCCACTCTGCGATACCCGCGCTGAACCAACTCCTGTTGCCGTTCCTGAGCCTGGTCACCGAGGCCGAGTTGCACCGCAATCCGACAGTCAAGGCCGAACACGCTGCGTCCGGACGTGCCCTCAGCGGCCTTCTGCTCACCTACCCGGTCCATCAGGCTGCGGACATACTGTTCTGCAAGGGCAACCTCGTCCCGGTGGGGAAAGACAACCTCCCACACGTCGAAATGACTCGTGTGATCGCGCGACGCTTCAACGATCGTTACGGCCAGGTCTTCCCCGAACCTCAAGCGCTGCTTACCTCGAGCCCCGAAGTACCTGGACTCGACGGCAGAAAGATGTCCAAGAGTTACGGGAACGCCATCACACTGTCGATGACCGCCGACGACACAGCAGCGGTGATCCGCAAGGCACCGACCGACTCACAACGCCGCATCACCTTCGACCCGATCAACCGCCCCGGGGTATCCGCACTGCTTACCACAGCAGCATTGTGCTCAGGTCGCGACGAGAATGACCTCGCCGACCAGATCGGCGACGCCGGCGCCGGTGCTCTCAAAAAGCTCACCACCACGCTCGTGAACGACTTCCTCGCCCCTCACCGGCAACGCAGAAAAGACCTCGCCCAAGACCCCCACCATGTCGCCGACGTCCTGCGCATCGGAAACCAGCGCGCGAACGAAATCGCCCAACAGACCCTCGATGAAGTCCGAACCGCAATGGGCACCATTTACTGATCGACTCCTACCTATAGCGCACTCCAGTAGTTTGGACATTCATCGTGTTGCGACGATCCCTGGAATCCGCCGACTCGGTGCGGGCCTTGCTGCTGCACTCCTACGCCGGGGCAGGACGTTCCGGCATCTTCATCAAGATCAGGACCCCGCCGAAAACGGCAGCTCGCTGTCCCTCCAGCCGGCACTAGTGTCCTTCTGTCCAGCGCACTCGTCGACCACGTGGCCGAAGATCCGGGACATCGGAGTCTTCGCGATCAATGTGCTTGCCGGCGACCAGATCGACACCAGCTCCGCCTTCTCTCGCTCGGGCACCGACAAATTTGCCGGAGTCCGCTGGCAGCCTGGGCCAAACGGATCGCCGATCATTGATGGAGTACTAGCTTGGGCCGAATGCAGACTGTGGGCCGAGTATGCCGGCGGTGATCACACGATCGTCGCCGCCGAGGTGACTGACTTGCAATCCACTCCGAGTAAGGACCCGTTGCTGTACTACCGGGGGCGCTACCACCTGGCATCGCCCGCCGACAGCGCACTTCGCTGACCGGTGGCGCCAACGGCGTCCCATACTCGAAGCTGGGCGCGCACCGCAATGCCTGACGCGCATGAGGCCTCGCAGGTAACTCCGTTCCTGCACCACCATTGGAGAATTGACATGAACTCATCAGCGACAATCACCGTCGCGACTGAGGCGATCAGCGCTGGACGGATGGTTCTCGTCGTGGACGACGAGAACCGCGAGAACGAGGGCGACCTGATCATGGCAGGCGAACACATCAGCACAGAAGATGTGGTGTTCATGCTCAGGTACGGCAGCGGAATCATCTGCACCCCGATGACCGGCGCCATCGCAGATGATCTCGATCTGCCTCCGATGGTGCCGGTGAACACCGACAACCATGGCACAGCCTTCACCGTCACAGTCGATGCGATGAGTGTCGGGACAGGCATATCTGCTGAAGACCGCGCTCTCACCATCCGCGCTCTTGCATCCTCGAGCACCCGGGCGCAGAGTTTGCGGCGCCCTGGCCACGTGTTCCCACTACGCGCACGCCCGGGTGGGGTACTCCAGCGCAACGGGCACACAGAGGCCGCGATCGACCTTATGCGATTGTCTGGGTGTCGTGAAGTTGCTGTAATCACCGAGGTTGTCGGGGACAACGGTGTGCCGCTGTCCGGTGCCGCGCTCGCAGAGTTCACCGCCACACATGACATTCCGATGATCACCATTGCAGCGCTGGTCGATCACCGCAAGCGAACCGAGAAGGTCGTCACGTCCAGTGAATCAGCGAATCTTCCTACTGCCTATGGCCTATTTCAGGCTCGCTCGTACCTCTCCCTCGCGGACGGGATCGAACATCTCGTTCTCATTCATGGCAACATCGACACTCGCGACATCCGAACGGAGGGTGTTCTGGCTCGAATACACAGCGAATGCCTCACCGGTGACCTGATCGGCTCACGCCGTTGCGACTGCGGCACCCAGCTCGAAGCCGCTCTGCGGCAGATTGTTTCCGACGGTGCCGGTGTTCTGATCTATCTGCGGGGACAGGAAGGGCGCGGAATCGGGCTAGGACGAAAGCTGACCGCATACGCACTCCAGGAGGGAGGCTGCGACACAGTCGACGCGAACCTGCAACTCGGCCTCCCGATTGACGATCGCGATTACAGCGTGGCAGCAGCGGTCCTGCGCGACCTCGGTATCGAACGGATCCGCCTGATCACAAACAATCCCGACAAGATTGCCTCCATCGATAACGGTGGTCTATCCGTCGCTGAACGGGTTCAACTCCCTGTCACGGTGACTTCTGACAACCTCACCTACCTGCGTACCAAACGAGATCGGATGGGGCACCTCCTCGACCTTCCACATGCACTGCCCTCATAGCCGCCTCGTCCCAGCGAGTGCAGAGCAATGAACGACACCCCACCATGCAGAATCCAGTGCCGCTACCTGATGTAGGAGCGCTAAACCCCGTGCCAGCTTTACAAGTTGAGTGCCGGGGTGTGTGTAGTTCACCCGCCACGCCGCCGAGCCCAGCTTCCGAGCAGAGCATCATTTAGGCGCGTCCCGACCCGGCCCACAGATTTTACTTCTGTGGGTAGTCGGTGGTGAGGGTGAGTTCTCTGCCTGTTTCGAAGTCGGCGGTCAGCGCATCGACCTTGGCGGTGGCGTAGGCATAGGAATCGGACCCGAGCAATTGCCGCAAGGGGCCGACTTTCGAGTTTGCGATCGCGATGATCGCCGCGGCTCCCTTGGCAGGGTCGCCGAGCTGGCTGCCGTGGAGATCGAGGTGATCCTGCGTCATCTCCCGGATCGATTCGTAGCCCGCCGTGATGGATTCGGGCAGGGCCAGAGAATCGGTCGTCAGGAAGTCGGTCCGGAAGTAGCCGGGCTCGACGATCGTGACCTTGCCCCCGAACTCTGAAACCTCCGCTGCCAGTGACTCGCTGAGTCCCTCGAGTGCGAACTTTCCGGCACAATACAGACCCCAGCCCGGCATCGCCGTCAGGCCGAGGACAGAGGAGACATTGATGATGTGACCGCTCTGCCGGGAACGGAAGATCGGCAAGACCGCCCGCAGTACATTCCACAGCCCGAAGATCTGAACATCGAACATCTGGCGTGCGGCGGCGTCCGTCGTTTCCTCGACGGCCGCGAGGTAGCCGTACCCGGCATTGTTCACCACGACGTCGAGCCCGCCGAAGCGATCGGTTGTCTGCCGAACCGCCGCGTCGACGTCATCCGCGATCACCAGATCGACTGCCAGCGCCAGGAGGCGGTCGGTGTCGACTCCGTCCAGGGCGGCACGAAGCCGGTCGGTCGAACGGGTCGTGGCGGCGACGTTGTCGCCGCGTTCGAGTAGTTGCTTGACCAGTTCCAGTCCGAGACCGCGGGAGGCGCCGGTGACGAACCAGGTGGTGGGGGTGGTGGCAGTCATGTCTGTTCACTCCTTGTGTGAGGGGTACCGAAAGGCCCGGTGGCGTTTCGGCGGGTGATTCCAGTTTTGAGGCCGCCGCGGCAGTTCAGGAGTGCATATTCGGCCCTTCCCGACCGAGGATCGGCGAGCCTAGGACTCCGCGACCCAGGTTGCGGTGGGCCCGGTGCGCCATGATGAATGGGTGAGTGAGGTCAATCGTGAACTCGCCGATTTCTTACGGCGGGCGAGGAGCCAGGTCGACCCGTCCCGGGCCGGTCTTCCTGCCGACGGGCGGGTGCGTCGGGTGCCAGGTCTGCGTCGCGAAGAGGTTGCCCTGCTGGCTGGGGTGTCGACCGACTATTACACGCGGCTGGAGCAAGGCAGGCGCATCACTCCCTCGACGGGGGTCGTCGACTCGATTGCCCGGGCACTTGACCTCGACGGCGCCGGTCGAGCTCATCTGGGAAACCTGATCGGCCGCCGGTCGGCGACCGCTCCCCGTCGCGCCGCACCCGTGCAGCGAGTCCGCCCCGGGCTCTACCAGTTTCTCGATGCTCTCGACAACCAGCCGGCCCTCATCCTCGGCAGGAGGTCCGACGTACTCGCCACCAACCGGATGTCCCGTGCACTGTTCGCCGATTTCGATCACTTTCTGCCTCGCGACCGCAACTACGCCAGGTGGATGTTCCTCGGTGACGAACCGCGAAATCTGTTTCTCGATTGGGAGATGCAGGCACGTGCAGCTGTGGAGAGCCTTCGGTTGGAGGTCGGGCGTGATCCGGATGATCGGGCCACCCGAGCACTCGTCGATGACTTGATCGACCAGAGTGACGATTTCCGTCAGTGGTGGTCACAGCATCGGGTGTATCAACGAACACACGGGTCGAAACGGCTGCGGCATCCGGTGGTCGGTGACCTGACGGTCGAATACGAGACGCTGACCCTGCCGGACGATCCCGAGCAAACGTTGTTCGTGTACACGACCGAGCCCGGCACCAGTTCCAGACAGGCCATCAATGTTCTTGCCAGTTGGTCAATCTCCGACGACAAGTTGATGCGCGGACGGTGAAAGCAGGTGGGCGGGTCAATACCAAGACAGGATCCGCGCGGACGAAGGCAAGACAAAGTTGCGTACGTGCGCGGCTCGAGTCGAGTGCCTCTCACGAAGCGTAGCGTGACCGCAGTAGCGGGGCGCTTCCACCGCAGCCCGCCAGTAGCCTGACATGTTGCTGTGCCGCAGGTTTCATCCGTCCCGGTGTTTCCGGAGGGCCCGTCTCAAGGGAAGATGAAACCTATGGCAGCGGGATCGAAGCGGTATTCGGCGGAGTTGAAGAAGGATGCCGTGGACATGGTGGCGCAGGGGTCGACGGAGTGGGCGGCGATGGGAAAGACGGCGGACTTGCTGGGTGTGCGCTCGGCGAAGACGGTCCGTCTGTGGGTCCGTAAGGTTCCGGCGGCGGGGCCTGCAGATTCGGTGGCGTCGGCTGAGAGCGAGTTGGTGCGCAAGCTCAAGCGGGCGAACGGAATTCTGAAGGCGGCGTCGGCTTTTTTGCGGCCGAAATCGACCGGCCACACCGATAATCGTGGACTTCGTCGGCACCCACCGGGGCAACCGGGTGGGTGCTGATGGGCTCTTCTGGGGTGTCGATTCGATGTGCGCGGTGCTCTCTGAGCACGGCATTCACATTGCCCCGTCCACATACTACGAACACCTCAACCGCGGTCCGTCGACCCGGATGCTGACCGACGCGCAGGTTATCGATGCGATCTATATGCTCCGCAAGCGGCAACTTTTCATGAAAGTGTTTGGTTCTAGGAAGGTATGGATTGTGTTGCTCGGCAATGGTGTTGATGTCGCTCGGTGCACTGTTGAGCGGGTGATGCGGGAGATAGGATGGCGCGGTGCGCTGGAAAAGAAATCGATCCGCACCACGGTCTCCGATCCGGCGCACCCGCGTGCGAAGGATCTCGTGGATCGCCAGTTCATGGCGTCAGCTCCGAACCGTTTGTGGGTGGCTGATTTCACCTACTGCCGCACGCAGTCGGGGTGGGCATTCACCGCGTTCGTTGTTGATGTGTTCGCTCGCAAGATCGTCGGATGGAAAGTGACATCGGAGATGACGGCGGATCTAGTGTTGGCCGCGATAGACAACGCAATCGATAGTCGAAGGCGTTGCGGTGTAATAGATTTGAGCGATATAGTTCACCACTCGGATGCTGGCTCGCAGGACCGATTGAACCTGCCCAGTACACAGCGATCACGTTCGGGCAGCGCCTGGCCGAAGAAGGAATCGCGGCCTCGATCGGCAGTGTCGGCGATAGCTACGACTGTCAGTCTGTTCCTGCCGGTCTATGCGCGTAGATTCGGCAAAGTCCCAGTTAGAGCGGCTTGACTCTTGTTACGAGTGACCCTTTCAGTGTCTTTGCGTTGATCTGTCAGCCCTCTAATTGGGCGCACGGCACTGGCATCACGCCCGATCTGACTTGATAAGGAGCCTGGAGGTCGGTTTGCGAGCGTCCCCGTGACAGTCCTGTCGATCAGGCCTGATGCCAGTGTGCAACCCATGGTAGATCGGATCGACGTTCCGGAGGAACCGTCATGGCCACCACCACAGCTGTAGATACTACGAAATCAGGCGATGTTGTTGTCGGGATCGACACCCACAAATACGTGCATGTCGGTGCGGTATTCGACACCACCGCCGGTTTGCTCTCGACCATCAGCGTTCCCGCCGACTCGCACGGATTTATCCAGTTACTCTCGTGGGCCGAGTCATTCGGACAGCCGATAGCCTTCGGAATCGAAGGGACCGGCTCCTACGGTGGTGCATTGACCTCGTTCATCCGACGTCGCGGCTACCGCGTCATCGAAGTTGCCCGACCGGATCGACGGATACGCCGACTGGTCGGAAAATCGGACACGATCGACGCCCAGAATGCGGCGAAAGCAGTGATGGCCGGGTTCGCTACCGCCGAACCGAAAACCGCCGACGGAACGGTCGAGATGATTCGCCAACTCAAAGTCGCACATGACACTGCCGTCAAGGCGCGTGCCACGACAATGGTGACGCTGAAAGCGATGCTGGTGCATGCACCGGAAGTATTACGCGCCGAAATGGCTGGGAAAACACAAATCACCTTGGCTCGTCACTGCGCAGCGTTGACCGTCGAGCATCTGGACAGTCCTGACGACTCGATGCAGATCACGCTGGCAACCCTCGCCCACCGGTGGCTCATGCTCGATCATGAAGCAGCTGAGTTGAACGAACATATCGAACGATTAGTGAAAACTACTGCACCACAACTCGTTCAATCATATGGAATCGGAACTGACACGGCAGCGGAGATTTTGATCGTGTTCGGTGACAACCCGGAGCGAATCAAGTCCGAAGCTGCATTGGCCAAGCTTGCCGGGATCAGTCCGATCCCTGCGTCCTCAGGGACGACGACCGGGAAATACCGGATCAACCACGGCGGTCATCGGCAGCTCAATGCCGCCATCTATCGAACAGTCATCGTACGCATGCGGTTTCACGAGCCCACCAAAATTTACGTCGCACGCCGCACCGCCGAAGGAAAGGCCAAAAGAGACATCATTCGCTGCCTGAAACGCTACGTCATCCGCGAGGTCTATCACCTCGTCAACAATCCCGTGACCAGTGCCAACGCGATTTGACAACTATAGGAGCATCAATGCGCTCGCCGAGTCGGTGAACGCTGACTACAAGAATGAACTCGTCGACGATCAACCCCGATTCCCCGCGGAGCTGTCGTTGGCCACCGCGCAATGGGTGGCGTTCTACAACCGGGAACCGGAAATTGATGTGAGGCATGATCTACCGAACCGCTGAGGTGATCACCCAGACCACACCGAAGATTGGCAGCGACAAGAACGCACCGACTGCAGTGATCGACGCCCGCGGTCAGTTTGGCGAGTGCCCGCACGGGGCCATCGCTGATATGTGCACGCGATAGGGTGCATAGAACGAGCGAAGCCCCGAGCGCGTGCCCGGGGCTTCCTCATGTATGAGCGGGAACTCTTGTTTCCCGTATCACCGATCAGCTTACACAAGCTTATGACAGGTGGAAAGTGAGGGCGCGGCCAGTGACCCAAACGACGGCGGGAGAAGCCGCACGACTCATCGGCGCTGCGGGGCCGCGCCGTACCGTGAGGTCGCCGGCCATGATTTAGCTGATGCTCTGGCTCTGTACCAGTGGAACATGCAAATGGCGGCCGCGTTCCAAGAGGTTCTGGGTTTTGTGGAAGTCGGTGTTCGAAACGCTATCGACGCGGAGCTGAGGATCTGGAACCCCGGGCGTGGGAACGATGTGGCCACTGGCGAGCAGTACCCTGTCGACTGGACCGTCAACCCGGCTCCACCTCTCCGGGGTTTGGTGAAGCGTGCAGTCGTTCAAGCGCAGGTCCACGCAGAAAGAGCGCGCGACAGTCGGCACCCAGGGCACCATCGGAAAACGGCTGCGATTACACACGACGATGTAGTGGCGCAGCTCTCCTTCAGCTTGTGGCCGAAACTTCTCCCGGATCCGCAGAAGGCGCTGTCGGGGAACCCAAACCTGTGGTCGGCCGCACTCGTTTATGCTTTTCCTCAGGCAGCCGGCAACAGTGCGAACCAAGTGCTCGCTGTACCTGCGGTCAAATTGGTCCACGCCCGACTAATCCGATTGGTCAAGCTACGCAATCGGGTTGCGCACATGGAACCTCTCCTGGACGTCAACATCGCGGCTCGACTGACAGACTGCCTGCAAGTTCTCGGATACATGTCGCCACAGGCCCGCGACTGGTGTGCCGGTGTCAGCCGGGTCACTGCTGTTGGGAACGCCCGGCCCGAGATGTAGCCGACATAAGAACTCCACTGCTCGTTCCTCGTTCCCCACCGTCAGAACGAACCAGGCTCCACGCATTCAACGAAACGCATGTTTCACGAGCTGTTGACAACGAAATGGTTTGTGGTGCGGCGTATTACGCCGCTAATAGATATTATGTCATTTTTTCATCGAATTATTCTCTTAAGGATCTGTGCAGCAACAGGTTTCGAAGGAAATCGCTATCTGCATGGAGAGTGGCGGCCTGCAGTTTCGACATCTCGCGTGTGCTCGTCGATGGTGGGTCGTGCTCGAAGACGGCGGACAACCTGAGACGGTCCTTCGAGCAGAATCGATGGTGGTGCTCGGCCTTGCGTCAGGCATGCTGACGGGCGAGCGGGCGATCTCCGCGCGGCGATTTTCGGTCCCTGGCGGTATTGGTTCTGAGTGCCACGGACGGTGGAGGCAGGAGCAAGTTCTCTGCGAATCGGGGCATGGTGTTCACGCTGGGCGATTCATTCAGCTCAGAACAGTCGTGAGTGCCTGTCGAAGGGCTTAGCCTGGTAATAGACAAGATTTTTTGCACGGTCCGACTCGGTTCGGGAGGGCTGCACGATGACGGTTTATGGCATTCGGCTCGACAGCGGCCAGCGCTTCAAATTGAAAGTTGCGGTATTCGCGGGTGTAGTCCTGACGATCGGGTTGCTGGGCGTATTCGCGAGCAGTGTGGGTGGTTTGAGCTGGGATTATGCTCACACCGCGGTAGGGCAGCCGTGGTTCCAGCGGTACAGCTTCATCGCGGGAATTATCATTGTTTCCGCGTGGATCGTGGCTGTGGGGACGGCGTTGTTCGTTTGGCTCGCGAATGCGATTGGCAAGGTCGCCACGACCAGGAGAATGGGCAACGACCGCTAGCTGATCCAGACTCCGATCGGGCTCGCTTGGTTTACCCTCAGCGATCGGTGCGGGACACTCAACTGATGTCGGGCGACAGCGAGAGAGCTCACCTTCCACGTTCGGTGCGGTTCGTCGACGCGGCGGAACTGTACTGGGCAGATCCGCTGAAGCGCGTCGTGATGATCGTGGTCGGGGTGCTGGTGGCGTCGATCGGTGTGGCCTATCTGTGGTTCGCGTCCAACTATCATTCGCTGACGTGGCCGTTTCACACACCGGAGCGGATCAGCATGCACGGACGCGACTACCAGCGCAACCTCTTTCCCCCGCTGGACGAAGTTCCGGAACCTGATCGGCAGTCGGAGATCAACACGATGGTGCCCTTCGGCTACCCGATCATCGGATACACCGGCTACGAGACCAGCACCGTCATTTATCTGCGTTGGCGAGACGGGGAGTATTACGGCTACTCGCTGCAGGGAGGCCCCTGAGCCGCCGACTTGTCCTCGTCCGTCACCGGAGCGGACGCGTTACAAGGACCACGATCAGTGCGGCGAAGCCCACAGCGATGGCGACTGGATTCGTCATCGGCGGCAACAGCTTCCACCTATCCCAGGCACCGCTTCGTCGTGTGAACGCCAGCGCCATCCGGACAATGCTCACGATGATGGCGACACCGGCGAGGGCGGGGACCACACTGAGCACGAGGACGTGCTTCTTCGTTTCATCGAGTGTCTGAACGCACAAAGGCTCCAGGGGAGGCACTCGGCGTGCTGCCGAATCATTCGCATTTTCTTCATCCGCCCAACGGACGCGTGTGAAGTCGGGGTCGGCGACACTCCCGCACGGGTACGCCGCATCACTGACGGGACGGACGGTGACAGCGACAGGCTCGTGGAGCGCTTGGATCGGCCCCACGATGGAGGATCCGAGCAGTACGAGCAGTGTGATCAGCAGCAGGAATTCCGTGCCGAGTGAACGCATGTCCCGCGTAGAGGTCATGGCTGGCTATCGCGCCAGAAGCGAGTACCCATGCGGTTGTCCTTTGTCGGTGGGGTGGTGCGATCTGTGGTCGCCCGGGTGGTTCCGCGCGGAGTTGTTCTCAGGGCCCGCCTTGGAGCGTGTACGGGATGAAGGTGCCGTTCTCTCCCCGCGCGAGGATGGTGACGGGCTGACTAGTGGCGACGGGCTGCCCCGTCCGAACTGCGACGTACAGGTCGAGGTTCTCGTCGTCGAGGTGGTCGACTTTCGAGTAGTCGTACCCGCTCGCAGAGCATGACATGTCGGCGACGGGGTCACCGGTGCGGTTGTAGTGCCGGTGACGGTAGGTGAGACTGATCGGGAATCCGTCGGCGGGAGTGCGGTGTCGCCAGTAGTAGAGACCGCCGTAGATGGACCCCACGACGAGTATCCCGGCGATCACAAGCAAGACGAACGCCGCGACGGCGTTCGTCGGCCACAGCCGCCTCCCTTTTCGCATGCACGATTATGGCCAACAGTTGGTACGTCCGTCGGGACGTGACCGAGGCACTGCTCGGTGTGTTGCGCGTGGCTCGGTGCCCGGCCTCACTTTGATCACTTCGAGAGGATGCTGTTCAGCGCATCGAGTAATGCACCGACTGCGGGAATTCGGGTCGAACTGGCCGCTCGCAACGAACGTGTCACGGCCGGCTCGGTGGGCAGATATCGCACGCCAGCGGTTTTTGCCCGCGCCGTCTCCGGAACTAAGGCAACAGCGAGCCCCGCTTCGACGAGGGCGAGTTGAGTCGAGTATTCCGACACCTCATATCGAATTGTCGGCTCGATTCCGGCCTCGAGTAGTGCAATGGATTGCACTACAGCGAAATGTGTTCATGAAACACATCTGCAGCTGTATTTGAGTGCCGGGCCGCTACCAGAGTGAGAGCGGACGTCCTGCAACCTCGGCCGCAGCGATGCGCTCGTCGATGACGTCGTTTCCTTCGTTCTGTTCGATCCCGGTACGGATCGCGGCGGCGATGGCGCGAGTGCGACCCGCGGGGCCTCGAACGTCGGCGAGGGGGCTGGTGATGTTGCGTCGCCGAAGCTCGTATTCGCTGCGGTTGCTGCGATTGGTTCCCAACCGCATGTGTGCCGGGTTGGTGCAGCCGGCGAAGTCACACTGGTGGCACAGCACCGCATCGTCGGTGTTGGACCAGCCCAACCTCGAGATGACACCGTATTCGAGCTGGTAGGCGAACAAATGCGCCGGCACGGTCCCACGGCGAGACGGCCCGGGCAGGCTCGCCGCCCGGAACGAACCATGCCCGGTCGACGACACCCCGCCGATCCAGGGCCAGCACAGGTGCTGACGCCGTCGGAAGCGTTTGGATTCGAACCGGGCGACGACGGCAGGGTCGGCGAGCCAGGACTGCCACAGACGTTCGGGAATGCGTACCGGCTGGGGCTGCCCGATCAACGTCATCTGGAACGGCGGTAGCGCGGGAGTGTTGTCGGGCATGCCGGGCAGCGGCGATGGAGCATCGTTGACGAACGTCATCGCCTGCTCCTGACACTCGATCCGAACTGTTACCCGAGCTGACTGTAGGAGCGTGCACCGACAGAATATGCCTGACTACTGTCCGAGCGTGCGGCGGTAACAGTTCAACGAGAGACATTGCCGGTCGGCAGACTCGCCTACTCCCGCCACCCGAAATGCCCTGTTCTGACACCGCCCCACAACGGATGTTGACCATAGGAAAGTGGCAATGATCAGGTAGAATGGACAACGGTGCGCAACGCCCGCCACCACGCTCGCCCGAGTCGACGAAGGAGCACCGGTGACCACTGCACGCAACGCACAGTCGCACATGACCGAAGCCCAGATCGACCGAGCCATCGCCGCCGCCACCGCCGGACACCGCATGGCCGGCATGGAACCCACCGAATACGGCATCGAAGTCGGACGCCGGCAACTACGCGGAGAAATCACCGGCGACGAAGCAGTCGCACTCGTCCTCGCCGAAAACCGCCGCCGCCGAGCTGCCCGCAGTTGAAAGACCCGTACGTCGACCCCGAAACAGGGGTCCTGATCAACAAACTCGGGCACACCGACCCACAAGCACTCCTCGAGGACGAAACCGAAGCGGCGTATCAGCGCATCCTGCAACTCGAATTACAGCCCATACCAGGCAATTTCGACTTCGACCACCTGAAAAAGATCCACCAATTCATCCTGCAAGACGTCTACGACTGGGCCGGCACCCTCCGCACCCGCGACACCGGCGCCGTCGGCATGAACCTCCCACACTGCCGACCCGAACACATCGAAAACCAAGCCGCATTCATCTTCCGCGGAATCGCCAAAGACAACTTCCCCCAAGGACTCCCGAAAGACCGCGCCGTCGACCGACTCGCCTACCACTGGGGCGAAACCACCGTCCTGCACCCATTCCGAGACGGCAACTCCCGCACACAACGAGTCTTCTTCGACGAACTCCTCAAATCCTCCGGCTGGACCATCGACTGGCAAAAAGTCCACGCCTCCGCAGTACAAGCAGCCCGCTACGTCGCAATGGAAGCAAACCACACACCACTCCGCGACGTCCTCGCGGTCGGCGTACACCGCAACAACACCGAACCGCCCACACTCGCCAAGACCCAAGGCGCTGTCATCCACCTCGAGGTAGCCGAGCATCACAAAGCGATGATCGAGCACCTCCGCAGCGGAAACCGGGAACCGTACAACCCCAACGAGCTCAGCGACATCGCCAACCGAGCCCGCATGAGCTTCCCCGCATCACCCACGCACCGTGCCCGCAGCGCAGCCCCCGAAGACCTCAAACCACCGCGACCGAGCCAGCCGAAACGCGAACACGACCTCGGCCGCGACTGACAACATCCGGACAAAAGCGGGCTGACCACAATAAATGTGGCTCACTCTCTGCTCCTGCTGGAATTATTCGGCGTGATCGCTCAGCAGCCGAGCAAGAGCGCGAACCGTTTTCGGGTCAGTCATATCGCCGCCACGTGCGCAACCGATCCTGGCGCCCGACGCAGTCTCCGCAGCCTGCAACTCCCGATATGCCTCAACAAGCTCAGCACTGGGATTCGCCATCAGCTCCGCTTGACGCTTTTGCTCAGCCTCGCGAGCAGCGCGCATCTGGGCCGAAAACTGCTCCTCGCGCCAGATTCCGAAACGGCGACGCTTCCACGGCCCACGAACATCCGCGCCGGTCATCCACGCCGCGAACTGCTCCTTGTCCCGCTCCCACTTCCCCGGCCGAAACTCAGGACTCCAACTATCCCTCACCTATTCCCTATCAAGCGGCGCACTGCGGATAAGACCAAAAACAGCGGCGCCACCAACCCGCTCACGCGGAATCGCGCAGAGTATTCTCGCACGCAACGAAAGCCTTAGTTATATTAAACAAAAACACGGCCTCGTCACGAGTCACCGTAGTTTCCAGGAGGCTTCCATGTCCCGCGTTCGCGTCCGTATTGCGCTTATTGTAAATTTCCAAAATGTAGTCGGCTACAGGATCCGGCAGCTTAGATGCTCTTTTGTATCCCTCAAAGAATCCACCCAACGACTGATTTGAAACGCTGTCCGTCCCGACTGTCTCTTTCGCCAGGGCCTCCATTGCGGACGCAGTTGCCCCCAAAACCCCTGCGTAATCCTCGCGTTCGAGGCAATGTTCCGCCCGCTCAAACAGCATCCGAATATTTGGATGTGCTGACTCTTCGATCTGCTGGTCCAAGTCGGTAAATTCTAGAACCTCTACCGATGTCGTCCCGTGTGATCGTCGAATCCGCGCACCGAAATTGAATACCTCGAAAACCTCATTTGTCGCTTGTAGATCCAAGTATCGTTGAGTCACCATTTCTGCCGCAAACTCAGCAATCTCGGCCGCACTCATAGCTCTGATGGCAGCGCCAATTTCACCGTCGTGCCAAGCGATCTCGACTGGTTCGAAAGAACCGTAGCCGTCCCCTTCGAGGACATACAACTGGCGTCCTGTTATGTTGTTTGCAGAATTTATGACCGAATTGTAAAAAATTATTGAATGTTCTTTCGCTTCGACGGCGCGATCATCTGCGTTCTTGATGATCTGCCGCGCAATGAACGACTTCATTTCTGTCGGAGCGATCTCCCTATCGAGGGAAGTGATCGCATTAGAGTTGAGGTAAATTCCCAGTTTCATGTGAGGATTATGCATCATCAGATCCATTCTCATCAGCTAAGACGGTCAACCGTTTCCGTCGCCGATCCCGACCAACGAGAGAGCTACCGCGACACCAAGCGTGGCCGGCCTCCGTCGCTCCCGCACAATCACCCCGCCAGCCACCCGAGTGGGAGGTGCGAACGCCTGGCCTGTTGCCGGCGGTGTGTTGGCGCCTGCCCGGCGGCCGGCCACCTACCGGCGTCCTCCGAATTGAGCTCCGCTGCGCTCCGCACCAGCGAAAAGCGTTGATTTGTTTGTCCTTCTGGCTTTCCGATTCTCGTCGGCGGTGACCTGCGCGCAACCCCTGGCGGCGATGCCGGCCCGAGGGCTCCGAGAAATTTTCTCAGGCCCCTACTCGCACGCTCGCAGAGAAATTTTCCCGGCCCAGGGGTGGCGCTCCGGCCCCCTCATGCCGACGCGATTCTCCTTTGCCAGCAGGGCAAAAAAATTGGCGGCCGCCGAGCAGGGGGACGCCACCGGATCAGCGGAGGCCGAAAAGTTATGGGTGCACCAGCAAAGACCATGGCAGACAAGAGCGCAGCGCGACGCGAGCAGGCCGCCGCACTGCACGAGAGCATCACCGCGAAGGTCGCCCAGCTCACCGACACCGACGCATGGACCGCCTACCTGACCGCCGCAGCAGCGTTCCACGCGTACAGCTTCAACAACGTCATGCTGATTTTCTCGCAGGCCCCGAACGCGAGCCAGGTCGCCGGATTCCGCAAGTGGCAAGAACTCGGACGCCAGGTCCGCAAGGGCGAAAAGTCGATCAAGATTTTCGGCTACTCGACCAAGAAGATCACCGAAACCGACACCGAGACCGGCGAGGAAACCACCCTCCGCGCAGCACGGTTCCCGATCCTGTCCGTGTTCGACATCGCCCAAACCGACCCGATCGAAGGACACCCCGCAGCAGCCGCCGAAACCATCACCACCCGACTGCAAGGCGAAGACCCCGCCGCGATCTATGCCCGCATCGCGCAGGTGATGACCGAGCAGGGATGGACCGTCACCCGTGAGCACATCGCCGGAGAATCGAACGGCCGCACCAGCCTCGACGGATCACGCCGCATCATCGTCGACGACACGATCAGCGACGCCCAAGCCGCTAAGACGATGATTCACGAAGCCGCCCACGCGCTCATGCACGCCAGCGGAGACGTCGCCCCGGCCGAGCTGCACCGAGGCCGCGCCGAAGTGGAAGCCGAATCCGTCGCGTACGTCCTGGCCGGACTGCTCGGACTCGACACCACCGATTACAGCATCGGCTACATCGCCGGATGGGGAGACGGAGACCTCGAGGTCATCACCGACACCGCCCGCGCAGTCCTCGCAACAGTCCACACCCTCGCCGAGGCACTCGAACCCGCGACCGACGAAGCCGAGGACACCGCAGCCGCATAGACGGCAGCACCCCACAAACGCAGTGCGACACCGGGCGGTAGGAGCCCGCCCGGTGTCGCACCCGAAAGTCTACGGAATGAAACCTCGCCCGGTCGATCACTGTCTATTTGCTAGAAATCTGGATCGGTGCGCTGCCCATTGAGGGCGGGCGCAGAATAGGCGCACATTTTGCGAACGAACTGCACTTTTCTCGAAATATCAGGGGCATTTCGATGAAGTACGTACCAATCGGTTTGCGAAATTTTGAACTTACGCTACGGTCAGTAACTGTTCAGTAATCGTCGGGTACGTACATCGAAGATGGAGATACTCATGGTCAAGTCGAAAGCATGGGCCGCAACGGCCATCACGGCCCTTTCCTTCGCAGCCCTCGCCGCTGCGCCTACCGCCACCGCAGAACCTGCCCCGGCGGCCGATCCTTTGCTCGCGTACGCAGAACAGAATCCCCATGACTTCATCGGCATCAATGCTCTGGCTGAACAGCAGCTCGGCCAGAGCATCCAGTTCAGTGTCTCCGGCGTCGACGGACCGGTAGACGCCGCAACGGCAGACCTCCTGAGCAACCAGGCACCGCAGGAAGGTATCGCCGCCCGTGCAGTCCCCACGGATGCATTCAGCGTTGTCGGATACTGGCTGCCCACCCCGGGACGCACCGCAACGTACATGGGTACGTGGAACTTTCGTGACGACTACGTCAACGGATCTGCACCCGATGACTTCGCCTCCATCATGTTCGACTTCTCCAACCGCTGCCTCACCACGGTCTCCACGACGTACAACTCGTACTACTACGACGGGGAACGCACCACCGACAGCGCGGCGTACCTCAAAGACGGTGGCGTCGGCGGCGCCCCCATCGTCGGCCTTCGCGATGCGGTATCGGGCTTCAAACTGAATGTCGACCACGGACACATCAGCTCCACCGTCACCCGCAAACTCGGCTGCGACGCCCAGTCGTTCGGAGCGCAGTTCGCGTACGAGCACAACCAGGACGGCGGCAGCGCCGGATCGGTGTCCGCGTCCTTCATCGGTGGACTGTCCATCGGCTACAGCGGCAGCCCGGCCACGATGCAAAAGAGCACGAACCCGACCTACATCAACTTCTGAGCGCATCGCGCTAGTTAGGCTCGCGTCATGAACAAGTTCACGAGTGCAACCCTGTTGCTCTACCTCGTCGCAGTCGTCGCGCAGCTATTGACGTGGGCAGATCTCAGTGGCGCTGAACGAAGCACGCGCGTTGTCGGATTTCTGCTCGTCGGAGCACTGTTGACAGCAATCCTGAGCTTGGGCGGCTCACGCGACAAGAAGTCCTAGCAGAATCCCGGTCGGTGGGTCAGTGGTGCGCTTTCTGCGCCGCTGACCCACCGACCGTTGTTATGTCCGCCCGCGGGCAGTAGGTGTTGGCGACTGCACGTTGCCTGCGGAAAGGTGACGCCTGCCCGGCGGCCGGCCACCTTCGGTGTCCCCCGAAATGAACTCCGCTGCGCTGCGCCGGGATGAAGAACATCTTTTTGTTCTCCTTCTGGCCTTCCGATTCTCGTCGGCGGTGACCTGCGCGCAACCCCTGGCGCCGCAAGCGCCGGCCGATGGCTCCGAGAAATTTTCGTCACTCGCAAGCTCCCGCCGAAATTTTCTCGGCCCAGGGGTGGCACTCCAGCCCCCTCATGCCGACGCGATTCTCCTTTGCCAGAAGGCGAAAAAAATTGGCGGGGCACGAGGCCCGGTCACTTTCATCAGCGAGGGGAACGACATGCAGCGCATCCGTTTGAACACCGCCACCGAGGTACTTGCCTCCATCCCCACCATGCTCGGATTCATCCCGATCGCCTCGGTCATCGTGATCATGCTCAAAGACGAAATCGTCGACGGCCGAACCACCAAGCAGATTGCCCTTGTCACGCGCACCGACGCCGCCACCGGCGAGGGCGCCGAATTCGATCCCGCCCCGTACCTCCAAGCCGCTGTACGCGCCGAGACCACCGCCACGATCTGCGTTGCCGTCGCCGAAGACGCCGCCGCAGTCATCGCGCTCGATCAGATCGCGATCCTGCGCCAGGGATTCCGTGACGCCGGAATCCGCGACATGCTCGCCTTGCACGTCACCGCGCTCGAAGCCGGAGCGTTGTGGACCGACCTCGACACGTACGCGACCGGACTCACCGAAGACCCGAACGCCTCAACGTTGAGCATTCACAACGCCGTCGAAGAGGGCCGCACCACCGCAGCCTCACGCGAGGACATCGCCGCCCGCTACGCCGTCACCGTCGAAGCGGACACCGCACCCGCACACGCAGCGCTGCACGCGCAGGGACCGGACTTCGTTCGCCACGCCGTCACCGAACTCGCGACACTCATCCGCACACGCGGCAACCCGGACGCCGAGCTGGCCGCCCGTGTCGGACTGTGCGCCACCATCAGCCCCACCGCACGCGATGCCCTGATGTTCACCGCCAACGGAAACGAGCACGCAGCCGCCCACGCGTTCGCGACCATCGCCCGCCAGGTACGCGGCAACGCTCGCATCCAGATTCTCACCGTCGCGGCGTACTGCTCCTACATCAGCGGCGACGGACCCAGTACCGGCATCGCACTCGAGGCCGCCCAAGCCGCCGTCATCGACGGCAACGGCGAACACGACACCCCACTGCGCAACCTGCTCGACTTTGCACTCGAGCACGCGGTCTCACCCGCCGCAGTCACCACACAACTGCACGCGATCAGCGCCGAGGCAGCGCGATCCTTCGGCGTCGACGTCGACAATCTGGACAGCTGAAAAACGGCAGCGGCCCCGACTTCGCGAAGAAGTCGGGGCCGCTCCCGTATGCGGTGGCGATTGTTCGGGCATCGAGCCCGAACAACCGCTGCGCCAGCTCCCCAGAGCGCCACCCGTGCAATGCGGCGCGCGGAAGATCAATCGAACAAGTGATCCGTGGTTCCTGGCGCGGGAAACGCGAAATCGATCCGAGCGCGATCAACGACTTCGCCAGTCAAACCTTCGACAACCGCGGCAAGGTCCGCATCGGTGATTACGCGTAGATGCTTCGTGCTCTGATACAGCTCCGACTCCACAGCAGAGCGGGGATCGGCGTTCGAGTTCTGATCGGTCACAACTGACATCCTTTTTCGTGGGTCCGTCTACATCAGACGGACAGCGCCATATCGACCATGATGATTGCGTCGTACACCCCGTGTACGACAATCGCCGGCCACAGCGAACGTGTGTACAGCGCTATCGCTGTGCACACGACACCCATGACCAAGGCGGTGACGAGGTTGCCCTGTCCGAATTCGAGATGGCTGAGTACGAACGCAGTCAAGGCGAGAGCAGCAACCACCGACACCGAGATCCAAGTGCTCGATGCGCGGCGTTGCTCGGCAAGCACGACCGAACGGAAAACAACTTCCTCCGCAAGCCCGGCGGTGAGAAACGCGGCGGTTAGTGCCGTGTAAACGCCGCCGCGAACGATGCTCGCTCTCCGAGCTTCATTGGCCGCAACTTCATCCGGAGATGTGACCGGCCACCGTGCATCGGTGTGGATGCCGTAGGCGAGGAAGAGATAAGCGAAAATGCCGAGGAGCGTTGGGACAACGAGCACCCACACCACGATCCGAATTGCGACCGAGCGCGAGGAGTTCGGACGAGGAACAACGAACCCCAGCCACAAAACCGAGCGGCGCAGGGTCGCCGATATCCATCGACCAATTCGAACGAACTCGGCACGATCGACACGCTTGTTGCCGTGTCTGTAGCTGCGGTCCAGCACAGCAAAAATGATCGTGAAGAGAACGAACGCCACGGCTGCCGTGATCGAACTGACATTGGGTACATCGACAGCGAATGCAATCGCGGCGATCGTGATCGCAAACACGGCAGTCGTGGAAAAGCGGAAGATCGTCGCTTTGCGTGGCAAATATCGCCGCCGTCGCGGCGACCAAGTGCGGGCGGTCATACTCTGGTCGAGACCAGTGCCGGGTTACGCACTCTGTTCCGATGTCGATTCCTTCGCCGGAATGGAGTCCTTCACTTTGTTTGCAGGCTTGGTCGTCGTGTTCCTTCTCGTTGCCGACCGGCGAGCCGGCGCCTTCTTGGAAGGAGCGTCGACGCGCCACTGCTTGATCGAGCTTTCTGTGAACCCGACGCGCAACGCTTCGGTCAATGCTGCGTCGAGATTGCCGACGTTCGCGGCATCCTTGCGGGCGAATTCCTCTCGCGTGTCGAGGAGTTCTTTGTGTGCGGTTGCGACCACGCGGATGATCTTCATCTTCTCTTCGGCTTCCGCCTTGATAGCCGCGTCGAGTGCCTCGAAGTCCGGTGTGTTCGGTGTCGTGTTCATGCGCTACATCGTAGGAGAAATCTCGCCCGACCGTGCGCCACTGAACGCGCGCTAAGCGTAATTCACGGACACTGCCGGTTGTCCATGGGTGGGTGTCCGGGGCGGCGTTGTGTGCACACCAGACGCGGAGCGGAGGAATCTGGTGTGTGCCCAATGCCGAGAACCCCGGTGCCCGCCTATGGGCAACATCAACCACCCGAACTGCGTATCGACGCGCTCCGCGCGGCGCATCTTCTTTTCTCCGAGATTCGCCCACAGATCGGGACTGCTCCGATCCTCATATGGATGCCCGAGATCTCCCTCTCCGCTCCGCTACGTCTCAGGCACCCACAATCGGGACCAGCCCCCAAATGGGGACGAATTCGAAACCGGAGGAACTCGCAGGCTCGTCCTGGCGCTTTTGAGACTTCGGGGACGAGACTCAGGACGGAAGTGACCCCGAAATCTAGGCCTCGGCAGAGCAAGATAGTAATTTAGGTGCCCTAAGTTCGGTCAGATCTTGCCGCTGCGCTCTGGACCTGAGACACTGGCGTGTAGCCCCACGTGGTGGGGGCGCTGCGCTGGGCCGAAGGGAGGCACGACGGACATGAGTGAAGACGAGGTCAGTCGACCCCGCCGGTTCCGTCGTGAACGCCGGGAGAATGTGCCGGGCGGTCGAGCTGGCCGGCACGTGGTGAAGGTGACTCCCGAGGAGGAGTCCGAATTGCTGCGCCGTGCGCAGGAAGCGCGCATCACCGTGGCGCGGCTGATGGTCGAGTCCGCCCTCTCAGAGGCAGGTGAAACTGCCACCGATCGCCGCGATCTTGCCGCCGAGTTGTTCTCCGCGTTCCGGTTGCTGTCCGCGATTTCGATCAACATCAACCAGATGGCGAAAGCAACCAACGCAACCGGAGATATCCCCGCCGAACTGAACGGTGCACTCATCAGCGTGCGTCGGCTGGCGGACCGGATTCACGGCACCCTCGACGAGATGTCCGCGCCGTGATCGTCAAGATTTCCCGCGGCGCCAAGGTCACCGGACTGATGTCGTACCTCGCCGGTCCGGGCAAGAGCAACGAGCACACCGACCCCCATCTGGTGGCCGGCGACTACGCGATCATGGCGTGGCACGACGACAACGAACTCAGCGGCGTCGACGCTCTCGCGATCGGCAAGCAGATCGACCAACCCCGCAAAGTGTTCGGCACCGAAATCAAGATCCCGAACTACCTACGCGACGACGCCGGCCAGGACGTCCGCGACAGCCACGGCAAGAAAGTCCGCGACCCGATCGACCCGTACCGCGACGGCAATGTCTGGCACTGCTCACTCTCACTCAAAGCCGACGAAGGCGAGCTGACGGACGAGCAGTGGAACAAGATCGCCACCGAGTTCATGGACGAAATGGGTTTCACCGACACCTCCGGTCGCAGTCCCGCCAGGTGGGTCGCCGTCCGCCACGGAGTGTCCGCGAAAGGCAACGACCACATCCACATCGCCGCATCCGCCGTGCGCGAAGACGGCACCAAGGTCAACCTCTACCGTGACTGGAAGCGAGCAAGCGTTGCGGCCGCACGCATCGAGCGTGAACACGGCCTCGCTGTCATCGAGTCCCGTCAGAGCAAGACCGGCGAACGCGGCTACCACCGAGCCGAGAATGCGCGCGCGGTACGCAACGGGCAGGCTGAACTCGACCGCGATCTCCTCGCACGGCGCGTGCGCGCCTGCGCAACATCGTCGAAGTCCGAAGCGGAATTCGTACGCCGACTTCGCGGGCAAGGATTGATCGTCCGACCCCGCTTCGCCTCCGGCCGAGATGACGTTGTAGTCGGCTACAAGGTCGCCGTCAGACCCGACCGCGACGCCACCGGAACCGATGCCACACCGATCTTCTACGGCGGCGGACACCTCGGTAAGGACCTCACCCTCCCCCGCCTCCGCAAGGAATGGGAAGACACCCCCACCAGCTCCGGCGAAGCCGTCGCAGAATGGCGCGCAGCACGACGCGAGAAGCCCGCAGTGCGCAAGGGACGCGAGAGCGTCGTCGCCGATCCCGGACTGCTGGCACGCGCCGCGCAAGACATCGAACAGTGGAACAAATACCTCACCAGCATTCCGGTCATCGACCGAGCACAATGGGCACGCGCCGCCGGCCGAACCGCAGGTGTCTTCGCTGCGTGGTCCTCCCAAGTCGAAGCCACACCAGGACCGCTCGCGAGAGCGTCCGTCCAACTAGGACGGTCCGCGCAGATCCCCGCACACCAACACGCCGCGAAGAAGGCCGGCATCGTCTCCGCGGGCGGCGCAGCGATGATCGTCATGCAGTGCAAGCCGGGACTCGACGCAGCCGCCGGATACGCACTGCTGCTGCGGCAACTGATGAAGGCAACCGAAGCGATCGCTGCATCATCACGCGCGGCCGGCGCCGCTGCCTACGCCGCCCAACTCGAGACCGTCAGTCGAGTGCAACTCGAATCGGTACACCGACGACTCAACGCCGCCGCACAACGATCTGCCGAGACTGGTTCCGTCGCGGTCATCGAACGCGACGAACCCGCCCATGAGGTCACCACCACGACACCAACGACGGCACCCGAATCCGTCGAGCGGACCTACACCGCCGAAGAGCAAGCAGAGATCGACGCCGCCCAGAAGTCCTTGCGCCTGTCGTACCCGAGCAGCCCGACCGAAGCAGTCCGCCCGTCACCGCTCCCCCCGAAGCTCGAACCCAAACCGCGCACCGCCGCACAACCCAACCAAGGCCGGGACACCGAACGAGACGTGTAACCAGACATTGCCGCCGCCGCACAGAATGCGAACCGGTGTCCGGCCTATGTGCTCAAATGTGCCGTGAAGAACTTCTGGTCGCAGATATGGAACGCCGAGTGGCTCGCGGACACCGGGCTTCCGTTGATCCTTTCGCTCATCGCTTTGTACGTGGCGTACCGATTCCTCAAAGCACAGTTCAAGCACGACCGGAACCTGATCGCCGAGCAGTTCGCACACGACCGTCTCCTGGTCGCAGAGGAACGCCGACGGGCATTCGCACGGAGATTCGTCGAGGACGCCCGCCAGGCGATGACAGAGCTGGTCGAGATCAATCGCTCGTACGATAGGGACGGAGCTGACGAGGCGACCTTTCGGGCGATCTTCACCCGATCAAAGGAAGTGTTCGAGAGGCTCTCACGGTCGGCCCGTGACCTCCAGATCGCACTCGGACAATCACATCTGACCCTGGCCGCGAGGTCCGTTGCCACCTACCACCTACTTCGCATCTCCACCTACGCCGAAGCTCCCGAACTGCGGCGAAATTCCGTGCCGCTTTCTTTCATCGGCCGCGAGGCAATTGCGCGCCAGACCCTGACCGAGCAATGGACGTCGCACATACAAACTCTGGCAGCAATCCTCGATACCTGGGAAGGAACCGAGCCGTTGCCGCCGCTGGTCGGCACCCTCGCCGATGTGGAATTGCTTCCGCTGGGGCCGATTGACACCACTCCCGAAGCATTGGTCGAACATGTCGAAGCCGTTGCACTCTGGAACGCCACATGTCGAGGCAAGTTCAACGACGAGATTGCAGGGCTCGTGCGAATGAGCCCATCCTGACGCTTGCCTCGACCAAAGGCGTAATTGAAAACCGGACGACCAGTAAGATCGTCGCGTGTCGACACCTTCACCCGCGAGCCCGGGCCACGTGTTCTTTTCCTACGTTCGCGAGGACTCTGCCGTCGCTGACGAGCTCATATCACTGTTGGAAGCGGAAGGGCTGGCGGTGTGGCTGGATCGAACGTCCATACCTGTGGGTACACGGTGGAAAAGGACGATCGAGACAGCACTTCGAGATAGCGCCGTTGCCGTGATGTGTTTCTCCGAGAACGGCGAAAGCAAACGCTCCAATGGACAAAATGAGGAGTTGAACCTCGCATCGATAGAACTGAGGAGACGCCGCCCGGAGGATCTGTGGCTGTTCAATGTTCGGTTCGACGAGTCGAAAATTCCGAGCTACGACATTGGAAGCGGCGACTATCTCGGTGCCATCCAGTTTGCAGACTTCTTTGGTGCGGACAAGATCAAAAACGGGCAGGAGCTTGCTAAAGCCATCGCGCGTCGAGTGGACGAACTGCACCAGCTAGACACTGCTCGGGCTGCTCGGCTCGCGGCCGCACCAGCAGGTATTGATTCGACTGCGACAGTCGGGGCGTTGTCAGTCCGTCCCGCTGAGTCGACGGCAACTCTCACTGCAACGCAGTCCGTTGAGTCTCGTATTCACGAGTTGGAGGACATGCTCAGTACAGGAGGCCCGCAACCGCGAGTCGATCGCGCCGTACGGGAAATCCTGCGACCGGTATTCGCCGGACTTCAGGACATCGACAAGTTCCCTCCCGCATTCGTTCCCGGAAGCGACTCCGCGAGTCGGGTAAGGCAGATGGTAGAGGGTGCCGAGACCTACCGCGACTTGGTCGATCCGGCTGTTGACCTCTTCATTCGAGGGGGCCTGTGGGGTGTGGACTATGTTCCGGTCTTCCGACGAGCGCTCGAGGACATCGCAGCGACTCGAGTCGACGCGTCGAAGCCTGGATCGATTATCCAGCCAATGCGCGCCGAATACTTGACGGGCTTGGCACTGTTTCCGACGACACTTTTGATGTACGCCGCCACGATCGCTGCCCTTCGCGAGGGAAACTATCGAATGATTCAGACCTTGAGCTGCGAGGCTCAGCTTGATGTGTCAGAGCAGTTCGGAGGAGTTACCTCCCATCGCCCCATGATCGTCGGTGCTTCTCCGTACTACTCTCTTCGCACCGCGGAGATCACTCAAACGCTGTTCGCACATCAGCAAGGATTTCTGACGGATGAGATGCTCGGGGCGATTGTGTCAGGCCGGCTCCGCCAAGGAGTCCGGTTTCCCGCATCTCGGTACTTGCGAGAGACATTGCGGCGGAACTTCGACAGCGCTGGGGTTTCCTCGTCGGAGTACGAGAAGCTGTTCGATCAAGCAGAGGTGCTCTTCTCGATGATTACCGTCGACATCAAAGACAGCGGTCGTGTTCACGCCGATCCATGGCTGGGTACATTCGCGCAACGCACCGCTGCCTTCGATGAATCGAATTCCGTGTGGTCGAGATACCTCGATGAATGCGAGAGAGCCGGCGGCGACTGGTTGCCGTTGCACAGTGGGTTGTTCGGCGGTTCGCCAGACCGCGCACAAGCCGCCGCGCGAGAGGTTAGACGATTGACCGAGGATCACCTGATGCGTAACCGCTAGCAGTCTCAGTACAGCCTGAGAAGCACGCGGACGACGCAGGGCCGAGGCAGCAAAGTCTGCCTCGGCCCTGCGTCGTCTCAGCTCTACGGCCGGTCAACGACCAGCATGTTGCCGGTCGCGCCCCTGCGACTTGTTCGGCTTCCCCTGCCACGCGACCAGAGTCTTACCCGGCCCGGCCCCGGTTCGGACTGCATCGCAAACGGGACGGCCTCGCGCCCGGGGCTGATCCCAAGCCGATCTTCTACGGCGGACGCCTCGGTAAGGACCTCACACTCCCCCGCCTGCGCAAAGAAACGGAAAAACACCCCCACCAGTTCGGGAGAAGCCGTTGCGGAATGGCGCGCAGCACGACCGTGAGATTGAACGCGATTTCTGACGCCGACCAGGTGTCAATGAAATGGGTTTTCACCGGAGGAGCGTCGCTTAGTCTTTGTGCCATGGCGAACAGAGTTTGTTGGCATTGTGAAAAGTCCTCACACATGACGCTCGTTTACACGCAAGTGTTGAATCCCAACGGTGAGCGGGAGGGTGACTCCATTGCGGGTTTGTATACGTGCGATAACTGCAAATGGCCCAGTGCGGGTGTAGGCGGGACCGCAACGCGGGGTGTGTCCGCCTCTTCGGTCCACTCCACTGCGGACATATCGGTCTGGTACCCGGAACGTGCAAGTGGTCGAGACTTCCCTGATGTACCGACGCATATCGCCTCCGCGGCAGACGAGGCCTACCGGTGTCGAAGTTTCAATGCCCTCCGTGCCGCCGTACTGATGTCTCGATCAGTAATCGAAGCCACTTGCAAGGAGAAGGAAATCGTCAAGGGAAATCTGGCGACCAAGATCGACACCCTTGCTGAACATGGCCACATCCGGGCGATCATTCAGGAAGCCGCACATGAGATTCGATTTCTGGGCAATGACATGGCCCACGGCGATTTCATCGACGATGTGATCGCGGAAGAGGCCGACGAGATCCTCAACATGATGTCCATCTTTCTCGACGAAGTGTTTCAGACGCCGAAACGCATCGAACGAGCTAAAAGTGCACGCGAGGCCAAAAAGGCTGCTTCGACATAAAATCCGGCCGACGGTCAGTGCCTGATCGGCAAGACGATAAGCGCCACCGCTAACGGACTACGCGGAGAGCAGGTCTCGTATCCGTTTCACCGAGGATGTTTGCCAGGTGGCGCTGAGTCCAGCACAGCTCTTCCGCGAGATCGGCACGTGAGAAACCCATCTGCCCCGTCAATTCCAGCGCTTCGTGTAGAAGGCTGGGCATCTCACCAGGATATGAGGTCAGCGGTTCTTCTCGCCGAAGGCCAGCCATCTCAGCGAGACGCTGATGGGCTCGGCGGATTGACGCGTCCCCTACTAGCTGAAGTTCCCCCATCCTGTAGATCAACGACTCAACGGATACGCCCCATGTTCCGCTTAGCTGTTCTAAGGACGCGATACGAGCAGTCCTGGGCAGCAGCGGCTCTATCTCCGTCCGTGGGGTGAGAAATTCGGCAGCGAATTGATCCGCTTCACGCTCCTGCTGACGATCCCCAGGAAGCGGGCTGGGGTGCATGAGTAGATGGCCGATCTCATGAGCGCATGTGAATCGGTATTCGTATACGGATTTGAAGCGCTCAGGAGTAACAATCACCAATGGGCGGCCCAGTGTTCTGGTGGAATATGCCTTGACGCGGCTGACTGATTCGTTGGTCAATGGGATGAGACATATTACGAGACCGCGTGATTCCATCGTGGCGGCGAGGTGGGGCACGGGGCCTCGCTGGACCCTCCAATGCTGACGTAAGAGTTGAGCGGCGTAGACCGGCGAAGTCCCTTCCTCGATTTCAGGAAGATCTAGATCGGGGAACTTCACACGCTTTTCGAGCGCATGTGTGAGCTCCCAGAGTTGTTCTGCGTGTGCGGCAGCTTTGGCTCGATCCTTCGCGCGGGTAGACCGTAGGCTCCGAAAATGCGCATCGGTTGTATCGAGATGCCCAAACGGGCGCCCTGTGGCGAAGAACTGCACCGGCACTGATAGGGATTTGGATAGGCCGGGTAACAGTTCCTGTCGCGGTTTGTTGATACCGGACTCGTACTGCCCAATCGCTGCCGCCGAAACGCCCACCGCATCTGCGAGCTCTGACTTGGTTAGTTCAGCCAATACCCGGGCTTGGGTGAGTCGCGCTGGCTCAAATGCGTCCGCTATGACAGCAAGCTCGGATTGGACATCCCGGCTAAAGAGTGAGAGTTCCGGTTCACGGTTGCCGGTGTCAGCCATCGTGTGATTCGCCTGACCTCTCTACTGGATTCCGAGGGAACTTTGGGGGCAATGCTCCTGACGTGAAAGTCCGTGTTGGTGTGATCGAGACTGGTTTCGTCTGCTGAACCGGTAGCAGACTTTCCGTGAAATCCATCCACTGCACGCAACGATCCGCGCGGAGCTGGACTTCCCCCCACTCAACTGAGAACAAGCCGCGGCTAGAACTGGATACTGCGACGACCACGAGGCGTCCTGAAGGTACGGAGCTGTCATCTGCGATTAGCTGGAACTCTTCGAGCATTGCCCTGTCTGATTCCGAAAGTCCGGCATCAGGCAGGTTCAAATCCAGCGCCCCTTGCGTTGCAGGAGTAGGCAATTCAGTCATTGCAATTCGAGCTTCAGAAGTGCCGAACAGAATCTCACCGAGGCCAGTGTCCTTGTTGTTGGAGAACCGCCATGGGAACAGTGCGACACCCTTGATCACTGGAATTTTGTATGGGGCCCGACCTGGTCGAACGAGTGCCGCGTCGGGCAACTTGCCGAAGGTCTCGAAACGCTCGAGAACGCCACTCCAGAACTCGCCGTAAACCCTCTTCGAGCGGTGTCCGGATGCTTCCTGCGCATCCAATGAAGCCTCGTGTTCACTGCGAATGTGTTGGGCAACTTGCTCCCTAATGTGGGGGCCGTACTCACCGAAAGTCTCCAGCGCCCACCTACGGCCAGCATCCACAGCTCCTCCTAAGTCTTAGTGTAGAAACCTATCATATGACTTTAGTTTTGAACCACATATGGCTACTTTACTTCAGGTTTGGGTAGTTGATTCCGAGATGGTCCGTAGCCGGGATTACTCGAGAAGGTCTGCCAGGTGTCGTCCGTCATCGCCGCCGACCAACCGAAGGTTGAGTAGGGCGCGTGATGCTAAAGACAGTGGATCAACCCCATCGTTCAGTGAGGCGTGGATGATTCGGTCAAGTCCCGCGCCGACTAAAGGTGCAGCTGTTCGTAGGGTGGCTTGCAGGGCAACAGAGTTGGTGGAACCCCCGTGCATCAAGAGGTTGCGTTGTCTGTACAGCCGCCGAAGTGCTGTCGTGACATGTTTCGTTACGTCGCCAAGCGTGCTGCGCGGATTGTTTACCAGGCTCTGCATCCGTTGGGCTGCTGCGATGTCAGAGGGTCGTGCTAGCTCGAGTGAGCGACCTGATTTAAGTGCATCAGCGACCAGTACGGCCCGCTCGCGATTGGTCGAAACATTCCCCAGTTCTAGCGCTAGGCGATCTGGCGTGTTGGGGGCATGTTTGTGAGAGAGCGATGTCAGTTCACCTCTTGGCCAGGAGCAGGACACCAAGGCGGCCATACGATCAGCCGCGACGGCTCCACGCCCTTCTTTGGTGTCCTCGTTATCCCCGGGCGCGATGAGGAGTGCCTCAATGGCGGCCCACCCTCCTGAGATCGCTGGCCCAGGGGATCCGTAGTTCAGTGGAGCGGCGAGTTCGAGTGCGTCATCCAGTGCGGTAGGACGAGAGACGTTGTAAACCTGTTTCTCGGTCTGTAGAGAGAGGACGAATGCGCCCCGCCCCGGCGGCTGCAATGCGACCTCATGGCATTCGCTGCCGTCCCAGACCCACACGTTCCCAAAAGGTTCGGGGATCTTGGCGCCGCGACCAGTCTTTCGGGTGTAGCTGCTGCGAGCGATGATCCTGTCGATAGTTTCGTTGGTGGCGTCACCGGCACCAAAATGATCCCTGGCCTCGATCTTGTACAAAAATCCCCCGCACATAGGAGTGCTGGTCAGCTTGGCCGCTCTCTTATGGGCCCATTCATTCAATGCGCCTGCGTTGCGCCACTCGGGTAGGGCTTCGGCAAGTTGCATTCCCGGTAGGGAGATGAAAGGCACCATCACCTCGAATTCCCGAACTTCGTGTTCGGAAAGTGACCCAGCGGAGTCGAGCAGTTCGCCGAGGGAGTTGTTGGCGTACACATTGCCTGTGACCCATCGGTGTAGGAAACGCATGCTGTAGCCACAATCTAGGAGGTGGGATGCGAGAGCTCGGGAGAGTCGTTCCGGCGACGGTCGAGATGGGCCGCCCACGGCAGCGCCCCATCGGCCCACATAGCCCACCCGCACCATGTCAGTTATTTGCCTGAGAGTTCTATGGTTCCGGCTCCCATGGGGAACGCCAGATTTGAGGGTGCTGGTCAATTGTGACCGCAGCTCGCGATTGCCTACTCCAATGTCTTTGCCGGCTAGGCGGATGATGTCGGACGCCAGCCAATTCACTGCACCTGATGACAGCACGCTTTTGGCCCGCCAGCTCGATGCCTCGTCCAGCTCGCACAGTGCGGTGACGGTCCCGGTATCCCAGAGTCTCCGCTGCCATGGAGAGGTATCACCAAAGAAGTCCAGGAGTCGAGTGGTGATGTGCTGGGCGTATGGATCGGTTGTGAGATCCAGCGTTGCGGGATCGATTTCAGGTTTGCTCACTTCTGCATCATCGCGTAGTGTCATACACAAGCGGAAACGCTGACATCTTGAGCTGGGGAATGACTTTCGAGTTATTCCCCGCTTTTTTATCGATTGAATCGAACATACGTTCGATAAATGCTTCTCCTCTAAAGGTCCAGAATCTGTTGGGTGCAGGTGGGGTGAAGCCTCCAGGGGCGGGTTTCAGGGGCGGGATTGGCGCCCGATGACTTACCTGGTCCGTTGCCGTACTGCATCACGCGCGGGGTCGCTCCTGCGTAGAAAGCTCGCAGAAGTTCTTGCGGCCGTTGTGCTCGTTACGGTGCTCGCGCAACACCGGTTTGGGGCACGTCTCAGGTTGCCCGGATTTTCCGTGCCCGACTCCGTGAAGCGATCTTCGCGCCACCGGAGATACGCATGCGCCACTGCGCCATCTCCAGGCTGACGCCGTATTGCTTCGCCACTGCGTCCGGGTTGGCGCCGCGTATCGCGTGTTGCAACGCTTGGTCAGCGGGAATGAGGAGCGCTCCGGCGAGTTCACTTGCCTCTCCCTCCTGCTCTTTGCTGGTGCCAGCGCACCTGCTCTGATCGACCCACGCTGCGGAGATGGTGTGTTCGGCAACGAAATGTGCGACCTCGTGCGCCAGGTTGGATCGGATTCGGGCCGGCGTGTGCGCGGGGTTGTAAATCACGACATGACCCGTTCCGTTCTGAACGAGCGCGGCGGACCAAAGTTCCGGCGCATCGACGATGAATCTGCGTCTCGCTTCCGCGGGCAACGGTACGTCGTTCAGGGAAATGAACGGGACCCCGTACTCCTGTGCCCAAATGTGCGGGTCGAACGGATCGTGCCGACTCAATCCGAGTTCTGCTCTGACTTCGTCGGCGAGTTGTCGAAGAGCCTTCTTTGTCGTTGCCATTCGTCGCTCAAGATCCAGCTTTGCCCGCACGTACGTGCGCCAACGTCAAGCGGAAAATGTCCTCCAAATGCTTCTTGTCCTGTTCGTTCAAATCTGCACGTGCTCGGAGAAGTGCACTTACTTCTGTCTCGAGCTCCCGCTGGTCGCTGTCGTCTCCACGAACTGAATGTGCGGGTTCGGCGAGGAAGTCATCGGCGGACATATCCAGCCACCGCACAATCTTGGCGTAGGACTGCAGATCGGGTTGAAGACCGTTTCGGAGCCGAGACAGGAGGGCCGGGCTCACGCCAATCTGGCTTGCGGCCGTTCTCCATGAAATGTGTTCCGCCGTGATTCGCGAATCCAGAACACCTACGAGTTTCTCCAGTTCTACAGCCTGTGTCATTGCGTTTTTCCTCTCACTCGGCAATCCTAACGCCTCAGGAGACTGTTTCAGTACCGAAACGTGATGTGGTACGATATCGATACAGTGTTGTAATACTGCAACACTGTAGATCATGAACAGGAGTCGAGATGGCGAAGAACACGGGGCGCGGACATCGCGTCGGCGCAGTCAAAAGCCGCAGCGAATTCAAGGTCGGGAAGACCTGGTTCAAACGCGACACATCCACCGGAAAGATTCTCAACGGAAGCTCGCAGCAGCACAAGGGCGTCCGGAACGAAAAATGAGTGGTCGGCCGATGCTTGCAGGCGTCTGCCGACCACCCGCATCTAACTGTCTCGATCCTGAAACGTCAGGTCGAGGCAGGACCGGCCCGAGGGCGCGGCGATGACTTTGGAGAGTCGGCGTGAGCGTACAGGAGTTTCCTGGGACAGGTAGTCCCTCCTCCTCCTTGGGCCACAACCTAAGAAGGGGGAGCTGTGGCTCTCATTACCGATTACTACGGGATCTCGGATCCCGTGCCTTTCCTTGACGTTGACATCTCGGTCGACAACAGGATGTTCGTCGACCCGTATGCAATTCGGCTTGCCGGCGGCACGGATCCATTTGCTGCACAGGCAAATCAATGTACTGAGAGTTTCTTTGCTGAAGTTACTCGATGCGTGCTCACTCCTGGCGGGGTCGCACGTCGACAAGGCCTCGAACTTTTGCAGCGGTTCGTTGAGCCATGGGAGACACGACTTGGATTGGCCGCCAATAGTTTCAGTGGCCACGGTGGGGCCGGAGAAGTCGGGTCCTGGATCTGGACGAGCCTTAACACTGAACTTGAGGCGCTGATCAGGGTGAGTGTGCTCCGTCAGATCGAGGATCTTCCACTGTTTGTCGAGGGTATCGATCGCGACATCACATCAGACATCACCACGAGAATCGTATTTGAACCGCTGGCCAATTTCACTGCCGAGATGGTCGAGCAATTTCCGCAGTTCCGATCTGGCCGACATCGTGTCGAGAGATTCACCAGGCAGGTGTGGGATCCCCATGCGAGAGGGTGGACGGACAAGGTGCTGATGCTGCCGGTTGCGGACGGAAAGCCGCTTGTCCTGGTTCCGCGAGCGTGGGCCCGCTCTACGCTGTTGATGTCTGCGCGTCGTTATTACGAAACGAGCGTGCTCAGCTACGCACAAATGGAGCGTGCGGTGGTAGCCAGCGACGGTAAGGTCCTGACGTCCCCGAAGGATGTTCTCAAAATCCAGCCCGGGCTGGAACGTGGTCGCGCCACGAATATCAGTATGACCCACCGAGCGCATGCCAAGGACGACGACCTGCTTGATCTCTTCCGGCGCTTCGTCCGGGCACGGAGAGCGTCGACCGAAAGTCACCAGCGCGTAGCCTGACTTCCTTGGTCGAGAGCACGGAAGGCCCCGCATAGATTGTGTGCGGGGCCTTCGTGCTTCTTTGGATTACCTACCTATCGGCCGGCATGTTGGCGGTCGCGCCCCTGTGACTTGTTCGTCTTCCCCTTCCGTGCGACTGGCGGCTTGCCCGGTCCGGTGCGGACCGCATCGCGAGCGGGCCGTCCCTGCGCAGTGTCGGCCGACATGCGAGCTGCGATCGCTTCGGAGTCGACGCCGGCCGCGTGCATGCTGTTCGCGAACGTGGTCCGCCGGTCAGCGGAGTCATACTTCTCGACAGCTTCGCCACGCTCATCGTCACCCTGGACGCGGTTGCCTTCCTCGACTGCCGTTGATTTTTCGGGCTGCGATCGCTGCCAGTCCCCGACAAGTTCTTTCTCGGCTTCGGTCCGTTCGTCCTTCCCCGCATCCGGGCCGTACGTCTGCTCCCAGACGGCGAACCACTCTGGAGTGTTCTCCCGAGCCCACGTCTTCGCCTCTTCGAGCTCGACCGCTGCGCGTTCGGCTTTACGGTCGGCGCTCTCGGCCGCGGTCATCGCAGCACCAGCTTCGACGCGATCCTGCGCAGCCCGCTTCTGCTCCGTACCGGCGACGTCCTTGTATGCACGGCCGTAGGCGAGGAAGTCCCGTGCTGCCTGATCGTTGTCGACGTCGAAGCCGTATCGCTGGTGGACTTCGGAACGGATCTTGTGTGCAGCCTGGGCAGCGATCTCCGATTCAGGGCTCCACGCCTTTGCCTGCAAGTAGGCGTCGGTGATCGCCTCCGGCTTTGCTTGATCCCACCACTGCTTGTCCGAGACTCCTCGGAGCTGCGTCTCGGCGGCTGTCCGTTCGACCTTGAGACGTTCGGCGTACTCGCGAGTTGCCTGTTCGCTGCGATGCTGTGCGTCCCGCATCCGTTGTTCGCGGGAGCGGGCCATCTGCTCGGCGAGTCGGCTCATCACCTGCATTGCCACGCGCATCGCCATGCCCATTTCGCGGCCGATCGTGCCTACTTCGTCATCGGACATCTGTTCTCACCTTTCGTCGGACCGGTCCGCCGGGTGCGGGCCGAAAGTGCGGTTTCGCGGGGGTCACGTCTCGCGCTGATCGGGGAACAGTGCGTCCGGAGCCTTGTCGGTGGGCAGTGGCTTCACGGAACCTTTGTGGCCCCGCTCGGCCGAGCACGCTTTGAAGGGGCCATCGCCGGCGAACAGCTTTTCCATGTGGTGATCGGCGTGATCGCGCCACCACACACTCATGCCGGTCTTCGCATCCAGGCGTAGGTACTCCCACGCCCGCCAGAGAGCTTCGACGCGGTTGACCGCTTCCTCGTGCTTCCACCACTGCGGGCACCACACACGCGAAGGTGTGTCCATCACCTGACGGCGGTAGGTCGGGGCGAGCCAGTCGCGCATGAATTCTTCTGCCGAGCCGAACACCATCTGCGGTTCAGGCTCGGGTTCGGGTTCCTCCGGGATCTCGAGCGCCGCCGCGAGCTGCGTGGCGAGGCGCGCTTGTGCGGCTTCCTGGAGCTGGGCATGCAGTTCGGGAGTGAGCATTTCCTCGAACTTCGCGGCTGCGATCGCATCGGCTTCCTTGCTGATCCGTTTGTCCATCGCCCGTGCCACGAACCCTTCCATCTGCGCACTGAGCGCAGCGGCAGGTTCGGCCGGCGCAGCGATGCCGGGATCAACAGCGGGCGCCGGGTCGCCGGGGTCGTCGATCGGCACCTCGTCGTAGGCACCTTCCGGTGGCGGCTCGAAGTCGTCGGCGAATCCGGGGAAGTCGAAATCGGTGCTCATGCGACCAGCTCCACTGCGTCGACGGCGCCGACCTTGGTGACGGCCTTCGCCAGGGTCTTCTCCGGTTCGGGATCGTGAACCTTGATCGAGGCCACGACAGCGTCCTTGTTCGGTCCCTCCCACCAGGGCACTGTCTTCACCAGCGTCGGTGAGTTACCCGAGGAACGTACGACCGCGCGGCCGCGGGGTAGCGCTTCGAGTTCGGCTTCGGTGAGGGTGCGTTCCTTGCTTCGGTGCTTGGAGACGCTGCGACCGTTGCCGCTGTTGGAGACGGAGCCGGTGATTTCCCAGTGCTCACCGATCGCGGTGGACATGTCCTTGAGGAAGTTGCCGTCGTCGACTGCGACGCCGCCGCCGTAGACGCGCACGTTCGAGGCGGACCACAGTTTGCTCATGCCCTTGGCGCCCCACACGTCCTCGCCCTGTGACCAGGACTGCAAGATCGCCATGATCAGGATGCCGCGTGAGCCGTAGTGGCTGTAGAGGCCGGGGAGCTTCGTCCAGCGCACCACGTTGGCGACCTCGTCGAGAGCTGCAATCAGCGGCTTGGGTAGACGGCCCTTCGGGGAGCTGGTGGCCAGCTGCTCAGCGGCGTCGATGATCGCGACCGTCAGAGCTGTGACCAGCGGACCGGCCGAACCGTTGCCTTCTCGCGAGAGGCTGTACATCGTCTCGTCGTTCGCGACGAACGCCCGAGGATCGAAATGCGGACGATTGTCCCCCGGACCCATCGGTCGCACCCACGGATGGACCGCGGAAAGCTTGAGCGAGCGAATCATCTTCTTCGCCGTGGTGAAAACACCGGAACGCTGCTTTTCGGTCTGGTTGTACTGCGCCGCCAGGCCACTTGCCTGCATCGCGTACTTCCCGCCGGCCGCCTCCTTCAAGATTGCGACAGGTTCGTCGTTGGTCTCCTGCGTCGCCCAGAGGTACACATCGGTGATCGGACGGTTGTCGACAGCGGCCGCGAGGAGCAGCCCGGCGACCAGGTCTTGCCCTTCCGGATCGAAGAACGGGTCCTTTTTCGCCTCGACTCCGTCGTCACCAGCCGCGAAGTGTTCCGCCAGGTCAGCGGCCTTGACCTCGTCGGTGACCCAGGACAACGGATTCCACCACCACGTCGGTTCCTCACCGGCGACGCCCTGCGGATCGAACACCCATACCTTCCGCGGAACGAGGGTGTTCACATGCACTTTGCCCTTCGCGACGGGCTTGGCCGGGTCGCTGTAGGTTCCCCAGTCCACCGACCGGGCCTTGACCGTGTTTCCCGTCTCCTGGTCGATCCGACGTGGTCAGCACCGCTCCCAGCGCCGACAGGATCGCCGGAATGACCCGAGAGGAGGACTTACCGGTACGCGGTCCCCAGATGTCGCAGTGAAGATCCTGGTAGCTGCCGCGCAGCATCCGCCCGGTGAGCAGGTGCTTCCCGATCTGCACCCCGACCGCTTTCGTTCGGTCCTTGAGCTCTTCTTTCATGCCCAAGCTCTTGTACGCGACCGAGCGGCATTCCTTTTCGGTGATGCCCTTGATGTCGCGTCCGGTGCCCATGACCTTCGCTTTCGCGTCGATGCGGGTCTTCTCCCCCTGCACCCGCCGCACCAGCACGGCCGTGGCCACCACGAGAGCGATCACTGCTGCCAGGACCAGGGCAACCACCAGGGTCGACCCGGTCTCCCACACGAGTTCACCTCGAATCAAGCCCTTGACGATCGCGATCGGGTTTCCCGGCGCGGCCTGGTCGGTCCCGAGGTGGATACCTGCCCACACGCTGCCACCGACCACCGCCACTAAACCGGCGATGAGCACCGCCGGCAACAGCCCGTCCGAGGCTGATGGATCTTTCACTGTCCTGGTACTCATCAGTTTGCCTCTCCGTTGCACGGCGGACCCCAGAGTCCGATTCCTGCCGAACGCGCATCCTCTTGCGCCCCAGCTATTTCCGCGGTCTTCTCGATAGGTGTGTTGCCGTAGACGTACGCCCGCGCCATACCCTCCCGCGCCGCAAGTACGCCGTAATCGGTGCCGTCCGGCAAGGTCAGATAACGCAGCGATCGGCCGTATCGGTCGACATCGTCGGAGCGAGGGTCGCCCGTCAACGTCACCGCTGCATCGTCGAGCATCGTGTGCGCCCAGGCGCTCGCTTCCGGTCCCCAACACTGCACCGCCGCATCGGGTTTCACCGTCTCCGGAGTGTCGATCCCCAAGATCCGGACCCGGACGTCCTCGCCGGAAGCCAGACGGACATCGGCAGTGTCGCCGTCGACGACCCGGACCACCTGACCCGACGTCGACGCCGCGGAATCGGTGACCGGTGCGATCAACTCGCGAACAGTGACCGTTCCCCAGACACCGGCCCCGACGACCGCGAGCACAACTGCGCAGTTCAGCAGACGGTGCGCTCCCCCGCTCATGAGATCTCCACGACGGTGGTGACGGTGGCGATGTAGCCGGGGCGTTCGCTGCGCATCATCCCTGGCTGCTGCACTGACGTGGGCGTGATGGTGTGCGAATGTCCCTGCACGACAACGAAAGTGTTGTTCGACTCCAGTTCGCCGAGCAGTTCCTGCAAGGTTTCGAGGGCGATGCCCAGTGCCGCCGCCGGCTCACCGGCAGCGGTTCCGGTCGCGTAGAGAAGTTCGTGACTCATCGCACGGCCACCGCACTCACGCGCCAGACGCCGAGTTTGGTCGCGCTCATGTATGCCGCGAAGGTGGTGCTGCTCAATGGTTTCCCCTCCGGTGTGGTTGCTGTTTGTGTGACCGCGAGAACGCGGGAAACTTTCGCCGGCTGATCGGCCGGGTGTTCGTCGCTGGTCACACTCGCCGATGCTGTGACGATCGCGCCCTCGTCCGCCCAGCTCTGCCACTGTTTGCCGGTGATCGGGGCGAGGGCGATGAAGGAACCGGAGTTCTCCGAGTAGTACCGCTCGTCGAAGAGCGGCGCGGCCCGCTGTGCTGCGGCCAGCTGGTTCGCTTCCTCGGCGGGGGCGTAGGAGAACAGGGCTTGCGCTGCGCCGACCATGACCGATTCCGGATCGTTCTGGTCGACTCCGGCGAATGCACCCGGCAGCGGCGGCGGGGGCGGGGTCGTCAGTGAGCTGTCGGCGGGGCCTCCCTCGTCGAGGGGATGATTGTCGTGCCCGTCACCTCCGGAACCACATCCGGCGAGCAGAAGCGCCCCGGCCAGCAGGGCAGCGGCCGCAGTGTTGCGTGTGCGAGTCATGATCGTGTTCTCCCTTTATCCGAAACGCTTGACGTACATGTCTTCGCCGGCCCAACCCGAGAGCGGCATGATGGAGACGGTTTGCCCGGACTGCGGGGCGTTGAGCAGCATGTCCTGGCCGTTTTCGTTGCCGTAGTAGATGCCCACGTGGTGGGTGTCCCCACCGGCGCCGAAGTAGATCAGGTCGCCGGGTTGCTTCTGATCGAACGGAATGTCCTGTCCCCGAGCGTCGTACAGCTGACCGGGATTTGAGTGGCTTCCGGTGAAGTGCGGAAGCAGGATTTGTCCGCCGGAGGCTTGGAACACCGCGTACAGCGTCAGACCGGAGCAGTCGAATCCGACTTTGTTCGGATCGCCGTTCGCATCTCCTGCGCCGCCGCCGTCGCTGATGCCCTTGGTCGGGCCGTTCTGATCGCCGCCGCCCCACGCGTAGGTCGTACCGATCCAGCGAGAGGCGGCCGCGATGACGTTCGCGCCGAACGGTCCACCCGGCTTGAACTGCGGTCCGCCGGAGTTCGAGACTCCTGGAGTGCAGACACCGACACCGCCGTCGACGACCGCTGTCGCAACACCGACCTTGGCGATATCGGCCAACTCTTGCGGCGTGAGGTCCTTCCCTGCGCCCTTGAACTGGGCGGCGAGCTGACGGGCGAGCGGTTCGTCGTCGGCATACAACTCGGGATGCGCCGAACCCTGCACCGTCTGAGCGGCCACAGTGACCGGCATGGATTGCCACCCCGACACTTTGAGCAAGGCGTCGTAGAACTTCACGTTCGCGGTCACCGGGTTCATCAGCTCTTCCGCGGTCCCCCAGATGGTGACCTGCTGCTGAAACTGGTTGACCGAGAGGTGGTCGGAGCCGACGCCGTCGTGCGGGTATTGCAGCGATTCCGGGACGTTGGAGCTGGCGAGCATCCGGTACGTGCTTTCCTGGCTCTCCGTGGACAGGGCGACGACGATTCCCTGTTCGGGAACCCCGAGCGACTCCCCGACTGCCACCGTTTGCTTTGCGAGAGCGAGCTGACTGGAATTCAGTCCGCCGGTGCCCGGTTCAGCTGGGTTGCTCGGTGCAGGTTCCTGTCCTGGTGCGGGCGCTGGTGCAGCGGCACCGGGTTCGGCGGCCTTGTCGACCCACGGCGCCGGATCGACGGCGGTCCCTGCGCCGTCAGGCAAACGGCCACCGTCCCACACCTCGAAGTGAAGGTGGGCGCCGGTGGACTCGCCGGCGTTGCCGATCTTGCCGATTTCCTGACCAGCGGAAACCTGGTCGCCGACCTTGACCAGAACGCCGTCGTCGAACATATGCCCGTAGACGGTCGAGTAAACCTTCCCGTCGATCTGGTGATCGAGAATGATCCAGTTGCCGAATCCGGCGGCAGGGCCGGCCGCGACGACTCGGCCGTCGGTGAATGCGTAGATCGGCGTGCCCACGGGACCGGCGCGGTCGATCCCCTGGTGTTGGGTTCCCCAGCGCGCACCGAATCCCGAAGTATCGGTGGTCTCGCTGCTCTTGGTCGGCTTGACCAGTGAGCCGGCGGGAGCCACCGATCCGACCCGACCTCCGCCGGGTACGCAATCGGGATTCTCCGTGGCCGGACCGATGATGACCACGACGATCATCACCAAGCCCAGCAGTGCGGCGCCGCAGAATGCGCCGATCTTTTTCACGTCCATGATTTCAGGTGACCTGCCCCTACTGCCTGCGGCCGTGGAGGTGATCGGAGAGTTCGTTGATCAGCTCCGTCGCAGCCGCGAGCTGGACCCGGTGCTCTTGTTCGAGACGAGCGGTGTCGACGCGCCGGGTCGCGGCCATCTCCGGATCTGCGTTGACCCAGTTCCGGAGCGTGTTCGGATGCACTTCCAACGCTTCGGCGACCAGCACGATCGCCTTCCACCGCGAGGACACCTTCGTGGTCAGCTCGGCGACCTTCTTGACCGCAGCTGCCCGCAATTGCGGGGTGAGCGACTTGTACTTGCGTTCGGCGATCATGCCGCGCCCTCTCCTTCGAAACCGTCGTCGTCGCTCAGGGCGTCCGAGGTGAGGTCGCCGTACCGGGAATTGGTGTCGTGAATGCCGGATGCGATTTCCGACGGGGTGAAGATCAGCTGCACCGGGATTCCGGGAGTGCGGGTCTCACCGACCTTGATCAGGAACTTGCCCTGACCGGGCGGCGGCTCTTTCGGCTCACCTTCTTTGCGCCGCTCGCCGGTGCGAGCAGGCGGTGAAGACCAACCGGTGACCATGTCGGCTTCGGTGCCGGTGAACTTCACGATCCGCTCGAGGCGGTCGATTTCCGCTTCCGGAACAGCGCCGATGACCTTCACGCGGGCACGTTCGATGAACGTCTTCGCTTTGTTCGCCGCCGACACCGAGCCCATGGCTTCGAGGTCGGTGATCGTGTGCGTGATCATCCACAACGCGGTCGCGATCGTGCGGTTCAATCGGGTCAGCGAGTTGACGCGATCGACCATGAACTCACCCAGCCCGAGCACCTGCCAGAGCTCGTCCATGACAGCTTGAAAGCGGCGCTGCGGTCCGAGGCCGGCATCGGCGAGGGCGTGGGCGGCATCGATGGCGGCGAAGCCGTCGGACCAGCACACCAACATGACCGCGGCCTTGAGACGGGTGTGGCCTTCGGGGATGTGCGAGACGTCGATGCAGATCGCAGGGGCGTCGAGGTCGATTTCGGTGGTGGTGTGGCCGTTGAAGATTTCACCGAACGAGCCCTTGACCAGCCCGCGCAGTGAACGTTGCAGATCGCGGGTCGCTTCGCGGTACTCGTGCTCGCCGACGGCGGCCGCGTTCTCCATCAGCTCCGGATGGCCTTCTTTGACGAGCTTGTACATGTCCTCGATCAACGGCGGGTTCTCCGCGGTGAAGCCCTTTTCGTTGTAGAGGATCTCGATGCAGGACGAGATGATCGTTTCCTCGTAGTCGCGCACCGCACTGCCACGGGAAAGTTCGATCAGTCCGGACATGGTCTGCAACTGGCGTGCCCGTAGTTCGGTGAGCATCTTGCGGGCCAGCTCCGGGAACACCGCCAGCCGAGGCAGGATCGAGCCGAGGACACCACCGGCGAGAGGGTTGACCCGGCCGTACCCGTATCCGAGGTCGATGACCTGACCGTCGACGGCCTCGATCAGATTGCGGTAGTCCGGCTTCACGTCGGCGAGAACGAGGGTGGTCACCTTCTGCGCGACACCGCCGAGCACCATCCGGCGCACGAACGAGGACTTGCCGTATCCGTTGAGTCCGAGAACGAACCCGACCGGGGCGGTGATCAGGCCTTCGACGAACCAGGACAACAGGTCGAACAGGACCGGGGCGCCGGTGAGCAGATGACGCCCGACCGGTGTCCCGATCAGCGGCGCACCGGCTCCGACGGCCCAGGGCCACATGCCGGCCGCCTGCGCCGAGGATGCGCGGTATTCGACCTGACGGCCGACCGAGGCCATCCGGCCACCGCCCGCACCGCGATAGCCGCGGTCGGAGAGCTTGAGGGCAGGCAGGAGGAACCCTTCTTGTTCTTCGCTTGCCTTCTGTGCCTCCAGGTTCCGGCGGCGTTTGTCGTCCATCTTGAGGTGATGACGAGCCAGGACACCGGCCAGGGTGGGGCCGTGGGAGCGTGCCAGCACTTGCCGGCGCTGTTCTTCGGTGAGGAGTTTGACCATGACCGCGCCGCCTATCCGGCCATCGCCGACGGCATGGAGGCGTGCTCGGGCAAGATGACGCCGATGCCGAGGGAGCCGTAGAACCCGGCAGCTTGGTAGCGGTACGCGCGGCGCACCTTCAACCGCGCCTGCACGGACAGGTCCTTGATGATCGCGTCGATCGCCGGAATGTCCCCGTCGAGAGGTTCGGTGATGGTGATCAAGATGCCGAACCGCACCAGTCCGTGACCACGCGCCTGTTCCTCACGGGCACGGGCGGTCGCTTCCACCTTCAACGTCGCGGTGACCGAGCCGATGCCTTTGCCGCCCTGTTCGGCGATCAGCGCGTTCTTGTAGTCGTTGTCGACGATCTTGACTGCATCCGCGGCCGTGTGCGGGCGGTAGACGATCGCGACCCGCTTACGTGGGATGTCGGGGTTCGGCGCGAGGATGCGGCGCAACACGCCTTCGTCGACCGCGCCGGTCGGCGCCATCTCCATTTCCCAGGTCACCGAGCGGGCACCGTCGTGGATGTACTGGTCGAAGCGTTCTTCATGCGAGATCGGGCCGGCATCGGACCAGTCCAAACCGTGTCCTTCCACCGTCGCGTCGGCGCGTTCGATGTCTTCCTGCGAGGCCGGATCGGTGGAGCGGCGAACGAAGGAAATGACGTCCGAGGCTGCCATCGGGCGGACGCCGACTCCGGCGGAGCGCATCGCGGCGCACAGACCGGGAAGCCTGCGACCGATTTCGACGGCCTGCTCCGAAGGGTCCTTCTTACGAGCATCGGTGGTCGCACGGAACGTGACCGCCAAACGGGGAAGAAGTTGAGCCTGCTCGGTGGCGAACAGTTCAGCCGCCTCGTAGTTCGAGTCCTGCGCCAACTGCGGTGCATCCGGTTCGGTCTGACGAATGACCTCCGCCAGCAACCGGTTTCCGGTCTCGGGAACGCAGTCGATCACCGGGACGACCGAGACCACGTCCGAGGTCTGACCCATCGAGGCGAGGACGACACCCCACTCCCCCACCCATTCGTTGATCATCGACTGATCGACCGCTTCATCGCCCTGCGGCCACGCCTTGAGGACCACCGTGTACAGGTGAAGTTTGGGCATGTGGATCATCCCGAACCGGTACCCGGCGGCGTCCTCACCCTCGTAGAGTTTCGTGTCCGCGGCCACGCCGGGCAGAAGTGCCTTCCCGCCGGGGATTTCAGAGAAAAGTCCACCGCGGTAAATGTTTTCGCGCCGACGGCGCGTCCGGAGCCATTGCATTCTCAATACCGTCATTTCGTATCCACTCCGTCCGTCCCTGCCCCACACCAGCGGGGCAGCAACGACGACGGAAACCGCCAACACCGTCAGGCCGACCTTGAAACCACCGACCAACATCGATCCCATAACCGCGATCACCAGCACGAAGCAGACGATCGTCGTGCCCCACGTCAGACCGAACAACCCGGAATTACGTGGCTTGGTCCAGCCCGTGTAGAGCAAACCGTTCTCGTTTGTGGTGCTCATCGCCGAATCGTGTTCCTTCCCAGATCGGTCTGACTACTCGAATACCGGTCCCCGGCAAGGTCTCCCGCGCCGCGATCGGAGGACTTCGCACCCGAGCCGACTGCGCCGATCGCCTTACTCGCCTTCGATCCGCCGCCGGATCCCTTGCCGCCACTGCTCGCGCTGCGCGATCCGCTGGCACCTTGAGAAGTGCGGCCAGATGCCGGAGAGGTCCGCGTGTTCGGCGGCTGACCGAACGCTCCTCCGCGGCCGCCGCCGCGTGAACCACCGCCGCCACCGCCGCCGCCTCCGCCGCCCGGACGACCGCCACCTGCGAAGGACCCGCCACTGTTTCCGCCGCCGGGTCCGCCGCTGAACGCGCCCGCAGACTTGCTGCCTGCGCCGGCCGACTTACCGGCCGCCATCGACTTGCCACCGGTAAATGCCGCAGCGCCAGCCATCAACGCCATGCCCGTCGCCGCCGCGCCCGAGCCGCCGGACCCCACGGCCGCGACCGCCGGAGCGATCAACCGCTGCAACGCCGGCAGAACCGCAGCCGCGAGCGCGAGCAAGATGATGCCGATCAAGGACTGCTGGAACTGATCCGCCGTCGGCGTCTGCCCTTCGGTGATTCGCGCCGAGTCCTGAGCGGAAAGGAATGCCATCGCATACACCAGCGCGCCGATGGGCTTGAACAGCAGAAACGCCAGAATCCAGGACACCAACTTCTGGTACGACTGCGATCCCGTACTCGTTCCGGACGCAGCGGCCGCAACCGGCACAGCCGCGACAGCGACGATCAACAAGCCCTGACGGACCACGAGCAACGCAGCTTGCGCCAGCGCGCCCAAGATCCCCACCAGGCCGATCACGAACAGCAGCCCCGGAGAAGCACCGGTGAAGGCGCTGACCGCGAGCATCGAGTTCACCATCCCGATCGGGTCCTTGTTCGAGGTGTCGTCGACAATCCACTCGGCGAACCGGTCACCGGCCAGAGTGGCCAACGCGATGATCGAGGCGAACATCGTCGTCGCGAACACCGTGCGCGCCAACGCCTTGTACGTCTCCTCCGCTTCGTTGAGCAGTGCGTGACGTTTCGCGGCCGCCAGTTTGATGGCCATGAAAATCACCGACGCGGTCAGCAACGCCAACTGAATCCAGCCGGTGTACTCCGTGATCGCCTGGAGCGGCGTCGAATTCGCCAGATCCGGATTCGGCAGCTTGATCCACCACGTCATCGCCATCGTCAACACCTGAGCCATAGCTTCGAGGAACGACTTGACGATGTCGCCGAACTGCGAATCCCACATCTCGTTGACTTTGTCGCCCGCGAAGTTCGTCACCGCCGTGACCGGATTGCCGCCGGCCTCGCACAGCCCACCCGCCGCGTCACCCAAGAAGCCGCCGAGGACGGGGATCGCAGCTGTAGCTACCCCGGCCGCGATACCGCCGACTACATCGCACGTTCCGTTCGACTCCTCCTCCGCCTGTGAATCGCCGGGAGGTTGCGGTGCGTCCTGCGCCGAGGCGACAGAGGCCCCACCGAACATCACCAGCAGTGCGAGGACGAGTGCGAGAACTACTTTCCTGGCCATCGCGTCCACCCCGCTAACGTCGGAGTCGACCCCAGATCGCCCGCCGTGCGCGGAGCGATCTTGACGAACCAATCACCGTCGCGCCACACGAGCTCAAGAGACGCGGTGGTCCATCCGTTTCCGGCGACGTTGTTAGCCGCGTACTCCACTACCGCGTAATCCGGCGACCAGTACTTGAGTCGGTACGCTTCCTGCCGAATCAGCGGCGCACCCAGAGCGCCGGTTCGACCATCGGCAACTGCTTGGCGAGCATCGACCAGGCTTGAGTTCCGCTCCGCTTCCAATTCGGGAGTGGTAGCCACTGCCCGGCGTTCCAAGAATGCGACGGCGCCCTGATAGCTCGACTGGGCGCGGTTGACGGTCTGGAACCCGGCCAACGCCGCTCCTTGCGGTGTCTGCGCGAAACCGGTGGCCAGAGCCCCGTCAACCTTCGACGGGCCATCCGAAGTGGAGAACGGCATCGGGAAGTTCTGCACCTTCTGCCACATCACCCCAGCGGGCGGAAGTGCTGCGTAATCAGCTGCGCCCCGGTCCGGTTGGCCGGAACGATCCTGATCGAGAGCGACACCGTTCGGGTTCGGGGGTACTTCGACCCGGAATCCGAGTTCGTCGATGTACGGCAATCCCCAGTCCGAGCGGTCTTGCTGAGGAGAGATCGTCGTTCCCGGTTGAGGCTGCGCGGTCGGTTCGTCGGTCTTACTGCGATTGATCACCACGGCGATCACACCGCCCACTACAACGACGACCACGATGATCAGCGCAAGGTAGAACGTCCATTTGCGACGGATGAAGGACTCGTCCTCGTTGCTCTGCGGCTGCTGCTTCGTGGCCCTCATCGGTTGGCCGCCAATGAAATCGCCGACGACGGAAGCCCGTCGACGGAACTCACCCGGCCGCTGGTCTCGTCGTCGCCTGGGAGCAGTAGCTTCCAGTCCTCGCCCGACCACACCACCTTCACCTGTGATGCGGCGAACGACTGATCGGGGAACGAGGAGTACACCGTCACCGCTGCGTTGTCGGTGTTGTAGTCGGTGACCTCGTAGCCCACGATCTTCGGTGCTTCCGCCGGAGCCGGCGGAGCAGTGAACGAGAGCAACTGTCGGCTGATCGCGAAGTCGTCACGAGCAGGACCAGGGGCAACACCTGCGGCCACGACACCGGGCCACTGGTGATCCGGAGCGACCGAAAGGCGCACCGTCTGCTGAATCGCAGCGAGCGCCGCGCCCTGCGGATCGTGGGTGAAGCCGCTGACCGGGCCGGAACCGGAGTTGGTTTTCGGTCCCTGGTCGGCGACAGGCAACGCGATTGTTTGGTAGTCCTGCCACCGGACGTTGCTCGGCGGTGCCGACACGTCCGGAGCGGCGGTCGTCGCCACGTCGGCGGGGGTATCGGAGTCGTCGGACCCGCATCCTGCCCCGACCGCCACGACAGCGGCAGCCATGACGGCGAACCCTATGCGTTGGGTGAGTTTCATTGGAAGGAAATGCCTTTCGTCAGATGAGGGTCAGAACGAC